>NZ_JBQFZU010000021.1:0-78709 GCF_056542405.1 Ruegeria sp. AD11(2025) | reverse complement strand
GAACGCCTCCTGCGCCGCCTTGAGCGCTCCAACCTGCACACCCGTCGCATTCTTCGCCGCCAACTGCAAAACAGCCCCATACATCATCGGGACCGGTTCAGGATTGAGATCGACCGTCGCCGGGTCAGTTCGGGTTTGCGGGATTTGGCATCGTCTTTCATCCGTCCCTCCTCGAACGTGCGGCGCGAATCGCTGCGTGGCTGTGACGCGCCATTTGTATTCTAAAAAGATACAAAATGTATACAAGAAGTTGACATCATGAACCTTGGACTGCGCCAAGCCACTCGGAGCGTCCGATGGGCCAGCCGCGAACATCACTTTCATTCTGGTCGAGATTGGTTTCCGGAGAGCAGGCAGCGGCCACTGGAAATACGGTGACACGTTCATGGAGGCGTTCCACTAAGTAAACTCTGCGCTCAGCAACTTTGTGGCCGACGTGATGCTGAACCTGATTGGGTGCGCCTAAGGATAGGGACGGACCATCGCCGTCGCTCATCTGGCTAGGGCGATCCACGTTATGCAGATGGTTCAATACTCGGGTATTGCCGCTGCGGATCGCCATTGGCAGCGCGTCCGAAAGCCCCTGGCATCATTCGTAGATGTCCCGTTTTATCGCTACGCACATGCTCAAAAAGGCAAAATGGGCTGAGTATTGGCGGCGGGGGGAGCTGCTCTGGCCGTTGGCGAGCCCAGTTGGTCAGGCGCTCACCCCCTGATCCCGCTCGTACCCCCTCGTTAAATTCAAACTCGTAAACTGATCAGCAGGATTGAGTTTTGGTACGTGCAAAAATGGGCATAACTATTACGAGATCGTGTCAGATCTATGTGTTTTGCAGCCCAAGTTGCTACGCGTGCCTCATTTTGAAAAGTGTAAAAACCTTAAAGGGGCATATGTTGGCCGCCAGTTGTCACTTATGTTTGCGTTAGAACTGGCTTTATGTCATTTTTGTTTAGCCAAGAATGGGACAATTTCTGTAAATAATGGCGTTAATTCGCAACCGAATTTGTTCGAGAGTTTCCAAGTCCTCATCAGGAGTTAACGTTGGAGGACGGATATGAATTTGGAATCCCAGCACGCCGCAGTGGAACTTGCGCCGCGTATCATTTCTATTGCCAAGCGCGAGCGGCAGATTTGTCAGGCGTCCAAAGCAGCCGAGGCCGCGTTCCAACGTATCGCAAACGCGGCCAATGATGGTGTTGCAGTGCAAGGTGAATTGCAGAACCGGGTGTTTTCCATCTTCCGCTGGTATTTCCTGTCCGCTTTTTGCACGCGCCTGCTGACGGATGCAGCGCATCGGTTGGAGCATCAGACCCTGCAGGTGTCTGTGGATATTTTCAGCGCGGTTAAAATGGTCCTGACGGAAAGTGAGATTGAACGCACGATGGCGCTGGTTAGTGTCGAGCGCACATCTCCGACGGTGGTACGCGCCAATGACATCGGCAGTCGCGGGCACACGGTGGGCTGGGTCGCTGCAGGGCTTCATGAAGAAGGTCAAAAATTTCCGGCCGAGATTCAGAACGCCCTAGCTGGTGCGTTAGCGGCGTCGGCCCGGATCAACTGATCCCCGGCAGTGGTTGCCCCTGCGTCAGGCTCTGACTGCATAGTTTACACAAGCACAAATCCTTGCGTACGATCCGGTTGAATTCTTCCGATTGTTTTAACGCAAGGGTTTGAAGCTATGTCAGAAACACTGGACCTTCACAAGTTCGAGAATTTAAGTCCTTTTCAAATCAAAGACGAACTCATTAAGTTGGCCGAGAAAGAAGCGCGCCAGATGGCCTTGCCCTATCTGAATGCTGGACGCGGCAATCCCAACTGGATCGCCACCAAGGCACGCGAAGCGTTTTTCCTGCTGGGCCAGTTCGCAATGACCGAGGCTCAGCGCCACCGCAATGAACCGCAGGTCGGGCTGGCCGGGATGCCGCAGGGGCCGGGCTGCTATGATCGGCTCAAGGCGTATTGTACGGACTCAGTAGATAAGAACGGTCCTCCGGGAGCGGATATTCTGGCCGCCGTGGTGGATTTTGCGATTGAGAAATTCGGCTTCATTCCAGATGATTTCGTGCTGGAACTGACCGACGGTATCGTTGGCGACCATTATCCGATGCCGGACCGTTGCATGAAGCACAATGAGGCGATCGTTCATGAATACGTGATGTGGGCGATGTGCGCGGGGCATCGGCCCGACGCAAAGTTCGACATTTACGCGGTCGAAGGTGGCACCGCGGCGATGTGCTATATTTTTAAAGCGCTCAAGAACCAGCGACTGCTGAACGCGGGTGACACAATTGCGTTGGGGACACCGATCTTCACCCCCTATCTGGAAATGCCGGTGCTGGAAGACTATGGGCTTAACGTGGTGGATGTGTCCTCGGAAGAGGAAGACCATTTCCAGCTAACCGATGACGATCTTGAGCAACTTGCCGACCCGAAGGTCAAAGCGCTGTTTCTGGTCAACCCGGGTAACCCGTCCTCAGTCGCAATCAGCCCCAAAGTGATGGCCCGGCTAGTCGAGTTCGTCAAAACCCGCCGCCCGGATCTGATCATACTGACCGACGACGTCTACGGTACGTTCATTCCGAACTTCCAGTCAGTGATGGGGCACCTGCCCGAGAACACGATCGGGGTCTATTCCTACTCCAAGTATTTCGGCTGCACCGGCTGGCGTCTGGGCGCGATACTGGTGGCCGAGAACAACATCTTCGACAAGATGATCGCCGAAGCGCCGGACGAGACCAAAGCCGTGGTCAACGCGCGATACGAGACGCTGACCCCGGACCCGTCCTCGTTCAAGTTCATCGATCGGATTGTCGCGGACAGCCGCGACGTGGCGCTGAACCACACTGCGGGCCTGTCTCTGCCGCAGCAGGTGATGATGACGCTGTTCTCTTTGGTCGAATTGATGGACGAGGACAAAGGCTACCAGAAGTTCTGCTGGGGCATCCTGAAACACCGCTTTGATGAGCTGGTCAAAGGCATGGGCATCGAAGTGCCCGACAACCCGCTGTTCGACCGGTATTATGGCATAATCGATTTTGAGTTCTGGCTGCGCAAATACGTGGGCGAAGAGGTGGTCGCGTGGATCAAGGAAAACGTCCACCCGCTGGATATCTCGTTCAAGCTGGCGCAGGACCACGGGATTGTGCTGCTGAACGGGTCGGGCTTTGATGCCCCGAACTGGTCCGCACGGGTGTCCTTCGCCAATCTCGATGACAGCGCCTATCGTCAGATTGGTCGCGCGGTACGGGCGGTGGCCGTGGGCTATGTGCAGGCCTATCGCGCCTCGAAAGGGTTGCCGTTGCACGGCTGAATAACGGCGCAGGGGGAGGGGCGAAATGGAATTGATCGGGTCGATATTTGGCCACCATCCCGCCCTTGCCTTGTTCTGCAGCCTCGCCCTTGGCTATGCGCTAGGAAAAATCACCGTCGGCTCGTTCACCGTGGGATCGGTGGCGGGTTGCCTGTTGGCTGGAGTGCTGGTCGGCCAGACCGGGGTGGTGGTGTCGGATGACTTGAAACAGGCGTTTTTTCTGCTGTTCCTGTTCTCGATCGGATACCGGACCGGGCCGCAGTTCTTCCGATCCCTGAACCTGCACGCCTTGCCGCAGATCGCCGTCACAGTGCTGCTGTGTGTCGTGGCGTTGGTGGTGGCCGCGGTGTTGGCCCCGCTGATGAGGCTGTCGGTTGGGATCGCCGCGGGTCTTTTGGCGGGTGGTGTGACCGAAAGTGCTACGCTGGGCGTGGCTATCGATGCCTTTGCCAAAACCGGGGCAGACGAAGCCGCGCAACAGATTTTCGATGGTGAGATCGCCACTGGTTTCGCCGTGGCCTATTTTGTAGGCGTGATCGCCACGATCTTTTTTCACACTCAACTGGCCCCGCGGTTATATGGCCGGTCATTGAAAGAAGCCTGCGCGGAACATGAGGCCGAGCTGGACAATAACGGCGCACCTATGGTGTCGGAACATCGCGATTTTGAAGCCCGCGCCTATCGCATAAACCCCGAGTTTGCGGGCCGTCGAATATCTGAGCTTGAGGCCCGCGTTCCCGATCATGTCCGCGCCTTTTTCGACCGGGTGCGGCGCGGGAACAAGATCCTGCCGACCTCGCGCGATATGGTGCTGCAAGAGGGCGACATCGCTGCCATCGCAGGCGTGCGGTCCTATCTGATCGACCACACTGCCATGCTGGGGGAAGAGGTCGAAGACCCCGAACTTCTGGACCTGCCGGTGCAGACCAACGATATCGTCGTGACCAATAAAGAGGTGGTTAACCAAACGCTGGCCGAACTGTCGGCCCGCCCCGAGGCGCGAACCATCTATCTGCGTGGCATCATGCGCAGCGGTGAGCGGCTGCCGATCTTTCGCGGTGTGACCCTGCACAAGGGCGATGTGCTGACCGTGTCGGGCACCCGTGGACATATTGAAGACGCCGCCAAGCGGTTGGGCTATTTGGATCGCGAAACCACCAAGACCGACATGGTCTTTGTGGCCTTTTTTATTCTGCTGGGCGGGCTGATCGGCATCCCTGCGCTGAAATATGGCGCGATTGAGCTGGGCTTGGGCACCTCGGTCGGGGTGCTGCTGGGCGGACTGGTGGCGGGGTGGCTGCGCTCGGTCCATCGGACGTTTGGCTTCGTACCCGAGGCAACTCTGTGGATCTTCGACTCGCTGGGGCTGTGCGTGTTCGTGGCCTGCGTGGGCATCACCTCGGGGCCCAGTTTTGTAACGGGAGTAATGGAAAGCGGCCCGTCACTGATCTTTGGGTCGGTGGCCATTGTGCTACTGGCCCATGGGTCTGCGGTCTTTGTCGGTCGCAAGGTCTTTGGGATAAACGAGGGTGTTCTGGCGGGCACCTGTTGCGGGGCAGGGACGTCGGCGCCCGGCCTGGCCGCCGTGCAGGAAGCCGCACAGAGTCAGGTTCCAACGCTGGGCTATGGCCTAGGCTACGCCGTTGGCAATGTGCTGCTGGCCCTGTGGGGCTCAGTCATCGTAATCCTGCTGATGTGACTTACGGCACGAACGCCACGACCAGCGGACCCCACAGGGTCAGGAAAATATTCGCCACCGCATAGGTCATGGTGAAGGCAGGCGTCGGGGTTGCGTTGCCGGTCTTTTCCAGCAGCGTCGCAAAGCCTGGATTGCCGGAACGTGACCCTGTCACCACCGCGCAGGCCTCGACCGGGTTTTTGATGCGCAGGACAAAATAGTTGATCGGGAACTGAACGATCATCGGCATCAGCGTGACGACGACACCCAGCAGCAACAGGGTAATGCCGTATTCCTGAATTGCCTCCAGCGCGGGCTTGCCTGCGTTCAGGCCGACGACCCCGACAAATACAGCAAGCCCAAAGCTCTGCAGGAAATTCGCGGCACCCCGGTTGATGCCGCCAATCTTGGGTCGACGGATACGCAGGTACCCGATAATCAACCCGGTCACGAGGCATCCAAGGCCAGACCCCAGCGCCACTTTGGTGCCCGCGATGACAAAGCTGATTTCACCGATCAGATAGCCGACGGCCACGCCGATCCCCAGCGCGATGAAATTCGTGACCGAGGCCGATGGCGGCACATAGCCCGCCACCTTTGATACCCGGTTCAGATCGTCCTTGTGGCCGACGATTGATACCTCGTCACCCGCGTGGATTTCGGTGTTGTGCAAAACGGGCACGTCATGCCCCATGCGCGTGATCTTCGAGATATGGACCCCGCGCCGTTGATCCGCCGTCAATGCTTCGCGCAATTCCGACAGGGTCTTGCCCGCAAGCTTGCGGTTGGTGATGACGACGTTGCGGCGCTCTTCTACAACGGTCAGCTCGGGCGGGTATTCACCGATCTCACCACTTGCGGTGCCCTCAAACTGAGTCAGGGTCGCAACCAGTGCCGACACGACAATTACATCCCCGGCGTTGACGACAGTTTCAGGTGCCGCGTCTACTGGGGTGCCGTCGTGCAACAGCTTCTCGACGATCAGGTCGCCGTCATAGACGCCCTCGATGGTTTTCACAGTTTGGCCCACGATTGTGGCGTCGGCATTCACCTGATAGGCACGAGCGTCGAAGCGGTTCATCGGAAGGAATTCACCTTCCTCAAGCTTGCGCCCGCCACCGCTGAGTTTCTGGGCCAGCTTGATCGCCTCTTGCCGCAGGTCGACGCGCATAATGATCGGGATGACGCTGACGGCAAGAATCGGGCCGATGGAACCAAAGATATAGGTGACCGAGTACCCCACCGCGATGTTTGTCTTGAGCTTTTCAGCCTCGTCCGCCGCCAGCCCCAGAAGGTCGATGGCGTTGCCAGCGGTGCCGATGATGGCGGATTGTGTCAGTCCTCCGGCGGCCAACCCGGCCGCCAACCCTTTGTCCAGCCCGGCCAGTCTGGCGACGACGATGACAAAGAACAGTCCCCAGAGGGTCATCATGAACGCGGCCAGCAGCTTCGTAAGGGCGGTTCGGTTCAGGGCCGCAAAGAACTGTGGTCCGCCATTGTAGCCGACCATGAAGATGAACAGAGAGAAAAAGACGTTCTGGACATCGGTGCTCAGGTTGATGCCGCCGATCTGGCCCACAAAAACCGCCACCAACAGGGTCCCTGCGATGCCGCCCAGTTCGAACTTGCCAACCCGGAACTTACCGACGCCATAACCCAGGCCCAGACAAAGAAACAGCGCCATTATCGGATAGGCGCGAAGCTGTTCTGTGATCAATTCCATCTCAAATTCTCCAGTTGCAAGTCTGGCCTTAACGCCGCCCTGAAAGACGTCTCAGAACGCTGATAAATCTTGGAAATTCAGATTACCCGTGTCGCGCTGCGCTCAGGTAAGCATCGACTTTGTGTTCTGTCAAATTGTCCCCCAAGACCCAGTGGGCGCGAGGACGGTCGAGACACAAGCGTTGCATCCCGGCCTTTGCATCAATGCCTGCTTGTAAACTCTGTGGATATGCGGTTGGGTCGGTTGATCCTGCAACTGAGGTTTTGCCTGTGGCGGTCAATTCGGTAAAGGCGTGATGGCATCAGCAGTGCCGATATTGATTTCGGGTGCGCGCGCGCCAGTTGCGCTGCATCTGGCGCGGTTGTTTGCACAGGCAGGTCACCCGGTGACTTTGGTCGATCACCTGAAACACCCAGTTGCTGCGGCCAACCGATTGGACATCGGGTATCACCGCATTCCGACGTTCACGACTGAGCCCCACGCAGCGCGTGCGGCGCTGTCGGAGATCATTTCGTCCGAGGGCATCAAACTTGTCGTACCCACCTGCGAAGAAACACTGCATCTGGGCGCAATGTGGGCGCAGAACCACATGGGTGCCACATTGTTCGCACCGGAAATTTCATTGCTCGAACGTGTGCACAACAAGTTTACCTTCATAGAATTGTGCCGGGAAATTGGGCTCGACACGCCAGATACCCACCTTCTGACCACCCAAGCCGAATGCGCCGCCTACGCGGCATCTGCACGGGATCTGGTGTTCAAGCCGGTGTGGTCGCGATTCGGGTCCAAGGTGCTGATCCGGCCTGATGCTGCGCGCCTGCGCCGGGTAAAGCCTACGGCGGCGGCGCCTTGGGTTGCTCAGCGCCACGTAGCAGGCGCGGAGCTATGCGTCTACGCCGTGGCGCGTCAGGGCCGAGTTGTTGCGCTTGCTGCCTATCGGGGATTGGTGCGAGCCGGGCCGGGGGCGGCTGTTTGCTTTGAACCTGCCGACGCGGAAATCGTCCGCCCTTTCGTGGAGTGCTTTGTCCGCGCGACCGGATGGACAGGTCAGGTTTCGTTTGACCTGATGCAGACCGACGATGGACAGATAGTCCCGCTCGAATGTAATCCCCGCTCGACAAGCGGGCTGCATTTTTTCACCGACGGGGCGGCTTTCGTACGTGCCATGTTCATGGATGACGCCGAGGTTAAGCCAAACGTCACCGACCCGCAGGCGGTACGGCTGGCGTTACGGCTCTACGGCCTGCCAATGATGCTGCGGCGAAAGGAGCGGCGTGTCTTTCGGGATGCGCTGAGCCGCTCGGGCGATGTTATGGGATGGTCCGGTACGCGGGTGGGGCTGGGGGCACAGCTTCGATCAGTCGCGGAGTTTGCCAGCATCGCTTTGCGGCATCGGATCAGTCTGGAGCGCGCCTCGACCTGGGGTATCGAATGGAACGGAGAGGATCAGAGCTCCATCTCATAGCGTTGCACGCCGGGGGTCAGGGTCTGGCCTGCTTCGATCAGCTCAATCTCGCGCCGCAGAATGTCCAGCGGTCCGATCATGCGGGTGCTGCCGCGTCTGTTCTCGTAGGCCGATGCCAATACCCGTCGATCCTGTTCCAGCGCCACGCGAAACATCGGCTTGAAAAACAGCGCCTTGAGATGACCCAAGCCATGTTGACGCGGGGCACTGAGCCAGCCAATGCCCTCAACCGTTTCCGCATCCGTCTGCCGCAGGTGAAAGGTGGTGGCCAGAACCATTCCCCGAGGCCCCCAATATTCAAGCTCGGCAATTCCCGGGCGGCGATAGCGGCCCACGCCTTTGGTGCGGGCCCCATCCAGCAAGGCGCTGACCAGCCCATGTTGGCGCTCTTCCCCGGTATAGACGGCCTCGACCCAATCCGGGCCGCGCGTCACCTCGACTTGAACCCGGTAGCGTTTGGCTGACAGGCCACGCAACAGGCCCTTGTGCGTGTAATGGGTATGGGTTGCATCAAGGATGTTCTCGGCCACGTCGACCAGGGTCGAGCGCGTCGTACTTTTTACAACCTGCGAAACGATGTCTTGCCCTTGCATCGGGTGAACAAAGGGCGGGGCAGGGGGCCGCCCGCTGGACAGGAAAATCCCGTCGTCCGTTTCCAGAACCCGATAGCGCGGGACACGGCAACGGGGCAGGGGATCGACTGTTCCGGGCATGTCGACACATTTGCCATCGCCCGAAAAGCGCCAGCCATGATAGGGGCATTCGATTGTGTCACCCACCACGCGGCCTTGCGACAGCGGCACCAACCGATGGGGGCATTGGTCGTGCAGCGCCGAGATGCCTGTTCCGTTTCGGAAAAGCACTACGGGTTTGCCGTCAAAATGCACGCGGATCGGTTTGCGCCGCAGGTCGCGGGACCGGGCGACAGCGTGCCATAGGTCAGTTGTCATAATTCGAACCTTTGCAGAAGGGGGACGCCGACGCCTGACAACACGGTTGAAATCGCGCGCAAGGCCATTCTTTGTCGTCTGGGCAGATGTCGGACGTAGACGGTGCTGTATTCTATGGCGGGCACGGCACCCCGATGACGTTTGAACCCCGCTGCACCAGCGCTCATGTTGAACAGCAGACCATGATCCAATGCCGCTTGTTGTGCGAGCGCGGTGATCAACCGATATAGCCCCTCCTTTTGCGGGCGGCTGGTGTCGTAGCCAAGCAGCGGTTGTGTCAGGGTGCGCCCGATCTGAAACCGCCCGCCAAAAGCCGCAAGCTCCCCTTCTTTGCCGCGCAACCCCTCCAGTTCAATCAACCCGCATTGGTGCATTTCAGCGATGAAAGCCGGAGTGTATTGCGGGTTCAGCGGGGTGTACTTTTCCAGATAGAGCAAACGGTAAAGGGCCGCGCACCGGGCATAGTCGCGCGGTTCAAAGGCCTCGTTGGTGACCAATTCATACGGTGTTTTCTGCAGCAGGCGCTGATCGTTTTTCATGTCTTTTTGCAGCTTTGGCGCTTTGCGGCCATCGAACAGGTAGACCTGCCGCGATGGGATCATTTGGAACCCCTCGGCCCGGAAAGCGCTTAGCGTAGACGCGTCCGCATAGGTATTGAGCGAGCGCAATATGATCGCGTGGCCCGGAAACCGCGCCGTCAGGTGGTCGCGCAATGCGGCGGCTGTGGGGCGTTCGATCTGCGTCACCGGGTTGGTGGAAAAAAGCCAATTGTTCACTTGCACCGAGCGGCCTAGCCCAGTGGCACGAACGATAGGCGCCGCGCAATGGATCAGCCTGATCAACGCGTGCCGCATCAGTGGGCAGCTGACAAAATTGCGGGTCTCGTCGATGGCATAGTCGATGTAGCCCGTCACCGGATCACAGATGTAGCAATTGCCTTGCAATCCGCCATCGTTCACCGTCATTGGGACGCTCAACTCACCGATATCCAACTGCTCAACCCGTGTGGACAGGTTTGCAATCAGCGCTTCGGAACGGTGTCGGGCAAAGAGGTCGACAAACTGCGCAACAGGGGCGGGGCTGTCCATCATACACTGCCATTCGGTGCAAAGCGGCGTTCGACCCGCCTGAGTTTCCGCGTCACGTCCAGCACCAGCGGTTTGCGTGCCAATGTGACCTCTGCCCAAAGTCCGCGACGCCTCAGCAGGGTTTCAAGTTGGTGTTTGGCCCGATCCACCGTGTCTGATGGCAAGCCCGGCGGCAGCGTCAGGACAATGTCCTGCGCGCCCGTCTGAACGATCCTGAAATCTGTAATCCGCGGGTCTGCTTTTAGCACGGCGTTGCGCAACACGTCCGGAGTGACGAGTTGCCGCCCCGATTGGCCCGGCAAGTGAAAACAATCGTCCACACGCCCGACCACCTCCTTCACCGCTTGCAAGGGTGAGCCGCAGGGGCAGGGTTCAGGCGCAAGCCTGAGAAGATCATTCATCCGGTAGCGCGCAAGGATCTGTGTGTCCCTTCGAAAGGATGAAATTAACGGTGTGACAAGCCCATCCTCCGCAGGTTCGTACTCAAAATGGATCGAATCTTCGGCCAGATGCAGGCACCCATGGCGGCAGGTCACGCCCAGCAGCCCCTCGGTGGCCATGTAGATTTGCTCCAACGGTGCCCCAAAGGCTGTTTCGATCACCGGCCGGTCCACCGGATCAAGCGTTTCCGCCGCCGAGAAAACACGGGCCGGCTGCACCCGAAAACTCTGTTCCACCATGTGGCGAAGCACTTTCGGCGGGGCGACGATCACCGAGGGGTCGAAGGCTTCCAGCGCGCCCTGCCATGTGTCCGGGCCAACCGTAAGATCGAAGAATCGCAACTGGATTTGCCGGAACTGGTTGGCGCTGTCATACAGCCCGGTTCCTTGGGGCAGGATGATCGCCACCCGCTGCCGGTGCCAAAGAAGATCGGCAATGGTTTTTGCCAGAATGGTCCCCAGCCACCGGTACCGCTCCGCGTCCGAGATGACAAAGAAACCGCGATTTCCACTGGTTCCGGTGCTGGCGCCCACGGTGAGCGAACCGATGCGAAAATCACGCTCCATCGCGTCGCGGACTTGCTCGGCCGTCACGCCGGGCACGTTGTAGCTTCCGAAATCGGCCATGAGCCGGGCCTTGTCCATCTCCGGCAGATCCTGCAACCGGGCCGGTGCATCGGCATGGGCGCGCACCCGTGGCACTGACTGGTTGAGCCAACGTTCAAGCGCGCGGGTCTGCAGCTGTTCGAACCGTATGCGCGAAAGCCCCGCCTTGGAAAGGTGTCGCGTCGTCACAAAGCTTATGGATGTCTGAAGCCGGGCGATCAAAAATGGGCCCCTTCTTCAACATCAAAGGGTGAAGCTCCATCATCGTGGCACAACATGACGAGGCCCCCGGAGTCGCGAAACGCTTGGACATGATCGGTGCTGCGCCGCATGGCATTGTAATCGTCGGAAAGGAGACGTGGCATCAGGCGGGGCCGTGCGGCCCGAGGCAAGGCATCGATCACCCATTGCGCATCCGTGGCGTATAGCAGCGGTTCCTTTAATTGCGGGAACAAAAGCCCGAAATGACCCGCTGCATGACCGGGCAGCGGGACCGACAGAACACTGCCATCCCCAAAGAGGTCATGACCGTCCGGCAGGTGCGGCACGCTTTTACTGGGCCTTTCTTCTACCGGGGTCAGGCGAGCGGTAAAATCATCCGGAAGCAGTTCTGCAAAAACCCCGTGCCGGATGTTCTGAAATTTCCCGTTGCGTTGAAGACTTGCCCAGGCCGCCATGCTGCACATGAATTGCGCGTTTGGAAATTCCGACAGCCCAGAGACATGATCGGCGTGAAAATGGGTGACAATGACAGTGGTGATATCCCGGGGGGCAAGACCAAAGCGGTTCAGGAACGGTCGCGGCTGCGCATCGTCGTTCAGTATGGGGGCGAAGGCGCGCCCGTAAGCCCGCAGCCACCCGCTCCGTTCCGGTCCTTGGACGCTGTGGGCGGTGTAGCCGGTATCGATGAGAACCGGCCCTGCATCAGGATGCACAAAGAGGCCGTAGCGGACCCTTAACCAATGCTTCCGCCACGAGCCTGTCCGCAAGATGAACCTTTCGCGTGCACTGATCCAGGCGCTGTTGGCAAAAACTGGTTTCATGTCGCATCTCCTGCTGCAAAGGTGCGCTCAAGACCTTCGGAAAAGGAAACTCTTGGGACCCAGCCCAATTCGCTTTGGGCGCGCGAGATATTAAGGCTTTGCGCAAAGGCAAACAGACTGAGAGCATACCTTGTGATCGGTGGTTCAGGTTGGCCGGGTCGCAACAGGGCTATTGCTTCGGCCGCCCGGGCAGCAATCAATGCCGGCGTCAACGGCATGTTTCGCCACTGAGGTGTGATCCCGGCACGCTTGCAAGCGCGTTCGGCGATTTCACTGATCGGGATCACTTCGCCACCGGAAATATTGAAAACCCGCTGCTCAACCGAAGACCCGGCATGGAGGGCGGCCAAGACCGCCTCAACCACGTCGTCCACGAATGTCAGGTCAATCCGCGCCCGCCCATCACGAAACCGGGGCAACGCACGTACCCTTGCAGAGTTCAGCAACCGAGGCAAAAGCGAGCGGTCACCGGGCCCGTAGAGGCCGCGCGGCCGCAGTACGACAGGCCCGACCTCTCGGGCTGCCATCACAAGGCCCTCGGCAGCGATCTTGCTTGCCGCGTAAGCTGTAAACGGGCGGGGCAGAGTTGTGTCTTCGCTTAGGTCCAACTGATCGTTCAGGGAGAAATACACCGAGGGGCTGGAAATAAAGACCAACCGCCTGATGCTGCGTTTTCGCGCGAAATCCAGCACTGCCTGCGTACCCAGAACATTTGCGTTGTGAAACGCCCGGCGCGGGCCAAATGGCGCGGACAAGCCTGCGCAGTGAACAATCGCGGCAATGTCATCGGGTATCCGGGCAACGGGTGCCGGATCGGGCAGGGACCAGCATAAGGTGCGCATTCCCTGATCCTCGAGTGCCGCCAGACGCCCGGTGTCGCGCCCCTGGCCAATGCCCCGCGTGCCCAGCCGACGCAGAATAGCACCGCCCAGAAAGCCGGTGGCCCCGGTGACAAGAATGCGCTCCGCCATCTCAGATCACCAAGGCGGCACCGCCGATGCTGACGCCAGCGGAAGTTCCAAGCATAAGAACCCTGCAGCCTTCGGCCAATCGGCCCTTTTCCCTGGCGATATCGAGAGCAAAGGGAATGGAGGCCGCAATTTGGTTTCCATAGTCTTCGACAATACACACGACCTGATCCCGGTCGAATCCAGTCTGTCGGATCATATGCTCAAGCCCCGCTGGGCTGGCCTGATGGGGGATCACAAGATCTACGTCGGACCGCGTCCAGCCTGCCTGACCTAGCAGGTCATCCACAAAGGTGTTGAAATACTGCGATGTCAGCCGGAACAATGCCTTGCCGTCCATCCCGAACTTGGCGTTGGCAACAAACGCGTCGCGGTCGGTTTCAAAGTCGAACCGGGTGCCACCTGCGCCGATGCTGCAGGCCTCGTATGCCGAGGGAAAGCTGCGGAGCCGGATTGCCTTGATTTCACCGGGTTTGTCGTCGCCAGATGGCCCCAACACCACCGCCGCAGCGCCGTCCCCGAAAAGGGCTGCGACTTCGGGCTGATCATTCCACGGCAACGCACGTGAGGCGATTTCCGACGATATCACCAACGCCCGCTTTGCGGCGCCGCCATCGATCATCCGCGCCGCAGTCTCAAGCGCGCTAACAAAGCTGAGACAGGTGCTGTTGATATCAAACGCTGCAGCGGTTCCATCGGGTATCCCCAATGCTCGCATGATCAACGGCGCGGTCGAAGGGATAGGTTGAAAGGGCACGGAGGACCCTGAGATAACCAAATCGACGTCGCCAGCAGAAAGACCGGCATTTTCAAGCGACGCGAGACCAGCAGCCTTTGCCAGATCAATCTGTGTCTCGTCGTCACAGACAAATCGCCGTTTTACACCGGTAGAAGAGATGCGATCTATTAATCCCAAATCGAATTCTATCGCGCTAGTCAGCAGTGAATTTGTCGGCAGGGACCGACCGGTTCCGAGAACGGAAACTTTCATATTTGTTCCTACGGTTGAGCCTTTGTCATATAGCTCGGCCGCGTTTTTTAAGAAATGGAGTAATTCCTCACCTGTACATAGGACAGACAATTTTGGATTGAAGTAACAAGTCATGCGACCGCTCTCCATGAGTTGAGAACGCGCAAGCATCTGTTGGCGAACCACTTCTACGGCGGCCCTCCGGTCCAATTGATTTTCGGTAACAAGCAGCAACTTATCGACAAACTGTTTCGTCGGGCGTCGGCTAAAGCCTCAAGCTCTTTCGCAAAGCTGGAGCGGAAATGTCCGATCCTCAGGCTTAATAGCAACGGCGATGTTGCATACTGATCGAATGTCAGCTTTAGGGTGCCCATTCAATCAGATAGCAAAGCGACGACCTGATCTGTTTCGGGTCTTCGACGCGATTGCCGTGGCACTTGGATCACGAGACAACTATCTGTTTGGCAGGATTTCGTATGCGCAAGCGTTAGCGTTCCCGATGCCAGAGCCTCTTTGATCAAGCATAGATGCCCGATCAATACGCCTGCGCCGGCTTTGGCCTCTTCGACGGCTAGACTGTAGAGCGAAAACTGAGGACCACTTTGATCATCGTTCAGATGACATCCAGTGTTTCGTGACCAAATCGCCCAATCGTCTTTCCAAACCTGATCGTGCAGCAATGGAACGTCTTCAAAACCCTTTTCGCTCTGCGCACGATCCAGAAGAATGGGCGCACAAACCGGAGCGATCACATCCTGGCTGACCACAATTTGGTTTGGCGAACCGTCCGGCGGGGCAAAAAAGATCGACAGATCGAACAGCTCACGCTCCAGGCTTGGCGGGGTCTCCATCGCTGTGACGGAAAAAACGACGTCTGGAAGCTGCGCTCTGATCCGCCGCAGTTTTTCGGGTAACCAGAGTTGCGCTACACTGGGTAGGGCGGCGATATGAAAATCGGCTTTGCGCTTGAGATTACGCAGCGCTCGGGCGGCATCGGCCAATTGGTCAAATGCCGAGGTAAAATCCTTAACAAGAGAATGCCCCTCAGGTGTAAGTTCAACCCCTTGGGCATTGCGACGAAAGAGCGGAGCACCTGCCCATTCTTCCAGCGCTTTGATGTGTTGAGAAATTGCGCCCGGTGAGACGCTCAGCTCTTCGGCTGCTGCAGCAAAGCTGATGTGGCGTGCAGCTGCCTCAAAGGCGCGCATGGCGTTTAGGGGTGGTCCCTTTGGGCGTTTGGGAGCAACGCTCATTTCTTTAGCCTTAGTTTTTCTACGCCAAGAAATAGCAATTCTGCTTTGCGATGTCACGCGGCTGCGGTCACATTGGGAAAAACAGGAGATCGACAGATGACACTTGCACGAAGAGATTGGGTGCCCGCTGTAAGCGAAGCCTTGGTTCAGGACATCGCGACAAAGGCCGCTTCGATACCGTCGTGCGATCTTTTGGCCCGGATTGAGCATCTGGCAGAGGAAAACCGTCGCATTCACGAAAAGGAGTGCTTTAACCTCAACCCGGCAACTAATGTGATGAATCCAAAGGCCGAGGCGCTTCTGTCCTCAGGTATCGGGTCTCGACCCTCACTGGGTTACCCCGGGGACAAATATGAAATGGGGCTGGAGGCAATTGAAGAGATTGAAATCATCGCCGCAGAACTTTGTGCCGACGTTTTTGACGCCCAGTTTGCCGAGGTTCGGGTGCCTTCAGGCGCCATTGCCAACCTCTACGGTTTCATGGCGACTTGCAAACCAGGCGACACAATAATTGCTTCGCCTGCATCGATTGGCGGGCACGTGACCCATCATTTGGCTGGTTGCGCGGGACTTTTCGGCCTGCGTACCATCGAGGCCCCCATAAATGCTGACGGTTACACCGTCGATCTGGATCAGTTACGCAACCTGGCAATGACCAATAGGCCCAAGCTGATCACAGTTGGCGGCAGTCTGAATCTTTTTGAACACCCCGTAGCCGAGGTGCGCTCCATTGCGGATGAAGTCGGAGCAAAGGTCATGTTTGACGCTGCCCACCAATGCGGCATCATTGCTGGGCGCGCATGGTCCAACCCATTGAAAGAGGGTGCGCATTTCATGACCATGAGCACCTACAAGAGTCTCGGCGGTCCGGCAGGGGGTCTGATCGTTTCGAACGATGCCGACATCGCCAAGGCGCTGGACGCCATCGCCTTCCCCGGCATGACAGCCAATTTCGATGCGGCAAAGACAGCCGCGCTCGCGGTCACTATGCTGGATTGGAAAGATTTTGGCCCGGCCTACGCGAACGAGATGATCGCCATGTCAAAAGCTCTGGCCGAAGCTTTGCATATGAAAGGTGTTCCAGTCTTCTCTGGCAGGGATGGCTTCACCAAGTCCCACCAATTCGCGGTTCTGGCACAGCCCTTCGGAGGCGGCCAATCGGCTTCTAAACAGTTGCGCAAAAACGGGTTCCTCTCCTGTGGCATTGGATTGCCCGTCGAACCGGTCGAGGGTGACATGAATGGCCTCCGGATTGGCACACCCGAATTGGTCCGCTGGGGCATGACTTCTGGTGACGCAGAGCGTTTGGCCGACCTGATCAAGCGAGGCCTGAGCGGTGAGCCTGTTTTGTCGGAGGTCTCTGCCTGGCGTGGTGAGTTCAACCGACTGCATTTCGTGAATTAGAATCAAAGCAGCCATCTGAACGAACCTCCCAGATGGCAGCTTTGTCCTGCGCCTGTATCGCTTAGTTGTCCTGCATGAACGGCCGCTGCCGATTGCAAATGATCATTATGTGTCAAACTACCTGGCAGGGATCATTTTTGGTGCGAATGACTAAAGTGACGGCAACGCTATCACGTTTAGGTTCTGGACCCATTAAATTGGTTGCCGTGATCTCGACTGCGTGGATCACGCCCTTGGATTTCAGGGGTGTGCACTGAGCAATCTATTCTGTCTGACTGACGAACAAATGGGGCGTCTTCAGCCTTGCTTTCCGAAGAGCCATGGCAAGCCAAGGGTTAACGACCGGCGTGCTCTGAGCGGGATTATCTTTATAAACCGCAATGGGTTGCGGTGTCCGAAGCACCTCGCGAATATGGACCGCCAAAGACGCTGTACAACCGATGGAAGCGGTGGAGCAACATGGGTGTGTTCGCTCGGATCATGGAAGGATTGGCTGCTGAAGATACGGATCACAAGACGATCATGATCGACGCAACATACCTCAAAGTGCACCGCACTGCCTCAAGCCTGCGGGTGAAAAAGGTGGTGCGTGGCAGTCTGATCGGTAGGATCAAGGGTGGAATGAACACAAAGCTTCACGCCATTACCGACAGCGTTGGCCGCCCAATTCGGTTCTTCATCTCCACCGGCCAAGTTGGCGATTGTGCTGGGGCCAGGGCTTTGGTGAACGACTTGCCATCGGCTGAATGGTCATTGGGTGATCGTGGTTAAAATGCGGGCAGGTTCCGTGAAGCCCTTATAGACAAGGGAAAAAAGCCCTGCACTTCAGGCCGAAAATCACGCGACAAGCCTGTCCGGTACGACAAGCGCCGCTACGAACGCCGCAACAAGATCGGGATTTTGTTCGGACGCCTGAAGGGCGGGCGTCGTGTTGCCACTCGCTGTGATCTATGCCCGAAAGTCGTCCTCTCGGCCATCGCGCCCGCAGCCATTGTCAAATCAAGGAGTCTGAAACCTAGTCACTCGGTCAAAAGAGCTGAAAGCCCATTCGCCCCTTTTTGCAGTATGCCCAGAAACGACATCAGACTTTTGACGTCATGACGTTGTGTAGGCGCGTGAACCGAAAGCGTGCCCACCAGTCGACCTTGCCCGTCCTGAACGGGTACAGCCAGGGCAGTCATTCCGGTCATGAATTCCTCGTCATCTGTGGAATAACTATTCTCAGAGATACGTTGGATCTCGGCTCGCAACAGCTTGGGATCAGTCAGTGAGCGTTCGGTTTGTGGCTGCAGATGCCCTGCTGAAAGAAACCCATCCAGCTTTTTTTGCCGTAGCGTGGACAGGTACATCTTGCCGCTGGCGGTGCAGTGGAAGGGCACCTGAGTCCCGACCGGGAGTTGAATTCGCAGAGGCCATTTGGTCTCCACCCGGTCGAGATAGATCATCCCCTCTCGGTCAGGAATGGCGAGGTTGCATGTCTCGCCAACTTCTTCTGCCACACTGCGCAAGATTGCCAGACGCGCCGTACGTAGGTGCTCGGACGACATTATATTGACCGAAAGCCGCCGCAGCCGGTGTCCCGGACCGTACGACCGACCATCCAGATCGCGCTGCAGGAAGCCTTCAGCCTCAGCGGTTTGCAGCAAGCGATGGACGGTCGGCTTGGCTAAACCCAGTGTCTCAATCAGGTCCGCTGGCTTGACGGCGACCCCGCGCCGCGCCACTTCCTCGAGGATCAGAAGAAGGCGCAGGTTGGTCGGTATCTGAGTTTCTTTGTCTTGTGTTTCCGTCTCGGCCATCCCGCAACAGTCTAGTTATTTGGCAGCAGGATCAAGGCCAGATCGGGCACAAGCGACACCAAAATCCACACCGACAGCAAAGCTACCAGATATGGGACTGTGTACCGCAACAGCCGGAAATAAGGTACGCCGGTCACACCTGAAGCCACGTAGAGGTTAAGCCCGTAAGGCGGAGTGATAAAGCCGATGGATGCGCCCACAAGGAAGATCACCGAGAAATGGATTGGATCAATCCCAACTGAAGCCGCAATTGGTGCTAGGATCGGTGCCAGGATGATCGTCACCGGCAGACTCTCCAGCACCATGCCCGAGAAGAAGACGATCACCATCGAGGTAAACAGCACCGCGTGATATCCGCCCATCGAGGTCACGAAATCCCCAATGGTTTGCTGCGCGCCGAGTAGCGACAGAATCTGCTGCATCACCACCGAGATAGCTATCAGCGGAGCGAGGATGCCTGTGATCTGGGCCGAACGGATAACGATTGAGGGGATTTCGGGGATCGTGAACCCTTCAACCACGAACATCTCGGCATAACTCTTCTCGGTTGGTGATATGTCGTTCCGCGCACCCATGATGCGGTTGATCGGATAGCTGACCAGACCGGCGATCACGCAGAAGCCAACGGTCACACCCGCTGCCTCAGTAGGAGAAAACTTGCCAGTATAGATGCCCCACAGAACCAACCCGATAGCGAAGAAGCCCAGCCATGCTCCGAATGCGGTTTTCAGCACGCGGTTCAGTTGCAGCGGGATCAGGTGACCCCAGCCGTTCATTCGGCAGATGATCCAACATGCAAACTGCATTCCGAAAACCATCAGCGCGCCTGGCAGAATGCCCGCCACAAACAGCTCGGAAATCGGCAGGTTCATCAGGAACCCGTAGACGATGAAGATAATCGAAGGAGGAATGATGATCCCCACCGTGCCGCCTGCTGCCGCGGTCGCGGCGCTGAAGCGTTCATCGTAGCCGCCTTTGACCATTTCAGGGTGCAGCATCGAGCCGATGGTCGCCGTGGTGGCCGAGTTCGATCCTGAAATCGCAGCAAACAATCCGCAGGCCCCCAAAGATGCCATCGCCAATCCGCCGCGTATCCAACCAAGACAGGCGTAGGCAAAATCGCTGAGTCTTCGGGCAATGCCGGACTTGTTGATCAGATCTCCGGTCAGGATGAAAAGCGGCATCGCCAACAGAGCAAAGCCCTTGTTGAACACGTTCAACAGCTCGGCGCCCATATTGTCCAGCGTCAGACCCAGGACGAAGGAACAGCCAATGACCCAATAGCCGATAACCAGCAACACCGGTACGCCCAGCATGAATAGAAAGGTGACCCCTAGCGAGATCAGTGTAACCATGGTTCCATCAGTCATCAGTCTGCTCCGATCACGGCCTGCTGGATCAGCGGCTCACCTGTTTTCCAGTTATGCAGATCGTCAGCGAGGTTCTGAAAAACGCGCCCGACCATCAGAAAGAACGACAGTGGCGCTGCCAAAAGGAACCACCACTGCATGATATTGTCGGTACCCAGAACAATCTGAAAGTTCGACGCCGACAACGCCACCAACCGGGTTGTGGTCACAATGACGATCACCGCAAAGATGAACCACAGCACCGCGTCGAGGATCAGGCAGGCTAATTGGCCGCCGCGCGGCATGGCCGTGCGAAACTCGCTAAAGCTCAAATGGGTGCGCAGACGAACGTTGTAGGATGCGCCAAACCACGCCATTACCATGAACAGCAGCGGCGGGATGGTGGTCGACCACGGCTCCTGATCGTTGAACACGAACCGGTCAATCACGCCCCAAAAAATGATCAGGGCAATGGCAAGATAGGAATACACCATAACCGACCGCTCCAGGTGGCGTTCGATAAAGGGCACCGCCCGATAGATCAGCATGATCACAAACCCACCAAGGGCCGAGACCACTGCCCCCAACACCCATGTGGCATTGGATTCCAGCGCGGATTGAATCTCGAACGAATCCTGGCTGAGAAAGGCGCTGAATATCGCACCTATATCTGCCCAAAAAGACATGTATCCCATCCTCCCAGTCGGTATTTGGTTGAACCGGCCCGCTTGGGGCCGGTTCGGTTGAGTTTATCAGGCTTCGCCTCTCCACCAACGGCGCGGCTCGACATTTTCCGGCAGTGTGTCAGCCGGAATTTCACGCGCGATGTCGTAGATTTCCTGATATGTATCGATACCGCCTGACCACTTGTTCAGGCGCTCACGCCACTGCGCCCACGGCTCGGGGTTGTAATTCGGAGCACACATCTCTTCGGCCAGCTTGATCTGGTCGTCCGCCAGGAAGGCCGGGCGCACACCGTTTTCGGCAAAGATTGTGTTGGGCAGTTGCGGGTCCGAGAAGCCTACGGTGTTCAGCAGCGCAGCCTCATTCGCACCTTGAATCAGCGCCTGTGTGAAGTACGAGGACTCCATGACTGCATCCTGCAACTCACCGCCCAGCCCGTCGAAAACCTTGGCGGACATTGAGGTGTGCTCGGTACCGCAGAAGAATTTCAGGTTCACCGACTGCGACACAACGGGCGACATGTTGGCGTAAGCCACGGCAGAAGCCCATGTCTCGGCGCCGTCGATCAGACCGGTCTTCAGCGCGTCCAGCGTTTCCTCCCACGCCACCGGAACCGGGTTCAGATTCAGAAGCTGCATGGCAATCCGGCCCAACTGTGTGCCCGTTACCCGGTTTTTGGTGCCGAACAGCTCCTCCAGCTTTGTGACTGTCGGTTTGTCTGAAAAGGTCGAGCCCATTTGCAGTCCGCGCAGTTCACAATGGGTGAACAGGAATTTCAGACCGTGCCGCTTTTCAAGCGGTTCACGCAGGATTCGCTGGCTCGCCGGACTGTAGAAGAAATGATACTGCGCCGCGCGGCTGGGGAACATGTAGGCATAGTCCAGCACATTCAGATAGGGCGCACCACCCGCCGAGTTCTGAGTCGAGGCGGCATAGATGTCGACGATCCCCTGCTGGGTTTTCTCGACGCAGCTCAGCTGACCACAGATCTGGTTGTCACCGATGAACTCGATGCGAATTTCACCGTCCGTGCGCTCCTCCAGATCACGCGCAAATTCGATAGCGCCCGCGCGTTCGATCAGCAGGTTGCGTGTATTGAAGCCAGATGCGCCAAATTTCAGCGTGTGCTTTGGCTCTTTCGAAAAGCGCTTTTCATAGGTTGATTCGGCTGCTTGCGCCAGATTCGCCAAGCTCATCGCGCCGCCAAACCCGCCTGCCGCCAGCAGTGTCGAACTCATTCCATAACGCCCGGCAACGCGGAAAAAATCCCGCCGCGAAATACCACTTAGTTTCCGACCGATCTCCATTGCTTACCTCCCTGATCGCAAATAATGAGACATTTTGTATCAAAAAATGCTAGTATAATTCTTGCATCTTGCATAGAGTTTTTTTCAACGACGTTGTGAGGAGGCGGTCATGGAAGTGGATTATGCAGTTGTTGGCGCGGGGTCTTCGGGCTGTGTCATTGCCAATCGGCTGAGTGCCGACCCCAACACAACTGTTGCGTTGCTCGAGGCAGGTGGTCGCGATACAAACCCGTGGATTCACATCCCCGTTGGCTATTTCAAAACCATGCATAACCCTTCGGTTGACTGGTGCTATCGCACCGAACCTGATCCGGGGTTGAACGGTCGGTCCATCGACTGGCCACGCGGCAAGGTTCTGGGCGGCTCGTCCTCGCTGAACGGACTGCTCTATGTTCGTGGGCAAAAAGAGGACTATGACCGCTGGCGGCAAATGGGCAATGAAGGTTGGGGGTGGGACGATGTCCTGCCCCTGTTTAAACGCAGCGAGGATCAAGAACGCGGTGAAGATGAGTTTCACGGCGTTGGTGGGCCTTTGTCTGTGTCGAACATGCGCATTCAGCGTCCTATCTGCGACGCCTGGGTCGCTGCGGCACAGGTCGCAGGCTACCCGTTCAATCCCGACTACAATGGCGCTGAACAAGAAGGTGTAGGCTATTTCCAATTGACCACCCGCAACGGTCGTCGCTGTAGTGCTGCAGTGGCCTATCTTAAACCCATTCGAAGTCGCCAGAATCTGAACATCATCACCAAGGCATTGGTGACACGCGTGGTTTTGGACGGTAAAAAGGCAACCGGACTGGTTTACCGGGATAGGTCGGGGGTCGAGCAAACCCTCAAAGTTCGGCGCGAGATTATCCTGTCTGGCGGCGCGATCAACTCTCCTCAGATTTTAATGCTGTCAGGAATCGGCGACCCTGACCACCTGAAGAAAAACGGGATCGAACCGGTCCACACCCTGCCTGGCGTCGGTAAGGGCTTGCAGGATCATTTGCAGGCGCGATTGGTATTCAAGTGCAATGAACCAACGCTGAATGATGAAGTCCGCAGCCTCTTCAATCAGGCGCGGATTGCTCTGAAATACGCTCTGTTCCGTGCCGGGCCTATGACCATGGCGGCCAGCCTTGCCACCGGCTTTATGAAAACACGCCCGGATGTAGAGACACCCGACATACAGTTTCACGTCCAACCCTGGTCTGCTGACAGCCCGGGCGAGGGCGTACATCCGTTCTCGGCCTTCACAATGTCGGTCTGTCAACTGCGCCCGGAAAGCAGGGGGGAATTGCGATTGAACGGCCCGGACCCGTCCAATCATGTCAAGATCATCCCGAACTACCTATCCACTGAAACAGATTGCCGAACCATCGTCGACGGTGTGAATATCGCGCGCAGGATTGCCAAACAGAATCCACTGGCCTCGAAGATATCGGAAGAGTTTCGACCGACGGCAGACCTGAGTCACGATGATTATGAAGGCACACTTGATTGGGCCAGGTCCAACACCACATCAATCTATCACCCCACCGGCACTTGTGCGATGGGAAGCAACGACATGTCTGTTGTCGACGCTAAACTAAATGTACATGGAATAATGAACCTACGGGTAGCTGATTGCTCCATTATGCCGGAAATCGTCAGTGGCAATACTAATGCTCCAGCAATTATGATAGGCGAAAAGGCAAGCGAATTGATAAGTGCCGATGCCTGACAGGCCCTTCGTCTTACCTGCATGCCGTGCTGAATGTTCAAAACACTCGCAACCGATGGATCAGTGCGCCAATCGCGCAAGCTCAAACTGTTTGGTTGATGGTGCCTGGCCGCAACTTGCGCACTGCCCAGCACTTGCCTCATGACTGACCGTAAACTGGGAGGGTGAGCCTAGGTCAACGATCTGTGGAGCATTAGCTCAGATATAAACGTCACAACAATCTCGCGAAGCTTGCACAAGTGGTCGCGGACACTACTTGCTTTTTCCTATAATTCAGATCGTTACGCCCGCTTTCCTATTTTTAGGCGTGCAAGTACTGCTCTTGAAGAGAGAGACATACGCAGCCCTGGGTCGCGAGCTTGAATGCCCCTAGTGTTCTGGCTGCGGGCACTGCGTCGGTGAACGCTATTGGCTGCTAAATCCGCTCACCCGTCATTAGTTATCCGGTTTTGAACGTCCGGAAAGCGACGTGCCGCACACGCACAAGGCCTAAGCTTGGGTGACGGCGGCTTTGGGCTCGGAGCCGCGCAGCGTTTCCGCGATATCGTGGTGCGTTAACAACGGGTTGTTGTTTTGGGAGGGCGTGGTGGATCGGAGGATCAGTCATGGTAACACCAAACTTACCTGCCATTCGTGCGCTGCGGCCTGCTTGGAACAAAGGTTGGGTCGCCGTACAGAAGCGCCCTCTGATGCCAATGCACGTCTAGGCTATCCGGGTTTGTCTTGAACTGGCTGAAAACCACCGCGGCCTCGCATTGTTCAACATGGCCATCGACAGCAGGTTTCGGGGTTGTGATCTGGTGACGATTAAGGTTGTTGATGTCATTGCGTCGGATCAAATCAGGGAACGCGCCTCGATGCTGCAATGCAAGACACAGAAGCTCGTTCGGGTCGAGATTTTTGAGGGAACACGCGCCACCATCGAGAATTGGATAGAAGACGAGCTGATGGTCGGATCCGAATACCTGTGGCCTGGGCGATTTCATGAACGCTCGCACATCTCCATACTCCGGTACGCACCGATCGTACGCGATTGAGTCACCTCGATTGGATTGGAGGCGAGCGTTTACGAAATCCATTCCATGCGTCAGACGAGGGTGACGTAGATTTACAAGAAAACGGGCGACTTCAGAGCGGTATAATTGCTACTTGGGCACACCAAGATAGTTATCACGGCTAGCTATCTAGGCATTGAACTCGAAGACACGTTGGCCATCGCGGAAGCAATTGAAATCTAATCGTTGAGGGCCGTCTTCGTGGGCGGTCCAAAGCTGCCGTTTGCCGATGGTCGCGATGCTGTGGTTACAGCCCGCTATCCAGACATTCGCCGCACCGGCATAGCTTACGGGTTGGCGAACTCACAGAAAGCGCAACGAAGATGACTTTCGGTACAGCTGCACCAAAGCCCGGTTGTGGAACCGGACTTTGCTCTGGTAACGAACCGAGTTCAGGGCAAAACGGTTGCCCTCATAGCGTTTATGTCCTCAGCCAGTTTCTGGCTAAAACTTTGAGTTATCAGAGACGTCGGGCGATGTGCAGGGGTGAGAATTGAAACGCTGCTGCTGATTCTGGGGCTAAAACGGCGAAATACGATACCATCGGTACCGTGTAGGGGGTCGTTGCAGCTAAAAGCTGTGATTAAATCGCAAATCAAATAGCACAGACCCGCTTTTACAAACTGCAGCCCCGGTAAGAAAGTCCGCAGTTCGAACCTACGCTCAAAACTCTTTCCAGTATTCTTAAAGGCCGCAGAAGTCTGAAGGAATGTCGGATGCTCTGAGAAAAGTGTTGCCAGATTTGCACCATCCAGATCTTCTGTTGAAATTAGGGATTTTGCAGCCAGCGGATCCGAAGAGGGCATGGCACAAAGACACTCCAGATCGAAGTCCTGCTGATGAATTGATTTTCGCGGTTCAGGTGTTTCGGTAAATCCGAGGTCGTATTGCTGCGAGGCGATCAGTTCCTCAATGACTTTGGATGAGCGCATCATCAACGACGCCTTGATGGCTGGCTTGTCTTGCAAAAACTGACCAAGAACACTTGGCATGAAGAACCCTGATGCGGCTGGGTGGCAAGCGACGCGCAGACGGCCACGCTTCAGGTTCGATATCTCCTGTAAAGTGTTCGTGGACTGTGTAAGCCGTGACAGGACGGCCTCGGCCTCTTCCAGAAAATAATGCGCTTCGGGCGTCGGTGTCAGCCGGCCATGCTCTCGTTCGAACAGTCGAAATCCGATCTCATTCTCCAGGCCCGCAATCATCGCGCTGACCGATGGTTGCGTGCGCCCGAGCGTGCGCCCGGCTTCGGATATGGACCCAGTGCGTAACACTTCGCGAAATGTCGTGAGTTGACGGATTGTCAGGTTCATGTGGCTGGATCCCCATTGTACCCCATAGAGGCAAACTATGGATATAACGTAATTTCCAATTTGCTTCTATGGAAGTGGAGAAAGTAGGTATTGCGACGACGGACAATCACGTCGCGAGGGGGGAAATGGAGCGTTTCGTAAAATACCTGCTGACCAGCATTATTTGCATCGTGGCTTTGGGCCAGTTTGTTCAGGTTATCACCCGCTATGTTCTGCAAGTACCGGTGATGGGGCTTGAGGAAACCATGGCATATCCGGCGCTGTGGCTCTACGTCCTTGGGGCGGTAAATGCCTCGCGGGAAAACACTCATATCCGCGCAAATGTGCTTGAGATCTTCCTGAAGACGCCACGCCAGCACGTCATTCTGGCGATTATCGGCGAAGTGATCAGCCTGATTGTCGGACTCTGGCTGCTAAGTTGGTCCTGGGAATTCACCCGCTATTCGTGGCGTGTATGGAAAGAGAGCCCGACGCTCTACATTCCCACATTTTATGCCGAGGTGGCTCTGACCATCGGTCTGGCGCTGATGATGATCTACACGGCGATTCATCTGGTCCGCCACATTCTTGGATATGATACTGACGAGGAGATTCACCTTGGTTGAAGTCGCCCTGCTTGCCGTTGCTGTCCTGGTGATCCTGCTGACCCTCGGAGTGCCGTTGCCCTATTGCTTCGGGGGTGCGCTGATGGTGATGTATTTCATCGGCGGCGCCACCATGAAGGGCAACATGCTCTGGGGGTTCCAGCAACTTGGAAACCCAATTTTGCTGGCCATTCCGCTATTTGTTCTGGCCGGATCCATCATGAGCGAAAGCGGTATTGCCGCCTCTCTGCTGCGCTTTGTCAGTGCCTTTATCGGCCACGTGCGTGGCGGTCTGGGTGTCGTGGCGGCGGTCAGCTGTGCGGTGATCGGGGCGATCTCGGGGTCCGGCCTGACCGGTATCGCGGCGATCGGACCGCTGTTGATCCCGGAAATGGAAAAGCGCGGCTATCCCCGCGAATACGCGACCGCTCTGATTGCCAATTCCTCGATCCTTGGTTTGCTGATCCCACCCTCGGTCACCATGATCATCTACGGCTGGGTCACTGACACGTCGATCCTCGCCTGTTTCCTCGCGACTCTTGGGCCGGGTCTGTTCATCATGTTCAACTTTTCAATGGTGAACCTATGGATGTCGCGCAAGTTCAACCTGATACTGGATGAAAAGCCCACGTTCAGTGAACTCAGCAGCGAGGTTGCCAAACGCGGCGTTCACGCCTTCCCCGCACTGTTGATGCCGGTAATCATCCTGGGCGGCATCTATGGCGGCATCATGACCCCGACAGAAGCTGCCGCAGTAGCGGTGATCTATGCACTGCCCGTCGGCTTTCTGATCTACAAGGGGCTCAGGTGGGAAAACTTCCTGATGGCCGGTAAGGAGTCCGCAACCGCCGTCGGTGCAATTCTGCTGATGATCCTGTTTTCGATGATCCTAAGCCAGATGTATGTGATGGAAGGTATCCCGCAGGCGCTGGTCGCCTCGATTTTTGAGATCACTGACAACAAGGTTCTGCTGCTTATCCTGATCAACATTATGCTGTTTCTGGTCGGCATGGTCGTGAACGACGTCACCGCAATCATCCTGATAGCGCCGCTGCTCTTGCCTCTGATGAATGCCATTGGTGTCAGCCCGGTGCAGTTCGCCGCGATCATGGGGGTCAACACAGCGATGGGGGGCGTGACACCGCCCTATGCCTCGATCCTCTATCTCGGGGCTCGGATAGGCAACGTGAAGGTCACCAAGGTGATCCCGCCGGCGATGATCCTGATCGTGACCGGTTATGTGCCCGTGGTGTTCCTGACATCGCTCTGGCCGGACCTGTCGCTCTTCCTGCCCAGACTCTTTGGCTACTGATCCTGAACTAACTAAACCCAAAACGGAGGAAACCAAATGAAACGCATGATGATAACTGCTGCAACCGGCGCGCTGATGGCGCTGTCGACCACCGCGATGGCGGCTGACCTGAAGATGAGCCATGTGCGCCCGCAAGGTACGACGATCGACGTCGAATTGAACGCCTTTGCCGCCGCCGTGGACGAAGCAACCGGCGGTGACGTCAACGTGAAAATTTATGCTGCCTCGGCGTTGGGCGACTATACAACAGTGCAGGAACGTATCTCGGTCGGCGCGGTTGACATGGCGACACAGCCGGCCGCCGCCGCAGCAGACCGTAAGATGCAGATCAGTTCGTTCCCCTACCTCGCCGGAAACTGGGAACAGGCCCGCGCGATCTACGGCCCCGGTGGCGTGGTGCGTGAAACCATGGGTGGGCTTTACGCCAAGCAGGACATCACCATGCTGGCCGCCTATCCGGTTTACTTTGGTGGCATCGCGCTCAACACCGACGCAGTGTCGCCGGGCGATCCGTCTGTCGACAACGGCATCAAGGTGCGGGTGCCCGGCATCAAGAGCTTCCAGTTAACCGGCGATGCATTGGGCTACATCCCCGCGCCTATCCCGTTTTCCGAAGCTTTCACGGCGGTGCAGACCGGCGTTGTTGATGGTGTGATCGGCTCGGGTGCCGAAGGCTACTATGCCTCGTTCCGCGACGTGACCAAAACATACATCCCGGCCAATACCCATTTCGAAGTCTGGTACATGATCATCTCGAATGAATCCCTTGCCGGCCTGGACGCCGAGGATCAGGACGCGCTGAAAGCGGCCGCGGCAGAATTTGAAGCGACCCGTTGGACCGTGGCAGAAGCCGACCAAAAGGCCAACGAACAGAAACTGGCCGATCTGGGAGCCACCATCGTCTCGCTAAGTGACGCAGAACTGGCCGCGATGTCGGCCAAGGTTCAGGCGGAAGTCTGGCCGGTCGTGCTCGAAGACGTGGGTGTGGAATGGGGTCAGGCGATCCTGGACAAGGTTTCCAAGTAAGCAGCCTCTCTTCTGTTAAAATCCGGGGCGACACCTTTTCTTCGCCCCGGCTCTACTCAAATCTAGATTCAGAAACTGAGATCATGGAATCCGACTTTGCAATCATTGGCGGTGGTGTTGTCGGCCTGTCTGTTGCATGGGGCCTTTTGAAGCGCGGCAAGCGCGTTCTGGTCCTTGATGGAGGCGACGGCAGCTTTCGCGCCAGTCGGGGAAATTTTGGACTTGTCTGGGTGCAGTCTAAGGGCACCAAGCAACCCCGTTATGCCACATGGAGCCAGCAATCCGCCGCCGCATGGTCTGGGTTTGCCGATGAGCTTGCTGACGCGACCGGATATGACATGTCGCTTGAGCAGACGGGCGGCTACGACCTGCATTTCTCGGAAGAAACGCAGACGAAAACAATCTCGCAATACGAGGAGCTGAAGGCGAAGCTGGACGGCAACTACCCATATGAAGTTCTGGATCGGAAGGCGCTTCTCACAGAGGAGCCGGAGATCGGCCCGAAAGTCGTTGGTGCGATCCTTCATCATCAAGATGGCCATGTGAATCCATTGAAGTTGCTGCGGTCTCTCGCCGACGACGTCCGGCGACTTGGTGGGCGGGTGCTGAACGAAAAAACTGTTACAGACGTCAGAAAATCGGATGGTTTCACTATCACCTGCGCGGACGGAAGCCACGTGCAGGCCGACAAGGTGATCCTTTCTGCGGGTTTGGGCGCAATGGAACTTGGGCCCAAACTGGGGTTCAAAGCCCCAATCCGGCCACAGCGCGGTCAAGTGATGATCACCGAGAAGCTGCCAAAAATAATCAACCGCCCCTCGCTGATCGCTCGGCAGGTCGATGAAGGTGGCGTCCAGATAGGTGCCACCAACGAAGAGGTGGGTCTGAATGATGGCGTCACCCGGCCAGGCCTCTCCGGTCTCGCCTCCGAGGCGATCGCGGCCTACCCGGTGCTCGCCAAGGCGCAGCTAGTGCGTGTTTGGGGGGCTTTGCGAATTCTGTCGCCCGATGGCCTGCCAATCTACCAGGAAAGCCCCGAAATGGCCGGCGCCTTTCTGGTGACTTGCCACAGCGGCATAACCCTTGCAGCGGCCCACGCCCGTTTCTTGCCCGACTGGCTGGAAGGCAATGGCGCGGCCCCGGATTTGGAGGTGTTCAGTGAAGACCGCTTCGTCATTTCTTGAGTTGGAGGTTGGGCGCCCACAGGTTCCAGTATGGTTCGAGGGCGAAGAGCTGCAGCTGCCCGAAGGTTCAAATCTCGCGGCCGCGATGCTGGCCGCCGGTGTGGGGACGTTCAGATACACGCCGGTATCGGGCGCTCCACGCGCGCCGTTCTGCATGATGGGCGCCTGTTTCGACTGCCTCGTCGAGGTTGACGGTGTGACCCGTCAAGCCTGCATGCTTGAAGTCACTGAAGGGTTGCGTTTGTCGATGCCGCGCAATGGAAAGGACGTGATCGATGCAGAAAACTGATCTTGTCATCATCGGGGCCGGCCCTGCCGGGATGGCTGCGGCCGCAACCGCCGCAAAGGCTGGTTTGCATGTTATTCTGCTGGACGAACAGCGCCGTCCGGGCGGACAGATCTACCGCGATGTGGATCGGGTCGCACCGGTCAGGGGCGCAATGCTTGGTAATGACTACACAGACGGATTGTCCCTCACGGCAGAGCTGGATCACGGCAACATCACCCATATCGGAGGAGCGGCGGTTTGGGCGATCGAAGAGGGAATTCGGGTTCTCTACACAGCTGACGGACGAGGGGGCGCAATCGAAGCGAAACGCATCCTCATCGCCACAGGAGCCCTGGAACGCCCGATGCCGCTACCGGGCTGGACCTTGCCTGGCGTGATGACGGCGGGGGCGGCGCAAATTCTGTTGAAACAATCCGGCGTCCTGTCAAAAAAAGCGGTTTTGGTCGGAGCAGGACCGCTGCTTTACTTGATCGCCGCGCAGATGATACGGGCGGGCACACCGCCTCTGGCACTGGTCGAAACGCAGACACGGGCGGATTTTCTGCGTGCGCTTCCGCATCTGGGCGGAGCCCTTCGCGGCTGGCGATATCTGCTCAAGGGGTTGACGATGCTCACGGAAATCCGCCGCGCCGGGATACGCCGCTACACTTCCGCGACGAGTATTTCTATTTATGGAGAAACTACCGCCGAAGGCATCCGCTTTACCGCGGGCGGAAAGACCCGACATATTCCCTGCGACACAGTGCTCTTGCATCACGGCGTCGTGCCTAACACACAGGCGGCCCGCTCCATTGACGTGGCGCATCACTGGGACGCACGGAAGCAGTGCTTTGTGCCTAACCTTGATAACTGGGGCGGGACCAATGTCGAAACGGTCCATATCGCCGGCGATGGCGCCGGCATCGGTGGCGCGAAGGTAGCCGCCTTGGCAGGCCGCCTTGCAGCATTGAAAATGGCCGCCGATCTGGGGGCGACTTCGACGATCGAGAGGGACAACGCCGCCAAACCAATTCGGCGCAGTATCGCGCAGGAATTGACGGTGCGACCTTTCCTTGACACGGCATTTCCACCCGCAGTCGAAGCCACAAAGCCCGTCGACACGACTATCATCTGCCGTTGCGAGGAAATCACTGCAGGAGACATTCGTCGCCATGCCGGTATCGGCTGCTCGGGTCCGAACCAGGCCAAGGCCTTCAGCCGTGCCGGAATGGGACCATGCCAAGGGCGGTATTGCGGACTGACCGTAAGCAGCCTGCTAGCCGAAGCGAACAGCGCTACGATGGATGAAACCGGATACTATCGGATCAGACCACCGTTGAAACCCGTGACTCTTGGCGAACTGGCAGCGATGGGCGGTTCGGTGAACAGCGCAACCAACTAAGAAAGAAGCCCGATGATCGAACGTATCAACACCAGCCGACGCATGAGCAAGATAGTCAAACACAACGGCGTCGCATTTCTTTGCGGGCAGGTTGGTGAAGGTTCCACAGTGGCCGAGCAGACCCGCGAGTGCCTGTCTCGCGTCGACGCGCTTCTGGACAAAGCGGGTTCGTCGCGGGAACAGATGTTGCAAGCGATCATCTGGCTGTCCGACATGGCCGATTTTGGCGAGATGAACGACGTTTGGGATAGCTGGGTTCCTGCCGGGTTCGCCCCGGCTCGCGCTTGCGGTGAGGCAAAGCTCGCTCGGCCGGATCTGAAAGTCGAAATCATCATCACCGCTGCGTGTAATGCATGATGGCAAGCGGCTTGGAAAAGGCACATACAATTCACTGCAAGTTTAATAAGCTGGCGTGTCTAGAATGAACCTAATTTAAACTTGGCTAAGTCTTAAATGGCAGGAAAACCAACCGCAGACCAAGTGATTACACTCCAGTTGGTTGAATGTCGGCTCATTCAATTCGTGCTGCAAATATCACGGGTGCAGCGAATGACGGCTTCCCGTCGGACCTGCGGATTTGAATTGTCCGCTTTGGGTTGAGATTTGCCGAATACACTCGTAGCGCCCAGTTGCCTGATGAAACCACTAAATGAAGAGTGCAATAGGACTAAATGGACGTCTCCCACTGGCATTTTGTGGGTAGCGTCAAAACGAAGGTGCTAGCCTCTAAAACATCAAATTTTTCGCAAATATGCCCATGAAACATACCCCTTTAGCCCACGCGCGCGTTGCAAGGACACGCGGCACCAACGGGTGCCACCGGTCTGTTCGCAACTGTGAACTCGCAAAGCGGTTCCGTTTGGAAGGCCCACGATTACGTTGAATCCTATTCCGGGTCCTGCACGCAGCTTCAGCATGTCTCCGCCTTCAACGCCAAAAACTTCGTATCGTCCAAGAGGAGCCGCCGCTGCAGATTTCGCTTCGAAAACAGCACCTAGGAAAAATGCTGCTAAGGGTAAGAAGATTATACTTCGCATCACGTTAGCCTGTCTGTTGCCTCAACTACAATCGTAGCGGCTTAGATCATCAAGTGGAACTACCTGACAACAGAATGCACAATTCTTGACCCACCATTGAAGCAATTTTTCAGTTGCGCTGGAGGGGCAATAGTGGAGACGAATGCGTGAACAGTTAGGCTGATCATTAAAAACTCGGCTAGATAGTTATCGTGGCGTGCGTCATGGGTGTGTCACTACATTCGCCAATGTCAAATCTCTAAATCCCAGCTTACAGATTGCTTCCTAAAGTAACGGCATAGGTATGTTGCCATCTCCATAGCGCCCAGCCATGCAGCGCAGCGCATGGCGCAAATGGATGTCATTGGCGTCAGGTTGCACACCGGCGTGTCGACAAGCGTCTTTGAAGTTGTGGCGAAAAGAGTGGAACGAGGTATTGATCGTCTTCACTCCAATTCTGTCGATGTACCGGTTAAAATCTCTGCTGGCCTGATCTCAGTAGTAGCCTGTCGCTCCCAGTTTTAGTTCCTGGAATAATCCTATTGAACGAGCAGCTGCTTTACGACCAAAGCTTCCAAGAGGGTGAATGAGGATTGATGCCGTTTGCAATGGGGATCAATTGCTTCCGCGTCAAACGCGTGACGGGCCAATCCCGGGAAATCAGTTTTTCACATCTCCAATCACCGCTGCGTTTATGACAGTAGGGCAGGCATGGCTGCCACTTGATAAACACTGGGCTTAAACGCGGGAAAATTCCGACACCCCGTCGGCGACGATACGCCCAGCATTACCATGCTATCCGAAGAGACGCCCGAACCGGGTATTGGTGTCCTCGATGCCTGCCAGCCGAAGCATGTGCCAGGCAAGCGCTTGGTTGCTCGAAAGGATTGGCACCCCGGTCTTTTCTTCCGCCCGAGCGATGACATCTAGGCATCGTAGATTCGTGCAGGACACAACCACGGCGTCACAGGGTGCTTGCGCGGACACTTTATCGACGGCCTCAAGGATTGACGCTTCTTTGATCCGGGCGACGACACGATCATTGCCTTCCTCGAACGAGCCGAAGCCCGCGATCTCGAATCCGGCTTCCTCAAGCTTTGCACGCATCCCGGCAGATACTTCTGGGATGTAAGGTGTTACAAAGCCCAATCGCTTGGCCTTCAGATGCTTACCGGCAGCGATGATTGCCGCCAGCGGGTCGGTGACGCAAGCGTCAGGGAATACGGTTTCGATGGCGTGAGCCACTTTCTCCGACCCGATCACCGTCGAGGCCGAGGTGCAGCCAAATCCGATGGCGTCAAAGCTGAGCGATGGCGGCAATAACCGCGCGGATGCCGGCAGATCCTGCTCCATTCGAGCCAGTGTGTCGGGCCGGATTTCGGGCACCATTGGGATTCTGCTGTGGTAAAGCGCAACCCCTGCGAGATCCATGATGCGCGAAAACTCTTGCTCAAGCGTTTCGTCCGTTTCAAGAACGATAACGCCGAGATTTGCACGTGTACCGATGCCTTCATCTGTTTGGAATTCAAGCTTCATAGAGGACCTCAGATGATTGGAAGCTCGGGCGCGGCGCGCTCGGTCAGAAGTTCCGCGCCACCTGCGCGGACAACTATGTTCTCTTCGTGCACCATGATCAGGCCGTCACCGTAGCCAAGCGAAGGTTCAAGGGTAAGCACCATGTTCTCTTTAATCTCGGTTGAATCCCAGATGGCATGCGAAGGCCATTCGGTCAGCTGCATGCCAAGCCCATGACCTAACCTGCCAACATCACCGCCCTGATCATCCAGTTCAGCGATCACTCTCTGCATCGCATGAAATAGATCGTGGCAAGTAGCGCCAGGACGGGCAGCGGCAATCCCGGCCTCGGTTGCACGCCAAAGAACGTCATAGGCGCGGCGCGAGGCATCATCCGCGCTGCCAATGGCCCAGTTCCGGTCGAAGTCGCAGAAGTATCCATCCCAGTTGGCGCCAGAGTCGAGCATCAGGATATCACCGCGCGCCAAGGGGCGACGAGAGGGGGGCGAGATAACGTCGTGATAGCCACCAGTGTCTGCACCGCCGACAAGATAAGGAACGTCATCGGCGCCCTGTGCCAACCCTTCACGGCGGAAAGCCCGGAATACGTCTTCGAGAGGCTGACCTTCGCGGGCGATTTCAGGCACCCGTGCAAATGTACGCGAACCGATGGCACAGATATGTGAAAGCTTTTCGATCTCGGCCTCGGATTTTACCATTCGCAAGCTGCGAACGATCTCTGAAGCATCTTCAATCACGAGTCCCTCAAGGCCAGTTATCAGCCGTTCATAGTCACCAAGCGGCATCCGCAGATGGGTTTCATGTCCCTTCATCAGACCGATTGTCTCGCCCCGTCCCGCATAGGGAGACAACAGATCGGTCAAAAGCCCAACACCGTCGTCTTGGGGTGCCGGGGCACTCCAAGTACGGATATCAGTAACCCAGGTGCGTCGCATCAAATCGGCCCCAATCTCGGGGATGATCGCAATTGGCTTTCCCATTGCGGGTATGAACAGGAACCACGGACGGGTTGGGCTTTGCCAGAACAGCGTGTGAAACCCGCTGAAATAGCGCACATCCGGTTCGGTGGTCAGCAACATGCCAGCCATTCCAGATTCAGTCATCTTTGCCTGTGCCGCCGCCGTGCGCGTGGCGTATTCTTCTTTGTCGAAGCCGCGTCGTGGGGCGATCATAAGTAGTGTTCCTTTCGAAGGGGCAGTCGGTCTTGAACCAGTCTGACCCAGAATTTTGTACCTATGGGCAACAGGGCATCATTGAAATCATAGTCAGAGGCATGGAGCGGTTGGGCATTTGGTCCGGTCTCGCCATTGCCCAGCAAGAGAAAACAGCCCGGCACGGCGGCTGACAGCTGTGCAAAATCTTCAGAAAAACTCATCGGGTCGCGATCTCTGATCAGGTCGCAACCCGCCGTCTCAGCGGCACGGTAAACTGCTTCGACCGGTGCTTCTGAGTTGATGGTCTCGACGAATTGAGTGTCAAAAGCCACGGAGGCTTCAATCCCGTGCGCAGCTGCCACCCCTTCGACAATCAGGCGCATGAAACGTTTGATGGCCACGCGATCATCGGGGGATCTGGCCCGGAAATCACCCTTAAGCGTGGCGTTACCTGGCAGGACATTTCGTTGACCGTCAGTCAGGAATTCGGTGACGGAGATGACTGCGCCGGACGCCGGTGCAAGCTTTCGCGCCACTACTGTCTGTAATGCGAGAACAATTTCAGCACCAACGGTTATGGCATCGACGCCAGTCTGCGGCATGGAAGCATGGCCGCCTTGCCCTTTTACATCAATCTCAAAGAGTGTTTCGCTGTTGCAGATGATACCGGTACGCGTCGAAATCTGGCCGGTGGGCGCTCCGGGCAGGTTGTGGATTGCATAAACTTCGTCGACCGGAAATTGCTTAAGCACCCCTTCGTCGATCATCGCGCGAGCACCAAGCCCATGCTCTTCGTTCGGTTGGAACAGAAAGACGACGGTGCCGTCGAAGGAAGGATCTTGCGACAGGCGTTCCGCCGCTCCTAGCAACATTGTAGTATGGCCATCATGACCGCAGGCGTGCATAACTCCCGGCGATGTTGAAGCATAGTCATGCGTGGATGTTTCGGTGATCGGCAGCGCATCCATGTCAGCACGTAGCCCGATAGCCTTGTTGCCATCTCGGGACCGAAGCACACCGACAACGCCTGCACCTTCGTGCACCTCGATCCCGAGAGCACGCAATCGGTCGGCAACAATCGCCTTGGTTCGTGTCTCTTGGAAACCCAGTTCAGGATTCCTGTGCAGATCTTGCCGAAGTTCGATTAAACGGGTCTCTAAATCACTCATTCCGTCATCCACGTGTAATTCAATCTTGTTTTACACATTGACGATGCGCGAATTGTATCAAGTTTCCGCCCCGTAGACAGAAAAACTTGCACCAAAGCGGCGAATCCAGATGGATTCATATAGGAGTTCAATTATCCTCTGGGAAACGGTCGAATCTGCGCTCAATGTCAATGAAGTTACCAAAGTGGTCAAATCGGAAGGTTTAGGCCGATTTTCGTACGATCCATCACTACAGATGTGCGGAATCTGCGGACGTTAGAGTTGTCGAAGAACAATCGGTGGGTCAAATCCTCAAAATCCTGCATGTTCCGGGCGACACAGACGAGAATAAAGTCGGCGTCTCCGGTTACATAGTAGCATTGCTGCACCTGTGGCTCGTTTCTGGCGCGCTTACGAAAAACATCCAGCTGCTGCAGCGATTCCCGATCAAGTTCCACGAGAACAACGAATGTCATCTTGTAATCGAAACGCGACGGGTCGAGGACGGCGACCTCTCTTAGGATCAGGCCGGATTCCCGGAGCCGCTTTAGCCGGCGCTGCACGGACGGAACCGAAAGGCTGCACTCCTGCGCAAGTTGTTCAAGTCCGATTCGGCAATCCTTCTGAAGCGTTCTGAGAATTGTGGTGTCTGCATCATCAAGGTCGGCGCTCATGAAAATTCTCCGCTCCACATTGGCCAAGAGTGAAATTATTTTTCAACAATAGGGCCGAATACGAAAAATATAAACAAGCGAGTCATGCAAAATCTCTGCTCACAGTAAAAGCGGATGAATAGCACATGACACGTACCGACAACCTCAATTTTGCACCGGATTTTGCCCGCGCGCTGGAGTTTTTTCAGGCACAGGAGAACTATGCTGTTTCACCGCTGTTCGAAATCAAAGGTCCCAGTGGTCTGAGCGTTTACGCCAAGAACGAAACGGATCGAATGGGGCTTGGCGCTTTCAAAGCGTTGGGTGCGCCATACGCCGTTGCGCGCATTCTTGAGGAGGCGTGGCAAAAAGAAACGGGTGAAACGCTGTCCCTCTCACGGATGGGGGATGCAGATTTTCGAGACTTTGCGGCAGTCCACACTTTCGTTTGCGCCAGTGCTGGCAATCACGGCATGGGCGTTGCAGCCGGAGCGCGGGCGATGGGGGCTAGGGCACGGATTCACCTTGCAAAGACCGTGCCCGAAGGATTTGGCGATCGGCTCAGAGTACTTGGTGCGGAAGTGGTCCGCTCAGGCGACGTTTATGACGAAAGCGTTGCGGCGGCCATCGCCGACGCTGAAACTACCGGCGCCACGCTTTTGGCCGACGGAACCTGGCCCGGTTACACCGAGATTCCGAAATTGGTGATGGAGGGGTACTGCGTCATCGCCGAGGAGATGCGCAAGCAGTTCTCAGCCTCCGGCCTCTGGCCAACACATGTCTATCTTCAGGCTGGCGTCGGCGGGCTTGCCGCCGCGATGTCACATATGATCCGTCTGAACTGGGCAGAACAACCTGAATTGATCGTCGTCGAACCCAGTGCAGCCGCTTGCCTGAAAACAAGCAACTTGGCTGGGAAACCATCCCGCAGTGACGGGCAAGACTCAAACATGGGTCGCCTTGACTGCAAGGAACCCTCGATCGTGGCCTGGGACGTGCTCGAACGCTGCGACGTGAAATACGAAACGCTTTCCGAAGAAGAAGGCAAGGCAGCTGCCGAAGCTGTCACCGCCCTTGGTATCTCGACCACACCATCTGGTGCGGCCGGTTACGGGGCACTGTGCAAAAGAACCACCGAACAAGGGAACGCAGAGGAAACGCGCCCTCTTGTCATCATCTCAGAAGGACTCGCATGAGCGGGCAAGAAAGGACCAACAGAATGAAATCTACCATTAGCAAGCTGTTCACTTCGGCAGTGCTTGCCGCCGGTCTGTCCACCGCGGCATTCGCGGACACGTGGAAATTTGCCTCGGAAGAGGACAAAGGAGACGTTCAGGACATCTTCGCTCAGGCATTTGCCGAAAGCATCAAGGAGCAATCCGACGGCGACATCAAAGTGCGCATCTACTATTACGGGCAGTTGGGCACCGAGAACGACATCGTCGAACTTACATCGAAAGGCACCGTCCAGTTCGTTTCTGTCGGCACAGGTCACCTTGGTTCCTATGTGCCCGAGGCACAGGTTCTCGATCTGCCTTATGTGCTTGGGGGAGATGTCGATGTGATCCGCAAGGTTCTGACAACGAGCCCGACAATCTACCAAGACCTGAGCGCGAAGTTCGAGAAAGTGAACCTCAAGCTGCTGACTATGATTTCGGAAGGCGACATGGCCTGGGGCGCCAACAAGGCGATCCGCAGCCCCGCCGATTTCGAGGGTCAGAAAATCCGCACTTTCACCTCGACCATTCCTGTCGAAACCTTCAAGGCTTTCGGCGCCAACCCGACACCGCTGTCCTGGGGCGAGGTTTATGGCGCGCTTCAACTGAAGACCGTCGACGGAATGGTGAACCCTATCTACTTCATCTACAACGCGAAGTGGCACGAAGTTCAGGATTACCTGATTTTCCCTGGTCAACTGCCTTATGTCGGTACCGTTTCGACCAACAGCGAATGGTTCAACGGTCTCCCCGCCGATCAGCAGGAAATGGTAGAGAAAGCCATCGCCGAAGCAGAACAGGCGGCGCATGACTACCAGGTCAAGATCAACCTTGAGAACATGGACAAGATCAAGGCGGAACGTCCCGATCTGCAGGTCATTGTCCTGACCGAGGAAGAGCGCGCCGTCTTCGAGGCCCAAAGCGCCACCTTGCACGAAACTTTCTACAACGTGGTCGAAAATGCCTATGACGACGCCGAGAAACCCACTGCGCGTGATGGTGCCCAGAAGATCCTCGAGAGCCTGCTCAAAGAGGTCGAAAACGCCTCATAACTAAAGCTGAAATTGCTGGGGGGCGCGGCGTCCTGTTCAGGCGTCGCGTCCTTCGTTTTGAGGTGCGCCCACCGGTGTGCCTAGGGAGGGAAGCCCATGAAAACCTTACTGCTCACCTTGAGCAAAGGCACTGAATTTGTCGAGAAATTCGTCATCATTTTAGCCATTCTTATGATGATGGTGAACTCGACCGCCAATGCCATTGGACGTTACGCCTTTGGTAAAAGCCTTTTCTTTTCCGAAGAAATGAACCAGTTCCTGATCGTAAGCGTGACCTTTTTCGGATTTGCGTATGCGGTCCGGAAAGGCCGCAATATCCGTATGACGGCGCTCTACGATACGCTGAGCCGTCGGTCAAAAAAGGCCGTCCTGACACTGATTTCGATCACCACCAGCCTGCTGCTGGCATATCTGGCGTATAAATCCGTTTTCTACGTTTTGGAGATCAAAGAACTGAACCGCCTGAGCCCGGCGCTGCAATTTCCGGTCTACGTAATCTACTCGGTGATCCCGATCGGCCTTTTCATGGCCAGCCTGCAGTACCTGATCGCTTTTATCATGAACATCACCCATGCCGGCGCCTGGCACTCTTATGAAGTCGAGGACAGCGACGCAGTAGAGATTGGTGTCTGACATGTCAGGTTTCCTTGAATTTCTCGGTGACATCGTGGCCGGTGAGCTGGATATCTACGTAATCACCTTTACGCTGGTAGTGGCGATGGTTGTACTGCTGTTTCTCAGCTACCCCATGGTCGTTCCCTTGGCAGTTGCGACCCTGATCGGCCTGGTACATTTCTCGCAGAGTGATACCGGCGTCATCATTCAGCAAATGGTAACCGGCATTTCGCCGAACGCGCTCATCGCTGTGCCAATGTTCATTTTTGCGGCTGATATCATGGCGCGCGGTCATACTGCCAACAACCTGCTTGGCCTGATCGAAGCATTTGTAGGGCACCGCCGGGCTGGCTTGCCGATCACTGCTTGCATCAGTTGCACGCTGTTTGGCTCAGTCTCGGGGTCGACCCAGGCAACAGTGGTCTCGATCGGTCAGATCATGAGGCCAAAATTGTTGAAAGCGGGTTACAAGGACAGTTTCGTCATGGCGCTGATCATAAATGCCAGCGACATCGCCTTCCTTATTCCTCCCAGCATCGGAATGATCCTTTACGGCACACTAGCCAATACAAGTGTTGGGGAGTTGTTCATCGCAGGGATCGGACCGGGGGTTGTTCTGGCGGTCATGTTTTCGATTTATTGCTACTTCTACAGTGCGCTGCAAGGCGATCAGATTGCGCTTGTCCCGAAGAAATCTAGTGCTGAGCGCAGGGCGGCTTTCCGCAGAGCTGTCCTTCCTTTGGGATTCCCAGTACTGATCGTTGGCGGCATCTATTCCGGAGCCGTCACCCCAACAGAAGCGGCATCGTTTTCGGTCCTCTACGCACTGATCGTCGAGTGCGTGATCTACCAAGAACTGAAGCTCAATGATGTATTGGATTCGGCACTCAGTACTGGTTTGATCACAGCGGTCGTGTTCATTCTTGTCGGGGTCGGTCAGGCGTTTTCCTGGTATATCTCGTTTGAACAGATACCCCAGGGCCTGCTGGAGCCGCTCAACCTCGAAGGCGCGTCCCACGAATACATTCTCTTCATCATCGCCCTTTGTTTCTTCGTGGGCTGCATGTTCGTCGACTCGCTTGTTGTACTTGTCATCCTCACTCCGATCTTTGTTCCGATCGTAGATACCTCGGGGCTTGATCCGGTTCTTGTTGGCGTTATGGTCACGCTGCAGATGGCCATTGGATCGGCTACGCCACCCTTTGGCTGCGATATCTTCACCGCAATCGCAATCTTCAACAGGCCTTATCTGGAAGTAATCAGGGGGACTTTGCCGTTCTTCGCTATTTTGGCTCTGATGACGGCGTTGCTGATATTTCTCCCGGGCATCGCGTTGTTCCTTCGAGATCTCGCGGCGTTCTGAATATGCAAAAGTCGGATGGCTAGCCCTTAGATTTGGCCATCCGCACTGGCCTATCGTTTCAGGGCCCAGGCATGTCGGCTTCGCCCAATACCGTGGTAGGTAAAAGCCATCATGACACACGCCCACGTCACTGACCGACACACCAGCACCGCAGGCATTGAACTTGGCTAAATGCGAACCTCGCCAATTTCTGCCTTTGTTACACCTGCCCGTCGTTTAACGCGTTCGTAGGATTAGGTGGTTCGTGCTCAGCGCGGGCAACGGAGCGAGAGCCGCCTTTTGCTCATGCGGCTAGTGCCGACGCAGTAATAGTTTGCAGGGGCAGTACGAATATCATTACGTTGCAGCTGATGTCTTTAGACCGGTCATTCCCAACCACAGTGAGTTCCAGGTCTCTATTGGCCTGGATGCGTCCACAGAGCCGTCTTGCAAGGGTTGGGAGTTTTGATCCCAGGCCTCAAATACTCCAGTCAAACATCAGTGATGTGGGTACGTCATCAGCACGTTTGCGAAGCTGATTGCGGAATGCCTGGATGAAAATGTGTCCTTTCAACTTTATATCGCACCAAGGAAACCGCACCGCCGCTTATGTCGATCCGACGATTCAAGCCTCGGTCAGGTGCTTCCTGACAGTTGGGTCGATCTTATTGCTTTGGAATGGGTAGATACCACAAGCAGCAATTGCCTCGCGCGCAGTGACGCGCTCGTGCAATCGTTTCCAGATTGTTTTGGCAGCATAGGGATGAGGGTACGGGCGCCAGGCGACGCCCATGGTCATTCCTCGTAGATACTTCAGTTGCTGCCGGTGCGCGGAGTACAAGATGGTGTTGGCCACGCTGCCTTCTCGTGCAAGCTCGTGTTCTGTCACGAATATCCTGTTTCCCCGCATTGTCACCAAGCCGGAATAGCGGGAAATCTGGTGCATGCTTTTGTCTGTCGACGTGGCAATTTCCCTGGAACGAATAGTGAAAAGCCCATCAACTTCTTGGATGCGGATCAATGAACAGAAGATCTTTCCTTCCCAAGATGGCGTGCAGAAATATGAATGGTAAAACCCTACGTAACGCCTCAAGTTTTTCTGTTGACCCCGAAAAGGATCAAGAAATGCGTCTGTGGGCGTTTTGCCAACTTGTGGCACGACACCCTTTAGCATTCGTTCGAAGTTATCAGTTTCAGCGAACAGCTCTGCTTCTGTCAGATCGAAGTGACGCGCAATTCGGCGCATGTTGTGGGCCGAAGGCAGGCTAGAGCCATTCAGGTAACGATTGAATTGCTGTCTGTTGACGCCGATGTCACGACAAATCTGCGAAATGCTCCCGTGTTCTGCGCATAACGACTTTAGGTTTGTGGAAAAATTCTCTGTCACCGGTAAAACCTTTCGCGTTTTGACGCTATAGGACGACAGATAGCGTCAATTCGCACAAGATCGCACAATTTGTTTTCCCTGCAAATTGGTTTCTTCTTCGGCATCAACTCGCAACAGACAAGCCTCCAGATGCCAATTCAGACCATCGAAAACACATGGATCACACTCTCGGATGGACGGAGTCTTGCTGCGCGACTCTGGTTACCCGAAACGAGCCCTGTACCGGCTATTCTGGAATATCTGCCTTATCGCAAACGCGACGGCACAGCGCCGAGAGATGAAACGACACACACAGTGTTCGCTGAGGCGGATTATGCCTGCGTGAGGGTCGACATAACCGGCACCGGGGACAGCGAAGGTCAATTCGATGATGAATACTCTGAGCAGGAACTGCGTGATGGCGAGGAAGTCATAGCCTGGATTGCCGCGCAGGATTGGTGTGACGGGCATGTCGGGATGATCGGAATATCGTGGGGCGGATTTAACGGCTTGCAACTAGCCTTTCGCCGACCACCAGCTTTGAAGGCTGTTATCAGCGTTGCCTCGACCGTGGATCGCTATGCGGATGACATCCATTTTATGGGCGGGTGCCTGCTGAGTGATAACGTGAACTGGGGTAGTCAGATGTTTGCATACCTGACGCGCCCCGCCGATCCGGACCTACGTGCAGATTGGCGAGAGGATTGGCTGGCTCGCCTGCAAAACGTCCCATTCTCTGCCGCAGATTGGTTGCGTCACCAAACCCGTGACTCCTATTGGATGCATGGCTCTGTTTGCGAGGATTGGTCTGCCATTCAAGTTCCTGTTTTGGCGATCACAGGCTGGGCAGATGCTTATGTGAATGCTCCACCCGCTTTGGCTGCAAATCTGAGGGCACCGAGCAAGGCCGTCATCGGGCCATGGGAACATCGGTATCCTCATATCTCGAAACTTGATCCTGCGGATTTCCATTCCGAAGTCATCGGCTGGTTTGATCGCTGGTTGAAAGGGCAAGAAAATGGTGCAGAGGACCTGCCTGCCTATCGGACATTTATGCAGGAACACTTTAACCCAGCGCCGCAAAATGGCCCTCGGCAAGGTCGTTGGATTGCGGAAGCTAGCTGGCCGTCGCCGCACGTACAAGAACAGATCTGGCACTTGGTTCCCGGTGGGTTTTCCCAAAGCCCAAGCCCTGGTTCCTTGGCAATCGCATCACCTTGTCATGTCGGTATGCAAGGCGGGTATTTCTGTGCTGGCATGCGGATTGACAACGAGCTTCCCGGAGATCAGTCAAGCGATGACGCCTTGTCGCTCTGTTTTAACAGCGCACCATTGCAAGCGCCGATGGAGTTGCTGGGGCGCGCTAAACTGAAGTTTCAGTTTTCGGTGGATCAGCCTGTTGCCCAGCTTGTTGCTCGATTGTGTGATGTGTCGCCGGACGGTGTTTCACAACGTATCAGCTATCGGTCGCTGAACCTCTGTCACTACCGCAGTCATGAAGCGCCCGAAACCTTAAGGCCCGGAGAGATTTACGAGGCCGAGATTGCCCTGAATGAATGCGCGCACCGCTTGCGTGAGGGTCATGTGCTGCGGCTGGCCCTGTCGACGTCTTACTGGCCGATCGTCTGGCCGGCACCGAATGCCGTTGAGGTGACATTACACTTGCAGAATTGCACTCTGCACTTGCCTGTGCGCGAAGTTACGCACGAAATACAAGCCTCTGAACCTGGCCAAGCTCAAGGTTACCCGGTTCTTGATGCCGAGCAACTTCGGTCACCTGCATCGCAGTCCGAACAGATCGAGAGCGAAGACGGTCAGATAGTTCTGAAGACGTTTGATGACTACGGTAAAACGCGCGATCCCTACCACGATCTGATTGTCGGTAGCGACGTGCGCATGCACTATGGCATTCATCCGGATGATCCCTCAACCGCATGTTTCGAGACGGCTTGGAATTTCACCTTTGAACGGGCGGATTGGCAGGTTGCCATCTCGACCAAGTGCCGCATGAGTTGTGATGCAAAGAATTTCTACCTCTACCGCAAACTACGCGCCACTGAAGGCGCGGATGAAACCGAAGTTCTGACGAAGGAATGGTCCGAAACCGTTCCACGCGGACTTCTATGACTTAGTCCAAGGGAGGATATTATGAAGATCGAATGGACAAAGGCCAATGTTGGCCGCAGGAAGTTTTTGAAAGGCGCAACCGCGCTTGGGGCGGCCACAGCTCTTCCGATGGGATGGGCAAACCGCGCATTTGCGGCAGATGACGGTGTTCTGCGGGTGCGGGCTTATGGTGATGCACAGAATATGGATCCAGCCCATTCCGTTGGTGTTGTTGAAGAAGAGGTTCATGCCTCCATCTACAACAAGCTGATCCAGTATAAGCCAGGCGAGGAATGGGGTTGGCAGCTGGATGCGGCAACGATAATCGAACAGGTTGATCCGACCCACATCAAGTTCGCATTGCGAGACGACATCGGGTTCACCAACGGTTTTGGCGCCATGACTGCCGAGGATGTTAGATTCAGCATGGAACGGGTCGTGGACGACGCGACCGACAGTCCGAACAAACCCGACCTGGGTCCCTTCAGCCATGTTGAGGTGACCGGTGAACGCGAGGGGACGATCGTTCTGAATGAACCGTTCGCACCGATCTGGTCGATTGCCCTACCTTACATTACCGGAAACATCGTGTCGAAAGCGGCGGTCGAAGCTGCTGGTGGCCGGATCGGCGCTGATCCGGTGGCAGAGTCCGGCCCCTACCTGCGGGACAGTTGGTCCCCCAAGGAAAAGACAGTTCTCAAGCGCAATCCCGACTGGAAAGGGGACGCACCCACCTGGGATACCGTCGAAATCTATCCGATCGACGACGAAAACACCGCCGAGATCGCGTTCGAGGCGGGCGAGCTGGATGTAACCCGTGTGTCGCTAGGCTCAGTCGAGCGGTATCGCGCTGGGGTTCCCAATGGTGGATCATTGGTTGAGAAACCCTCGCTTTATTATGTCTGGATGGGCATGAATGTTGAGCATCCGAAGCTGCAGAACCAGAAGCTGCGGCAGGCGATTCAGCACGCGGTGGATGTACCCAGCATTCTCGAGGCTGCATATTTTGGTGCTGCGGAACCTTCGACCGGCATCATTGCACCGGGCCTTGCCGGTCACCGGCCGTCTTCGATGGTGCCGCCCGAGGCGAATTTCGAGAAAGCGGCGCAGTTGCTTGCAGAATCCGGTGAGACCGATGTTACGCTGACCCTCGATACGCTGAACAAGACGACCTTCACCACAACCGCTCAGATCATTCAGGCAACGCTGGCGCAGATCGGGATCACGGTTGAGGTGAACGTTCTGGAATCCGGGGCATTCTGGGCGTCGGGTGACAATGAGAACCTGCAGCTTGTTCTGAACCGCTATTCGATGACGCCCGATCCGTACTATGCGACGTCGTGGTTCACGCCCGAACAGATCGGAAAATGGAACTGGGAACGCTTCAACAGCCCTGAATTCAATGAAATTCATGAAACTGCGGCTGCGGAAACGGATATCGCAAAACGGGCAGAAATGTATCAGCGCGCTCAGGACCTGATGGAAGAAAGCGGTGCTTATCGATTTATTACCCACGAGGCGACACCGGTAATTCACAGCGCACGCGTCATTCCGGCATTGCGGCCAGATGGCCTGTCCCTGCTTCGGTATTTCGGCAAGGCGACCTGAACTCCCCAGGTCGACCAGGTACGGCGGGCGCGTAATGCTCGCCGTACCAAAAACAACGCCACCAAGCCACAAGGAGCCAGTTGGCCATGCTGAATTTCGCAACCCGTCGCTTCGGGCTGTCGCTGCTTATCCTGTTCGTGGCGGTCACCGTCATGTTCCTGATGATCCGCGCCGTGCCTGGCGATCCGGTCCAGATCATGCTGGGCCCGCGTGCCACGCCCGAACTTCAGGCCCAACTCACCGCGGCGCTGGGACTGGATCAACCGATCTGGAAACAGCTTTTGATTTTCTATGGGAATCTTTTGCAGGGTGACCTTGGAACCGATGTTTTCTCGGGCCGGTCCGTGACTGACATCGTGTTCCAGCAATTGCCATTCACGCTGGAACTGATCTTTGCGTCGATCCTTTGGTCCGCAAGCCTGGGCATTGCCCTTGGTGCTTATGCGGCGGCGCATCCCAATACTTTGATTGATCGGATCGCTGCTGCGATATCTGTCAGCTTTGTCGCGGCTCCGGCTTTTGTTGTCGCGCTTTTGTCGCTTTTGATTTTCGCCGTCCATCTGCAATGGTTTCCCGCCATCGGGGCAGGAGAAGGTTTTTGGGACCGCCTAAACCATCTGGTTCTGCCGGCTTTCGCGATCGGGCTCAGCTGGGTCGGCTATATTGCCCGTCTGGTGCGGGCATCGATGCTGGAGGTTATGGGCGAAAGCCATGTGCGTACGGCCCGGGCTTTTGGTATCGCCGAACGTCGCGTGGTCATGGTTTACGCGCTTCGCATCGCCATTCTGCCGGTGGTTACCGTGATCGGCGTTGGGATGGGCTTTCTTCTCAGCTCGGCCGTCTTTGCCGAAATCGTTTTTGCCCGGCCGGGGCTGGGTAAACTGGTCATCGATAGCATTACGACCCGAAACTACCCGATTGTTATGGGCTCAGTCCTCATATCCACCGCGTTGTTTGTGGTTTCGACCGCGTTGGCAGATTTGATCAACGCGTTGCTCGATCCACGTGCACGTACGGCTCATTGAGGGGGGGAAAGTGATGGAAAAATCTCGTTCCGAATTGGGTCAGATCATCATCGGGGTCGCCCGCGACCCGCTTGGCCTAATGGGCTTGATCATCGTCGGCATCATCGTGTTCTGCGCAATATTCGCAGCCTGGGTCGTGCCCTACGACCCGATTGCCATGGATATTAAATCGCGCATGCAAGGACCATCCGCTGCACACCTTCTGGGGACCGACCAACTTGGGCGCGATACGTTTTCGCGGGTGATTGCAGGGGGTCAGGTTGCGCTCAAGGTGGCATTGCCGGCCGTGTTCGGCGCAATGGCGATTGGTCTGACGCTGGGAATGATAGCCGGGTATGGGCCGAAATGGCTCGACAACTTACTGATGCTGTTCTTCGATACCATTCGATCCTTTCCGACCGTAATGTTCGCGCTGGCCGTAGTTGCTCTGGTCGGGCCCAGCCTGCAGACAGTGGTGTTCGTGGTCATGGCAACTTCGATCCCGACCTATGGGCGCGTTGCACGGACGCAGACACTGACGCTGCGCAATTCCGAGTTCATTCTGGCCGAGCGGTCGATGGGGGCGAGCATGGCGCGCATATTGGGCGTTCATATGCTGCCCAATATCATCGGCGTTCTGGCAGTGCTGGCAGCCATGGATATCCCTACAGTCATCGCGCTTGAGGCCGGACTGTCCTTTCTGGGACTGGGTGTAAAACCCCCCACACCTAGTTGGGGTGCCTTACTGAAGGATGGCTATTCCTTGATCCGTCAAACCCCTTGGCTGGTGGTTGGCGGGGGCCTGCCGATTATTCTGGCAACACTTGGGTTCACGTTCCTGGGCGAAAGTCTGCGCGACGTGGTTGATCCGAAACTGAGGAAACAGCGATGACCGATACACTTCTGGAAATCGACCACCTCAGCGTCGATTACGAAACAGGGCGGGGCGATCTCAAAGCCCTGAGGGATATCACATTCGACGTCAACAAAGGTGAAATCGTTGGCATTGTCGGTGAATCTGGTTGTGGCAAATCCACCCTGATTTCATCCATCCTACGGCTGACCGCGCCCAATACGCGGTTCCGTCAAGGTGAGGTCCGTTTCAAGGGGCAGGATTTGTTGCAGGCCTCGGAACGGCATATGCGCGATTTGCGTGGGGCGGATATTTCGATTGTCTTTCAGGACCCGATGCAAACGCATAATCCTGTTCTGACCATCGGACAGCAGATGCTGGACATTCAACACCGCTCAAAACAGTCAAAAGCCGATAAGCTGGCGCAAGCGGCCAAGATGCTGGGTGCGGTTGGCATTCCCGACCCTGAGGCGCGATTGAAACAGTATCCGCATGAGTTTTCTGGCGGGATGCGTCAGCGGATCGCCATCGCGATGGCCTTGATGTCCGAGCCTGATCTTTTGATCGCGGATGAACCGACCACCGCGCTGGATGCGACGCTTGAGGTGCAGATCATTGAGCGTCTGCAAGAACTGCAGCGCGAGTTTCACTGTGCCATCCTGTTCATCTCGCATCATTTGGGCGTGATCGCAGAACTCTGCGACCGGGTGGTGGTGATGTATGCCGGTGCGGTTGTCGAAAGCGGAGAGGTGCGTGAGATTTTCCACAATCCCAAACACCCCTACACGCGTCGACTGATCGAGTGTGACCCCGGTCACATCAAAGAGCGCGCCCGCGTTTTGCCAACTATTCCAGGCGAAGTGCCCGATCTGGCCAACCTGCCGCAGGGCTGCATTTTCAGAGACCGATGTGATCAAGCCTTGGGGCGCTGCGCCACCGAAGTACCGCCTCTGGATCAACTGAAACAAGGCCACCACGCCGCGTGCTGGCTGAACCACGAGGAGGTCACAACATGAGCTTGCTGAACGTCGTGGACCTTAAATCCAGCTATGGGCCGGTCAATGTATTGGCGGGTGTCAGCTTTACCGTTGAACCGGGTGAGACCTACGCGCTGGTCGGTGAAAGTGGTTCTGGCAAAACGACCGTGATACGCGCCATTGCCGGTCTTGCGCCTGCGCAAGACGGCTCGGTCACTTTTGAGTGTCAGGAAATTCGTGGCGCCCCGGAAAGTGTCATGCGTCCGTTGCGCAAAGACATGGCAATGATGTTTCAGGATCCAGTCGGAAGCCTTTCGCCACGCCTGACCATCCGCAGCCTGATCACCGAACCCTATCGTATTCAGGGCATGAAAGACCGCGATCTGGATGCCGAGGCTAGACGCCTGTTGGAAATGGTGAACCTGCCGACGCATTTTGCAGATCGCTATCCGTATCAGCTATCAGGAGGTCAGGCACGGCGTGTGGGCGTCGCACGCGCGTTGGCGTTGGAACCCAAGCTGATCCTTGCGGATGAGCCGACTGCCGGTCTCGATGTGTCGGTGCAGGGTGAGTTACTGAACCTGCTCAACGATCTGCGCGAACGGCTGGGGCTGGCGATGGTGATCATCACCCATAACCTCAGCGTTGTGCGCCACGTGGCCGACAGAATGGGCATCATGTATCTGGGCCGATTGGTCGAGGAAGGCACGACCGAGACGATCTTCAATAACCCGCGCCATCCCTATACGCGGTGCCTGCTGAGCGCCAACCCAGAGCCTGATCCAGATGCGCGATTGGAACGGATCGCCCTCAAAGGGGAACCACCCAGCTTGCTTAAACGCCCCTCGGGGTGTGAATTCCGCAAGCGTTGCCCCTTTGCCCAGGGCATCTGCACCCAGACCCCGGAATGGGAAGTGGACGGTGGCCACGGGCTGCGTTGTCTAGCCCCGCTGTCGTAGCAGGAAAACCGATGCCAAGCACACTCTATTTCAACGGTACAATCCTGACGATGGATGAACAGAACTCATCGCCAGAGGCAGTTCTGACCGAAGGAAACAGAATTCAGGCAGTGGGTGCCGAGGCTGATCTGCGCGCACGCATGACGGCGGATTCTCAGGAGTACAACCTTCAGGGTCGTACTCTGATGCCTGCATTTATCGACCCGCACGGGCATTTCCCAGATCCCGGGTTTATCCGGTTGTTCCGAGTCGACCTGTCGTCGCCTCCTCTAGGGGATTGCAGGGAAATGTCGCAGGCGCTGGACAGGCTGCGAGAGAAGGCCGACGCAACGCCCGAGGGTGAATGGGTCATGGGGGTTTCGTTCGACAATACGTCCATTCTCGAGGGTCGAATGCCGACACGGGCTGAGTTGGATGAAGTTTCACAACGGCATCCAATCTGGGTGATTCACGCATCGGGACACAATGGCGCGGCAAATTCTCTGGCGCTCGAGAGGCGCGGGGTAAATCGTCAAACACCTGATCCAGAGGGTGGTCGCTTTGGCCGTGATCCCAAAACCGGAGCCCTGACGGGATTGATAGAGGGGTTATCGGCCATGGGAGAGATGGGCGATACTGACTTCCTGATTGACCGCGAAAGGTTCTGGCAAGGCTTTGACGCCTGTCGTGACGAATACCTCGCCCATGGGGTGACTTATGCCCAAAATGCCTGGGCGTCGCAAACCATGTTGGATCACTTTGCCAGCCTTTCTGCCGATCAGGACCCGGGAATTGACATAGAACTCTTACCTGTCGGAAGTCTGGAGCCTGGGTTGTCTGCCAACTGGATCGGCACGAACTGGCCGGGAAACCCGCACTTCACTCTCGGTCCACGCAAACTGTTCACTGATGGGGCATTTCAGTTGCAAACCGCGTATCTGTCTGCCCCGTATTTCAAGCCGACCAACCCGGATCACCCTTCTGGAATGGTATACACCTCGCAAGAGCAATTGGATGCCGACGTCAGTAAGCTCCATGGCAAAGGCTTACAGATTCATTGCCACTGCAATGGCGATGCCGGCGCAGAGATGTTCATAGATGCGGTGGAAAAGGCGCTTCTAGTGCACCCACGCCAAGATCATCGTCACACCATTATCCACGGTCAGGCCCTGCGGGATGATCAGTTAGAGCGTATGGCTCAGCTTGGAATAACAGTCAGCTTCTTTCCCGCTCATGTCTTTTTTTGGGGGGATCGCCACTATGACACCTTCTTGGGGCCCGAGCGGTCCGAGCGGATATCACCAGCGGCCTCAGCTGAACGGTATGGCGTGCGATATACGATCCACAACGATGCCTCGGTCACGCCAACACGTCCAATCCACTTGGCCCATTGTTCGGTAAATCGGAAAACCGTTTCAGGCCGCGTACTGGGTGAGAACCAGAAAATCAGCGTTCAATCAGCTTTGCGCGCCCAAACCATCGACGCCGCTTGGCAGGTTTTCAAGGAAGATCAGCGCGGCTCCATCGAAACGGGGAAAGTCGCTGATTTCGTGGTTCTTTCGCGCAATCCACTGCACGCGCCGGAGCGCCTGACCGATACACAAGTGCTCGAAACAATTCGCAACGGTCAAAGTGTATTTGCCGCCACGGGTGCCGAGCAAGAAATCGAGCACACATAATGACCTTCAAGCGTGTTGCGATCGCAGGGTTTCAGCATGAAACCAATTGTTTTGGTGTGACGCAAGCCGGTCTGCACGAATTTGAAATGGCGGATTCCTGGCCCGGTATGTTGTATGGAACGCAGGTGGTTTCGGAAACAACTGGCATGAACCTTCCGATCGCAGGTTTTGCCAAGACCGCAGTAGCAGCAGGGTTTGAAGTCGTGCCAATCCTGTGGTGCGCCGCCGAGCCGTCCGCACATGTGACCGATCATGCTTTTGAAACGATTTGCGGGATGCTGTTGGACGGGCTCAAAGATGCGGGCCACATTGACGGCGTTTATCTTGACCTCCACGGGGCAATGGTCACCGATAGTTTTGCTGATGGTGAAGGAGAGTTATTACGTCGTGTGCGAGAAACTGTGGCCTCCAATATTCCAGTGGTCGCAAGTTTGGACCTGCATGCCAACATCTCTGCTGAAATGGTTGAATACGCCGACTATTTTTCGATTTTTAGGACTTATCCTCACTTGGATATGGCGGAAACGGGCGCCCGTTGCGTAACCGTACTGCAGCGTTTAATAGCGGGTGAAACACTTTATAAGGCATTCCAACCGGTGCCTTATCTCATTCCCCTGCATTCGCAGCATACCGGATCCGCGTTGTTCAACGAAATTTATCAAATGCCGGCCAGATTTGAGCAGCAGGAAATCTTGGCCGAAATTGCTCTTGGATTTACAGCAGCGGATTTCCCCGACACCGGCCCGTCTTGCGTTGTCTACGCATCCACAGCCGAGAAAGCCGTCGCTGCCGCAGAAGAAATCGTCTCCTTGTTTATGTCCCGGGAAGCCGACCTCGATTGTTCGATGCTGTCTCTGGAGGAAGCCGTATCGACATGTCGTCAAAGGCGGAAGAAACCCATTGTTCTCGCAGATGTTCAGGACAACGCCGGTGCAGGCGGGACGTCTGATACCACGGGACTGTTGGCAGCACTGATTGAAGGTGGGACAAAGAATGTCTTGATGGGTTTGTTCCATGATCCTGAAAACGCAAAGCAAGCCCATGAGGTTGGAGAGGGCGCCTTGGTCGAATTGGCAATTGGCGCAAAGTTCGATTTGGCTGGCCAGATTCCAGTCATAGCAGAGTTTGAGGTTCTGGCTTTGAGTGACGGCACTTGCCGCTATACCGGAGAAATGTATGGGGGTGGTGTCGCAACGCTTGGTAAGACGGCGGCGCTACGGTTAGTTGGGCAAGAGGCCGAAATCGATCTTGTTGTCACAAGCCTACGCAATCAATGTCTGGATCGTGCACATTTTACTCATATCGGCCTAAACCCTGAGAGCTATTCAGTGATTTGCGTTAAGAGTACCGCACATTTCCGGGCAGATTTTGAACCTATAGCTGGAGATGTATTTGCGGTTTCTTCTCCAGGCGCATTTCTCTGCGACCTCAAAAAAATCCCTTACACTTGTGTCACCAGACGGTTGCCCAACACTTGCAGTGCTTCCACCAGTCGACACAAATGAAGGTCTATTGAATTCGGAACTACTCATTCCCCTTGACCTATGAGAACAGGCACGCGATCGGGAGGTTTAAATTCTGTCGCTTGATTGAGAGAGTAATTTGAAAGGAAGGTGCTGCTCGAAGCCGTATTGAGGAGTTACGGCAAACTGCTCATATTTCCTATGATCTGAATGTCAGCTTTCGACATCGGATTTCAATTTTTTCGCAAATGCAGCGAAGGACCGGTATCCGCCGATGCTGTTGAAAAGCAACGTGTTGCCGGCGCAGAAAGTGAGGCGCTGAACAGAGCGCGAGCGCCTTCTGGTCAGGCTTTGCGCGTTTGCTGCGGTGCAGGAAAGATCTTAGCTTATTTGCGGCGAAACTGCCTGAGCGCGTGGCCTGCTGGGCAGATGTACTGACCATTTTCAGCATCCCATTCGAAGTCGGCGCGCGTCCAGGTACCGTCGTTGCGCCCGGATTTATCAAAGACAGGAATGTGCGGTGCGAACCTGCGGTCGACCAGCCATCCAAGAAGTGGCCCGGTGCCATAAGCGGTGTCGGCGATCAGCCATTCTGGATGCAGGTCGAACTTGTCCTCTACCCGGTCCAGCATGGTTTTGGTTGATCCGACTTCAGCTTGGCGGATGGACCGTGTGACTTCCACATCGACGATGACCCCGTGATCGGTGTCGATCAGATAGTAGTCGGAATAGCTAAAGAATGCTGGCCCTTTACAGGCCGCCGTCCACTGGCTGGCCGGATCAGAATGAGAGGTGAACTTTCGTTGCACCTCGCTGGCGGCACCGAATGCGGCTTCATCTAACGTGTCCAGATACTCGCTAACGGCGCGAGGGGCATCGGTCGGGTCGATGTCGGAGGCGTCCCAATCTTCCTTCGGCGTCGAGTTCTGTTTGTTAGAGTCCGCCTCTATCAGGATGGCATCAATTGCCAGACGCTGGCCGCTAACCAAACCTTCCGCGATGCAACGCGCAACAGTCGTCTTGAACAGATGACGCAGCGGCTCACTCTCACGGAACCGGCCATGCCGGTTCTTGGAAAATGTTGAGTGATCTGGCACCCGGTCGTTCAGATCAAGACGACAAAACCAGCGATACGCCAGGTTCAAATGCACATCTTCGCACAATCGGCGTTCTGACCGAATGCCGAAGCAATACCCAAACAGAAGCATGCGTATCACCAGTTCCGGATCAACCTATGGGCGGCCAGCGTGGCTGTGGAAGTCGGCGAGATGCGCTGGCGTACTGGCCAGATCAACAAACCGATCAATCGAGCGCAGCAGGTGATCTTGGGCAACATGATGCTCAAGCGAGAATTCGTAGAACAACGCCGCCTGAGCATCCTTCTTCGGTCCCATCATCGCTTTTTCTCGCAATCCATACCGGAATTGAATCAGCGACTTACCTCACGATCAAGCAAGAGTTTTTCAACGAAATACGCCCGTGCTGTTTTTCGCTACCAACGCAAAGCGTACAATGCAGCCGTTGGTTCGAGGAGCGGCAACGGCGGAGTTGTCCCGCGGAATGTAAGTTTGATCTGTTTACAGTTCTGCGCTCGCGGCGAATGTCAACAATGCGGGCTGCAGCCGCAGAAGCAGAGGTGTGTGGTGAATGTCTCTTATGGGCCGTTCTCGCAGCTTTGCAAAGCGCGGTTTCTGAATTCAACTGCCGACGGTTGAAATCACAGCGAATGGCAATACCCTGCCCCTTTGCGGACAGGACGTGTTTGGTTTGGGCTATTTGTCAAAATTGGAATCTCCGGAACTACCAACCCAGATCCCTCATTCCGTAAAACGTGTATGCAAGCGGCAGGCTGTGGCGGCGAAGTCTGGGGAAAGGGATTGCCGCAGGCTGTTGTTGCATGAGCGAAGGCAAAGGTGATTTGTAGGGCTTGCCAGCCGCAATTCCTGCCAGCAACCGCCCGGTATAGGTCGCCATTGCAACACCGCCGCCGTGATAGCCAAACCCGGTCCAGGCGCGTCGCCAGTTTCCGATCTGCCCGGCATAAGGAATAAGGCCTCTGGTGAGACAGACTAGTCCGCTCCAGTGAAACTCAGTTTCCGCGCAGATCAGCGCCGGGAACATGGCCTCGAATTCGTGGCGGATCTGACGCCGCATCCGCTGCATTGAGCCAGCTGTGATGTTGCTGGTGCCGCGCATTCCAAACAGCACACGGTTGTCCGGCAGCAGGCGAAAGTAGTGCAGGAGGTTACGGGTGTCGTAGGCGATACGCCGGGTCGTCCACCCCTGGGTCTGTTTTTCCAGTTCGGTCAATGGCCGCGTGACCATGATATGTGACACCACCGGCAAGTAGCGCCCCCGCAGCCAGTCCGGAAGGTTGTCGCTGCTGTAGCCGTTGCTGGCGACGATGAGACGATCAGCCTGAATCCGTCCGGTAGGCGTTTCTATGATGTAAGTGCCGCCCGGCTCTTCCTGCACCGAGAGCGCAGGGGTGCTACCGTGGATTACGGCGCCAGCCTGCTGTGCCAGACGGGCCAGACCAACAGCATATTTGCCTGGGTTCAAGCCGAAGCCCTGGGGCAGCAGAAAACCGCCATGGAAACCGTCGCCGTGCAAGCCTTCCTGTTGCATCTCCTGTGCTGACAGAATCGGGCAATCAACCCCGGCATAGCGGCGCAGACCCTCCGCCACCTCTGGTAGTGCACGCGCGGCTGAGGCGTTGTGGGCCAGGCAGTATTCTCCGTCAACCTGGGCCTCTGCCTCAATGCCACCGCTGGAGGTGAGATCTCGGACCAGGGCGACGGCCTCTTTCTGGGCGCTGTAGAAAGAGCGCAGGTCATCCTCGCCGAAGCGGCTGATGATCGCGCTATCTGCCAGTTTGGCGCCGCCGAAGCCGCAGAAGCCGGCATTACGCCCTGATGCCCCCCAGCCGGGCTGGGCGGCCTCGATTACAAGCGGCGCCTCGCCGTAGTCGCGGGCGAGATGCAGAGCCGTGCTGAGACCGGTGTAGCCAGCACCGATAATGGCCACGCCCGCGCGCCGATCCCCGTCCAGCGCCGGAAAGGCAGGCGTGGCAGGCATAGTAGCCTCCCAATAGCTGCCAATCGGTGTCTCGGTGTCATAGGCGTGGGCGTCGTAGATGCGGTGAAGATTTGGCATGGCGTTGGTCCGTTCCGGCGGCGCCCCTTCAGAGCGCTGCGATCACCTTGGTTTCAAGAAATTCGAGAATACCTTCACGGCCGCCCTCTCGCCCGACTCCCGACCTCTTGATCCCACCGAAAGGAGAGCCCGCGCCAAGGAAGGCACCGTTCACATTGACCATACCCGCGTGCAGGGCGCGTGCGACGCGGGCCGCGCGGTCACTGTCGCCGGTTTGCACATAGGCAGAAAGGCCGTAAGGCGTATCATTGGCAATGGCGATAGCTTCCGCCTCGTTGTCGAAGGGGATCATTACCAGTACTGGGCCGAAGATTTCCTCCTGTGCAATGCGCATTGCATTGTTTACATCGGCAAAAACGGTGGGACGGGCATAGTAGCCAGTCTCAAATCCTTCAGGCTTGCCAGGTCCGCCGGCGACCAGCCGCGCGCCTTCGGCAATACCGGCCTCTATCATCTCCTGCACGCGGGTATATTGCTGCGCGCTGGACAGCGGCCCCATGTGATCCCCCGGTTCAGCGGGGTTGCCGATGGTCATTCGCTCGCATTTCACCTGCGCCAGTTCCACTGCGCGGTCATAGACGGTGTATTCTACCAACATCCGGGTGGCAGCATCGCAACTCTGACCAGTATTAATGAAACAGGCTTCGATACCCTCGGCGACAGCAGTTTCCAGATCGCAATCGGCAAAGATCAGGTTCGGGGACTTGCCACCCAGTTCCAGTGCCACCTTCTTGACCGTTTCCGCCGCGTCCCGAGTCACCGCGACACCGCCGCGGGTCGACCCGGTGAATGATATCATGGCGACATCCGGGTGGCGTGACAGCGCAGCACCAACCACTGGGCCTTCGCCGTGAACCAGGTTGAATACACCCGCAGGTACACCAGCCTCATGCAGTACTTCAGCATAAAGAACCGCGGAAAGCGGTGTCAGTTCCGAGGGTTTCAGAACCATTGTGCAGCCCGCCGCCAACGCGGGCCCGACTTTCAGCACGATCTGGTTGATTGGCCAGTTCCATGGGGTGATCAGCCCGCAAACGCCTACCGGCATCCGCACCAGCGTGTCGCCATTGGTCAGCCTTTCTTCAAAATCAATTGCTTTCAGGTCAGCAATAATGGCTTCCAGATGGTCGATGCCCACCTGGGCCTGCATCTCGCGCGACATGTTGATCGGGGCGCCCATCTCCAGCGATATGGCCTGTGCGAAATCATCTACGCGGTCGGTGTAGACGTCCAGCACCCTTTCGAGCAACGCAATACGCTCCTCACGGTTAGTGGCGGCAAAGCCTGGCAGCGCAGCCCTGGCTGCAGCAACTGCGGCATCGACGTCTGCATCATTGCCGAGTACGAGCGAACCGATTGGCTGTTCGGTAGCGGGATTGACAACGTCCACGGAACCGGTGCCATGGGGATCGGTCCAGCTACCGCTGATGTAAAACTGGGACAAGTTGTACTGCATTATTGTGTTTCCAATTTTGCCTGAGTGTATGTCACGCGGCGGCCATTGCTGCGCGGGTTTCCTGTTTCTGGCGACGCTCTTGTCGGCGGTTGATGAGCGACGCGGCGATGACACCGGTGGCGACGACGCCTATCAGCATGGTCGAAAGAGCATTGATCTCGGGCGAGACACCCAGCCGGACAGAGGAATAGAGCTTCATCGGCAAAGTGGTGGAGCCGGGTCCTGAGGTAAAGGTAGCGATCACCAGATCATCGAGTGACAGAGTGAATGACAACAGCCAGGCCGAGATCACCGCAGGCGCGATTACCGGCAGGGTCACCTGACGGAAGGCGGAAAACGGAGTGCAACCCAGGTCCAGGGCTGCATCCTCCAGCGACCTGTCAAAACTTGACAGCCGGGAGGTGACCACCACTGAAGCATAGCACATGGAAAAGGTCGCGTGAGCGATGGTGATGGTCCAAAACCCACGGTCGAGACCAATGGCAACAAACAGCAACAGAAGCGACAGGCCCGTCACTACCTCGGGCATCACTAGAGGGGCGAAGATCATGCCGGAAAATAACGTGCGTCCCGGAAAACGACCCATACGTATCATGACAATGGCGCTGAGGGTGCCCAGGATTGTGGCAAGCGTCGAAGAGACAAAGGCGATGCGGAGCGTAATCCAGGCCGCTTCAAGGTAAGCTTCATTGTTCAGCACGATACCATACCATTTGGTGCTGAAGCCGCCCCAGACGGTAACGAGGCGCGAGTCATTGAAGGAATAGATCACCACCAGCAGCAGCGGCAGGTAGAGGAACACAAAGCCGAAGGTCAGCGATGTCAGGTTGAACAAGTTGAAGCGGCGGATCATCCCAATTCCTCCTGATGTTTCTGCTGATGGCGTTGAAACAGTACGATCGGCACTATCAGGATAGTAAGCAGCACGATGGCCACGGCCGCAGCGATGCCCCAGTCGCGGTTGGAGAAGAACTCGAGCCACAGGGTCTTGCCGATCATCAGTGTTCCGGATCCGCCCAGAAGATCCGGGATAACGAATTCGCCGATTGCGGGAATGAAGACCAGAAAACAGCCCGCGATCACCCCTGGCAGCGATAGCGGCAAAGTGATCTGGCGAAAGGCTGCAAATACACTGCAGCCGAGGTCTTCGGCAGCTTCCAGCAGACGGCCGTCAATCCGCTCCAGTGAGGCGTATAGCGGCAGGATCATGAACGGCAGGTAGGAATAGACGATGCCGATATAGACCGCGATTTCTGTGTGCATGATCGCCAGCGGCTGGTCGATGAGGCCGAGCTTCATCAGGGTGAGGTTCAGGAACCCCTCGTTCTTGAGAATGCCGATCCAAGCATAGATGCGGATCAGGAAGCTGGTCCAGAACGGCAGGATTACCAGTAGCAGGAGCGTCTTGCGCCATTCCTGCGGAGCCTTGGCCATGGCATAGGCAACCGGGTAGCCGATCAGCAGGGCGAGGAGGGTTGCGATGGCGGCGACCTTGACGCTGTTGAGGTAGGCCTTGAGGTAGATGCCGTCCTCGGCCAGCCAGAGGAAATTCTCGAAATCAAGTTCCGCGAAGGATGCACGCAGCCCGGCAAGCCCCTCATCCAGGCTGAAGGTGGGGGCATAGGGCGGGCGGGCGGTGACGGAATCCGACAGGGAAATCTTGATGACGATCAGGAAGGGCACCAGGAAAAAAAGCGTCAACCACAGGTAGGGCACGAGGATAAGCAGGCGTCGGGATATGCTCATGATCCTGCCCTCACGCGTCGACCAGCACGCAGGCACCTGCGCGCCAACTGAGCCAGACCCTATCGTTCCAGTCGATCTCGCGCCGCGAGGTCAGCAACCGGTTGGCTTCCTGCGCACGGATCAGAAGGCCTCCGTCAAGCCGAACCAGAAAGGTTGAGGCGCTGCCGGTATAGGAAATTTCTTCGACCGTACCCTCGACCATGTTCACGTTGTGCGCCGCTGCCGGTTGGTCCTTGGTGAGGTGGATTTTCTCGGGGCGCAGCACCAAGATCTTGCGAGCACCGGGCATCAGAACATCACCGGGCTGTGGGCGGACTACCAGTTGGGTGCCGCCGTCCCAACGGGCTATCGCCAGTTCTCCCTCCATGCCCGACAGCTCGATATCCAACAGGTTCACATTGCCAATGAAGTCAGCGACATAGCTGGACGCAGGGTGTTCATATATCCGCGCGGGCGTGTCGGTCTGCAAGAGCTTGCCTGCCTTCATGACGGCGATACGAGAGGAAACGGTCATCGCCTCTTCCTGATCATGAGTGACGATTATGAAGGTAAGGCCCAGCCGGTCCTGAACGTCCATCAGTTGAAACTGTGTTTCCTCGCGCAGCTTTTTGTCGAGCGCGCCCAGCGGCTCGTCCAACAGCAGCACTTTGGGTTTCTTGGCCAAAGAGCGCGCCAAGGCCACCCGCTGCATCTGTCCGCCAGACAATTGGTGCGGCTTGCGGTCTGCGAACCCTTCGAGCTGTACCAGCGCAAGCATCTCATCCACACGGTCCAGAATGTCGCGCTTCTTCCAGCGTTCCTGCTTGAGACCGAAGCCGATGTTCTTGGCCACCGACATATGTGGAAACAACGCGTAGGACTGGAACATCATATTGATCGGCCGCCGGTTTGCCGGGATACCTGTAAGATCCTGCCCATCCAGCAGAATGCGGCCCGAAGTTGCGTCCTCGAAACCCGCCAGCAAACGCATCATCGTGGTCTTGCCGCAGCCGGAGGGGCCGAGGAGCGAAAAGAACTCGCGTTCCTGAATGTCCAAGTTCAGATCCGAGATTGCGGTGAAGCCGCCAAAGGTCTTGGTCACATTCTCGAAGCGGATCAAGGGCGGGCGGTCTAGTGACTGCGGACTGGCAGGTTCGGCGTGGGCGGCGGCATGGGCCGGGTCAAAGAGGTTCATTGCTGCAGGTTCCTCTGTTGCTGGTCTCTGCCGCGGGCCGGGCGGGTGCCGCGGCAGAGCTAAGGATACGCGGCCCGAAAGCCGTGCGTCAGGTCACTCGCCGGTACGGACTTTCGACCATGTGCGGGTGTAAAGCCGCTCGGTCTTTCGGTCCTGCAACACAGGGGTATTCAGCATCTCCATCGTCTCTTCGGTCGGATAGACGGCGGGGTTGCTGGTCAGTTCCGGGTCTATCTCAGCCTGGGCGGTGAAGTTGGCGCTGCCGTAGCGGATGAAGTTGGCATTCTGGGCCGACACCGAGGGCTGCATCAGGTAGTTCAGGAAGGCGTGGGCCTCGTCCACGTTTTTGGCATCGGCCAAAATGGCGAGGCCATCAAAATCCAGCAGCGTGCCTTCTTCCGGGATGATGTATTCCAGGTTGACGCCATTGCTGGCCTCTTTAGCGCCGTCCGCAGCCCAGTAGGCATCACCGCTCCAGGTCAAGCCGAGGCAGGCGTCGCCATCAGACAGCGCTCCGATCATGCCATCGGTCGAAATCTGGGCGATATTGTCACGGATTGCGCCGATATGCGCTCCGGCTGCCGCAATCTGGTCCTTGTCGCTGGTATTCGGGTCATAGCCCATGTCGATCAACGCCGCACCAATCACATCGATTGGGGAATCAGCGATCATCACGCTGCAGTCAGTCAGCTTGCCGGAAATCTCGGGATCAAACAGTAGATCCCAGGATTTGGGATGGTCTTCGCCCAGACGCTCCGCCAGCTTGTCGGTGTTATATGCAATGCCGAAGGTCCACCAGTTGTAAGGTACCAGGTATTCGTTGCCAGGATCGAAGATTTCGATCAGTCCGGCGATCTTGGGCCAGACATGTTCCAGGTTCGGAATCTTGGATTTGTCGATCTTCTGTAAAACTCCAGCCGAGATTAGCCGGGCGGTGCCAGTGGAGGAGGGTACTATGATGTCATACCCGGAACTTCCCGCCAGCACTTTGGTTTCCAGCATCGCGTTGGAATCATAGGTGTCATAAGTGACGTCGATTCCGGTTTCCGCTTCAAAGGCTTCGATGATCGCAGGGTCGAGATAGTCGCTCCAGTTATAGATCACCAGTTCGCCCTCTGCCGCAGCGGCGATGCCCCAGATAATCGCGGCCCCGGCCATAAGGCTGGTTGTCAGCTTGGTATTCATGGTTTCCTCCCGTGATGGGGTTACGTTTTTTCTTGGGTTGCGGACCTCAGGCCCGCTCCTGTTCCAGTTCGAGCCCCTGACCCAGCAATTCCTGAGTAGCGTGCTCGACGCCTTCGGTAAGCATGTCGAACATGTCGTCGATCTGTGCCTCGGTGATCACCAGTGGAGGTGAGAAAATCGCCATGTTGCCATAGGGGCGGACCATCAGACCCAGTTCCTGGCAGCGAGCGTCAATGACGGCACCAATGCTCGCATCAATCTCGGTACTGGCTTGGCCGTCGCGGGTCAGCGAGCATTCAATGCAGCCCACCAACCCCATTCCACGCACATCCACAATCAGAGGTAGCTCCAACATTTGACTCAGGCGCTTCTGGAAATGCGGGGTCACGTTGCGGACGTGCTCCAGAATGCCGTCGCGCTCAAAAATCTCAATGTTTTTGAGACCGGCGGCGGCACAAACCGGGTGTCCGGAATAAGTGTAACCACTGGTGAAATAGACGTCCCTGGAGATATCACCCTCGATGTCCTTGAACAGACGGTCGGAAAAGATCGCGGCCCCCATCGGTGCATAGCCCGAAGTCAAACCTTTGGCGCAGGTGATAATATCCGGAGTGACACCGAAGAGTTCCTCGGAAGCGAACCAGTAGCCAAGTCTGCCAAAGCCGGTGACGACCTCGTCTGAAATGTAAAGGACGTCATGTTTGCGGCATACCTCCAGGCAGCGTTTGTGGTAGCCTGTGGGCGGTACGATCACGCCACCGGAGCCCAACACCGGTTCGGCGATGAAGGCGGCAACGTTATCCGCGCCCAGGTCCAGAATTGCGTTTTCCAGATCCGCCACCTTTTCTTCGAGGAAGTCTTCGATGCTCATGCCCGCGGGGCGGCGGAAGGCATTCACGTCAGGCAGGAAATGCGGGATGGACTGGTCGGTGTCGAACCACTGGCGTTCGCTCGGTTTGCCGCTGAGCGAGGCGGTCAGGTAGGTGCCGCCGTGATAGGCATGCGCCCGGGTGATGATGCGCTTCTTGGACGGCTTGCCCAGCAGATTATTGCGGAAGTGGACAAAGCGGATAGCGGTGTCTACTGCCGTTGAGCCGCCGGTTGTGAAATAGACCCGGTTGAGGTCGCCCGGTGCAAGCTGGGCAATGGCGTGGGCGAATTCTGCGCTCACCGATGTTGCCTCGCTGAAGGGCGAACAATAGGCCATCTTGCGGGCTTGCGCCGCCATTGCATCGGCAATTTCAGTGTTGCCGTAGCCGAGCTGCATGCACCACATGCCGCCGGGGCCGTCGATCACCTTGTTGCCATGCTCGTCGTATACATAGATGCCTTCGGCATATTCGCTGAACGTCCTGTCGGCTTTTCCGGCGCCTTGGACTTCCAGTCCTTCCCACGGATGGAAGTAATTTTCCTTGTCCCAGGTTTTGAAGTCTTCGAAGTCGTTTCCAAGTTTGGTCATCACGGTCCTCTGTCCGGAGTTATTGCTGTCATGAATGAACGTACATTCATTAGATGTAAATGAATGTACGTTCATTGTCGATGGAAATATATTTCGATATTGGGCAAGGTGTCCTAAAGGCGCTAACCCGGCCGGGAGAAGAAAAGGGCAGGCAAATGACAAGTATTGGAGATACAAGAAAAAAGCGGAAGGTGGACAAAGATTTGCACCGTGAAGTGTTGCTGGAAGCTGCTGCCAACGTGATCCTTCGCCATGGGGTGAGCGGCGCGACAATCAGCCGAATCCAGGAGGAATCCGGTCTCTCCCGCGGTATGATTAACCTGCACTTCCAGTCAAAGGACAATCTGATTCGCGAACTCGCGATACACATGACGCGGGAATACAATGCGGCCTGGCAGGGCTTTACCAGCCAGGCACCACAAGAAGTGTGTATCCCGGAAGATGCCGCTGCCCGTCTGCAAGCGTTATTCGAGACGGATTTTTCAGAAGCAGTGCTGAACAAGCGCAGCGTACGACTGACCTTCGCCTTCCGCGCTGAACCTGATCTCCAGGCAGTTGGATCAGGTTACATCGAGACCCGTGGAACTGATCTGCATGATCATGTACGCGGCTGCTGCAAGGTGCTCTGCGAGGCTTGCGGAACTCAAGGTGATCCCGAAAAAGTAGCTATGGCAATCATGTCTTTGCTGGAAGGGTTGTGGACCGATTTTCACGCCCACCCCGATGAGTTCAGCAGGGAAAATGCGGTGGATATCTGCCAAACTACCGCTCGTGCTTTCTTCCCAGGTTACTTCTGAGCGTTAACACTGTGTCCAGCCCCTGTTCCTAGGTCACTGATTTATCGTTTCTCTAATACGGTTTCCGGAGCTGGTGGTCTCATGTTGAGCACCTGGTGAGGGCGGGCATGATAGTACTGCTTGTGCCAGTGATTGATGATGTTCTGGGCCCGTTCGGTTGTGGTGAACCATTCGGCATTGAGAACTTCCGGGCGGAGCGTGCCATTGAACCGCTCGTTGTAACCATTCTCCCTAGGTGACCCCGGATAGATGCGGTTCGGCTTGACGCCTACAGAAACAAAATGCGACCCGAATGCGCCCCCTACCGCAGTGGTGGGACATCTCACAGCACGGGTGGGGTCCAGACTTTGTTGTTACCGAAAAGCCAGAACTCACCACTCAGAATCACAAATTGAATGGCCGGTTGGTCCGCGAAACTTGAATTGCAGCCGATCTAGATTTTTGAAGCGCAACGAATGTCCGGAATGCGGGCTGCAACTGCAGCATAACACTAGCATGACGAACTTCCGGAGTGGGCCGATAATGACCAACGCTTTGGTTACCATCGGTATCCAAACAGGAGTGAAGTCTTAATTGGCAACCCGCCAGACATATCAAGAAGCGTGACCCAGCCCCTTGATCGAGGCCGTTTGGATGTAGAATCCGTTCCTGTTTTGATGTTTCTAGTTCGGACAGACTCCATTCTTATAGCTTCCAACTTCGCGGATCACGTCCCGGCTCGATGCTTCGATGCGATGCCCTTTAAGCTCGCTTTGAATGACGCGAACCATAAGGTCGTTGAGGGGGGGCACGCGATAACATGTCGTCGATGGTTCGTTGTGTGCATATCCGACACCGCTGTCGTCGGTCAGGAACATGTATCGTCCGTTGGAAACCAGCGCGCCCTGTCTCATAAGATATTCAAGATGCGGCCCTTGGCTGCTGGCTTCGATGCGATGTTGCTTAGCGCAATAGCGAGGCCAGTTTTGCTGCGAATTCGTCTCCGGCATTCTTGCTGCAAGCAGATTCCGGAAGGTGTCACATACTTGTCATATTTGTGCGCTAGTCAAAAACTGAAAAAAGAGAAAACATAGGAGGCTCCGATGACCTCTCTCAATACTCAGCTATGGGAGCTGATTAAGAAACACAAAATGCCTGATGATGCCGCGGGCACGCCGTTCAATGAACAGCTGATGACCGAAAACTGCATCTCTCGCGATACCGCCAATGTAGCGATCGCCGAGTATCAAAAATTCATGTATCTTTGTGCTACGCGACCAGAGCGCAATGTTCCCTCGAAAGCGGTTGATTTGGTGTGGCATTTGCATATGCAGCACAGCCGCGACTATTGGGATGTCTTTTGCAAGAAGCTTGGCAAACCCGTGCACCACAATCCCGGCAGTCCGGGCCCGCAACATCTGGATGACTACAAAGCCACAGTCAAAGCCTATTCGGCCCTGTTTGGAACACCCCCAAAAGGGATTTGGAAGCAAAAAGACAGGTTTGGAACTTTCGTGTTGCTGATCTTCTTGGCGGTGTTCATTTGCGTCGGCGGCAATTCTATCGTCCAAAGTGGCAATCTATTATTTGGAGCGCTTTGGTTGAGCATACCGCTCGTCTGTTTTGTGTTCACCCTCAATGGACTGACCTCCACAAGTGAGATGACGCTGATTTTTGAAAGTGGCGACCCGTTTGCCGACGATGATGCAGGTGACTGTGGTTCGGGTGATGGCGGTGGTTGCGGCGATTGAGCCGCTAGTCTTTCATTCTGGTTACGTTTGCTCTGGGCTGTATCACGGTTATAGAACGTCAAATTGGCCCTTGATCGGTTTGACCCAAAATCGCGATCGTATCCGTGCGGCTTCTTGCCGATACGCTGCGCATCTGGCGCAAGATCGAAAATAATTCTCGCATTTCTAAACTACAATAAACCGCTTCAAACCGGTCGATACTCCCGAACGGAATATATGCAGAGATGGATCACGTACTGGGTGTGAAATGTCGCGTTGGCCAGAAAATGGAAGAAACACGCGAGTTAATGGAAGAACTATGGAGAATTTTTCAGTTGGATCGCCCCTTAAAGGTTTACCTTTTTGCGAATAAAAAACTCAATAAAATCAAATGTGACTATGCCAATTACTTCATCGGACCTTCCTTTTTGGCAGCATAGTTTTTCCTTCCGACGGCAAAGAAAAAAAGCCGGCGGTGCGCCGGCTTGCAAAAGATAGAGGTGAGTTTAGTGTAGGTCGCGTCGACGGAATACTATCCGGTTGTTCCCATTAATCGCCAATGGCTCAACACCCTGCTTATAAAGCTCTATACACATATTTGATGGGTCTCTTTGAAGGTCAGCGGCCAACGCTTTTGCCGAAATGTACTCCTTTTCGAATTCGAAGACCGAAGCCGCTTCGACGACTTTCCATCTCTGAGAAGATCTGCCTTTGGTGAGCGCAGGACTAAGGAACCCATCAGTCATCAAGTTACTGATGGTTAAAGTACATTATGCAGCGTGCGGACGAGATCGGAGAGGTCGATCCTGATTTTGACGTAAAAGCATACTTGGAAGAGATGTGGGACGAATTTTGAGAGCTGGCAGGATGGTCCCAAGAATTGACGTTTTCTTCATAAAAAACTATCTCTTCCAGCCAAGTCATTCTCCGAGCGACATGCGTTGTAGCCATCCAGCAGGCGTTTTTGTCCCGTTGGAAACTCGAGCGCGACATTCTACTGTATTTTTGCTTGTCGATAACCGCATCACACTTGCGAAGTAACTTTTTCGTAAACCGATTCGTCGTTTAGCAGCTCTGAAGCTGGATCGCCTGTCTCCCGGGTCAGTTCGGTAAAGTTAAAAAGCTCAGACATTTTGTTTTCATGGATACAAATGTGGCGCCAAACAGGCCATGCACCTCTCCAATCGACGCGAATTGCCACATTGCGGTCACAGACCAAAGGCGCATAACTTTTTAGTGAAGTTCGAAATGATTTTCCCCCTTAACGTGTGCTGTGAGCTTTGTTAGCGAGAAGCTAATAAAATAAACAAAAGGTTACGGAATGGGTATTTTGAGAACCGCTTTTGGCGGAGCAGTTTTTGCATCTATCGCGTGTGCCGCATATGCCGACGTTCCTGCGGGCATTGCTGCCCTTGAAGCTGGTAATGTTTCGGGCGCAGTCGAGGAGTTTCAGGCTGGTTTTGACGATGGTGATGCAGATGGTGCGTTCTTCATCGGGCGCCTGTTTGAGATGGGTCTGGGAACTGAGCGCGACATGCGCCGCGCTGTCGAGCTCTATAGCGCGGCAGCTGATCAGGGCAGTGCGTTAGCGCAGAACCGGCTCGGTTTGATGTACTTGAATGGCGAATTGATCTTGCAGGATTATCAGCGCGCTGCGGAGTTGATTTGTGCGGCGGCAGAGTCCGGCGATGCCAACAGCGCATTCAATTGCGGCTTACTATTCGCGGATGGACAGGGCGTAGATCAGGATGCGGCAAGCGCAGTGGCATTCTGGCAGCAAGCCGCAGAGCAGAACCACGTAGCAGCCATCAACTACCTGGGTCAGGCCTACCGCGATGGCGCAGGTGTAACGCAGAATTATGAGACCGCTTTTGAGATTTTCTCGCGCACCGGGGGAGCTGGCAATCCTCTGGGGCTCTTTGAGTTGGCCAAAGCCTATCAGTCAGGCAACGGCGTGGATAAGGATCTTATCAAAGCGCATGGCTATGCCAATTTGGCGTCCGCGCGGGGCATGGAAGAAGCTCGCACCCTGCGAGACACTCTGAACACACAACTGAACCGTGATGATCTGGAGGCAGCACAGAGCTTTGCCCGCGAATGGGAAGCAACTCCACTGCATCAGGCTTCGCAGTAGTCCCCGTTTTCAGGTCTTCGAGTTTTTGTTGGTTCAGATTGGTTCATCTGTTATGAAAAATCTGCTTTTTCTCACGGTTGCTGTTCTGTGTCTCCTGAGCGGGTGTTCAGGTGCATCGCCTGAGCGCCTGAAAGAAATCTATAGCGTCTCTCCGTCGAGCAATGGCGGCTTTACGGCCTCCATAGAAGTGCGCGCAAACCATGCCGATCAGCAGGATAAGTTCAGCCAGAACGCATTCAACGAGATTTGTGCGGGACCCGCGACCATCATGTCCCGCTCAGTGTCGGCCCCTTTCGACAAACAAACGACATACACACAAAAGACATGGAATGCTGCTGCCGGGCAATTGGTCCAGACTGCGAGCTTTCCCGTAAACACGCCGCATGTTCGCATAACCTACAGGTTTGAATGCGCATGAGGAGCGGATCTCTATACCGGCTGGCCGTGAGTATGGGTCTCGCCCTCTTCCAGTCGACGGCCTTGGCACAAGTGATTGAGCCCCAGTCTGCGGAAGAGGTGTTTTCGGACTGGCGGGTATTGTGCCAGCCGGTGGAAGAGGATGTCGCCTGCCATATGATGCAGAGCGTTGCCGCCGAAGAGAATGGCCCGCCAGTCTTTCTGCTTAGCGTTTCTGACGATGAAGACACGGGCCAAAGCTATGCAGTCATAACGGTTCCTGTTGGTGTCTATCTGGCTCCGGGCATCGAGTTGCACGTGGACAAACGCCGTCCCTTCAAAGTCTTGTATGAGGTTTGCGATCAGCTTGGCTGCCACGCGGGGTTTCGGATGGACGGAGATGTCCTGGCGGCATTCCGGAGGGGGCTGGAAGTCAAAGCCCGAGTTTGGACCGCTCGCGACAAGGCGGTTGATTTCCCGGTTTCTCTGCGCGGGTTCACCGCCGCTTACAATCAATTCAGAACGGCGGGGGACAACTGATGGGTTTGCGATCCCTCTTCCTGACCTCAGTACTCGGTCTCAACGCGCTTCTGCTGACGGCAGCAGCCGTTTCAGCGCAAGGCGTCTCACCCGGTGATTTGCAGCGCATCGGCAACGAAATTCTTCAGCAGCAAACCCAGCAAACGGAAGAACAGGAACAACGCCGCCGGGAATTCGAAGAACGTGAGGATGTGGTACAGGACCGAGCCACTGGAGAGGAGCTCTATGTTCCTCCCCCGGGTGGCCCTTGCTTTGAGATCCGCAGTATTGATCTCAAAGGTTTTGAGGCCTTCAAACGAGAACCCGAAGGCTATCGCGATCTGATCGGCACCTGTGCGACAGCAGCCGACATCGCGCAGACATTGAACCTGATCAACACATTCTATCAGGAGTTGGGGTTCATCACGACCCGCGCTTACGTGCCGGAACAGGACATTGCAGACGGGTCTCTGGCGATCACCATCGTGCCGGGCCGCATAGAAGGCTATGTCTATGGAACCGGCCAGCCAGCGGATGCGCGTCTGAATACGGCCTTTCCGACTGCACGTGGTGACCTTCTGAACCTGCGCGATCTGGAACAGGGGTTAGAGAATATCAACGCACCCCGGTCGGCCAGCGGCCAGTTCCAGCTCGTGCCCGGAGAAACACCTGGCGGGTCCTTCATTCAGGTTGACGTGCAAGACCGACGCCCATGGTACTTGGATTTCCAATTCGACAATTCCGGTTATGAGTCCACCGGCCGGATCAAAGGCACCAGCACATTTGGACTCGATAACGGGTTAAACCTCAATGACCAGCTGCGGATCGGAATCACCACCACTCCATTTGAAGAACGTGGTGAACGCTATTCGGATTCTGTTTCTGTCAACTGGGGCTTGCCGGTGGGCAACTGGTTGTTCAATGCGGATTTTGGAACGAGCGACTATCGCTTCATCACCCAAGGCATCAACCAGTCCTTTGTCACAGAAGGACGCAGCCAATATCTGATCCTGCTGACTGAGCGACTGTTGATGCGGAACCAGACATCGAAGGTCTATGCCTACGGTGATCTGAAGCTGAACAGAACCAAAACCTCGATCAACGATATCGAGATCACCAGTCAGCGCCAGCGCCTCACAGTTGCCTCGCTTGGCCTTCGGGGCGAAAGTACCATCGGGCAGGGTCGGCTGTTCTGGAACATAGGCGTGAAAGCCGGGCTTGATGCGCTAGGGGCAGACATTCCTGAACTCAGCGTCATCGATCAGGAATTCCGTCTTGTGAAACTCCGCGCTGATTTCTCTGCTCCGCTAGGGAAAAGCGGGCTTACCTATCGGGGTACTCTGGCCGGGCAATACTCGGATGATATCCTGCCGGGTATTGAACAGTTCGGCATTGGTGGCTGGAGCACCGTTCGGGGCTTTCACGACAACAGCCTCTATGGCGACACCGGGATCTATTTGCGTAACACCGTCGAATGGGGAGCCTATAAGGCGCCCAGGTTTGAAGTGCGCATGAATGCGGGCCTCGACTTCGGGTATGTCAAACCGTCGGCCCTGCTCCGCTGGTCTCAGGATCATCTGGCAGGTATCAGCCTTGGCGCAGACATCATCATGAACAATCAGGTTACCTTGCAGATGCAGGTGGCGCACGCGTTAAGCCGACCTGACGAGTCCCCACCCAACACCAATCCAGCCTTCGAATCCGACAAGACCGTTGGGTATGTCAGTCTGAGGTTGCAGTTCTGATGAAGCGTTTTGTTGAGCAAAGTAATTTGGGAAGCCGTAACCATGCGTAGTCGTGTTTTTGAGAAAGTTGTTTCTTCGGTCCTGACGCTTGCGTTGACGATACAACCTGCTTTGCTTCATGCGCAGAACATCCAGCCTGTCGGCCCGAACACAGGTCCGCGCCCACATGTCGACCAGTCGCTAAACGGCACAACGGTCATCAACATCTCGACCCCAAATGGCGCGGGCGTCAGTCACGATGTCTACACCGACTTTCAGGCCGACGATCTGATCCTGAACAACTCGGCCACGATCACCAACACGCAGCTCGGTGGCGTGATTGATGGCAACGGCAATCTGAGGCCTGGACGAGAGGCCGATCTTTGGATCGGTGAGGTCGTCGGGGGCAATCAGACTCAGCTGAACGGCATTCTGGAAGTGGCCGGAAAGCGCATGGACGTGGTGGTCGCCAACGAGTTTGGCATCACCTGCAACGGCTGCGGCTTCATTAACACTGGCCGTGCGACCCTAACGACCGGTAAGCCGCAATTTGCCGGCAACGGTGCGCTCACCGGGTTCGATGTACGCCGGGGTACGGTCACAATCGGCACCGGAGGTCTGAACCCGGAGAACAGGATTGCTCTGACCGACACCAGCCGCGTCGATGTGATCGCCCGTGCCGCAGCGATCTACGGCAAGATGCGCGCGGATCAGCTCAATGTCGTCGCCGGTGCCAACCAGGTGGACTATAACTGGTCTTACGATCCGGAAACGGGCGCGGTGACCGGGATCACCGAGCAGGCCGGTGAAGGGGCTGCCCCCGCATTGGCTGTGGACGTCGCCGCTCTTGGTGGCATGTATGCCAACGCAATCCGTTTGATTGCCACCGAAAACGGCGTGGGCGTGCGTCTGAATGGGGATATGGCGTCCTCAACCAACATTGCGCTGCGGGCTGATGGGCAGCTTACGCTGGGCGCTCCTGCTGGTGGTCATACACCGCAGATCCGTGCGGGTGGGCGCGTCCAGGTCCGCAACCAGGGTCCGATCCTTCTGGAAGGTGCGATCACCTCCGAGAGCGGAGATTTGATCGACATCAGAACCAGCAATGGCGACCTGACCTTCAACGGTCAGGCAGCGGGCGGTGCAATCCGTCTGGAAAGCGCGGGGATGCTGAACATTTCCGGCGCGATTGTGGCGCGCAACGCGTTTGCGGCTGCATCAACTGGAAGCTCTGTGGGGCTGGACGGCAACTCCGAAGTCTTCGCTCAGTCCATTGATGTGAATGCGCTGACACAGCTGACGTTCGACGGCAAAGCCGCTGCCCTGGAAGCGGCTTCGCTGACGGCCGGAACTGAGCTTGTAACAGGTGCGGATTCTGAACTGATTTCGGAGTCTGTGGCTCTCACCGGAGGTGACGCCCGGATTGACGGTCAGGCGCAGGCGCTTGAAGAGCTGACCATTCAGGCGACAGACGGGTCGGTTGTTCACACAGGATCGTCACGGGGGCAATCTGTCACCGTAGCCAGTGACGAGATCCGGACAAGCGACGAATCCCAGATCGCTGCCGTCGAAAGCCTGTCGGTGACAGCTCAGGATCAGGTGATCATCGATGGTGATCTGGTCGCAGGGCAGCAGGCAAATCTGTCGGTGACAGCGGGGGATCTCGACCTTCAGGGGCAGATCAATGCGCGGAACACCAATGTAGCGGTGTCTGGACAAACCAGCTTAGGTGCAGATGCACTGGCGGTGGGTCAATCCGTGTTGGAGTTTCAGTCGGGTTCATTGAACGGCGGGCTCAATGCATCTCATTTCAACCAGCTGCGCGCAGGTGATGGGCTTGCCGTCACCTTGGACTCAGGTGGGTTGTCTGTCGGCGCATCAGAACAGGTGTTGTTTGATGGAGATCTCCTGCTCGATCTTGGCGGTGATCTGGAAAACCGCGGCACGATCAAAGCCAGCGGTGACCTTCAGCTGCGCAGCGGTTCGGATCTGAAAAACCGCGGTGGTCTTCTGAAGTCCGGTGACACAATGCAGCTTGTGGCCCGTGATGGCACTGTCCTCAACCAATCTGGACGCATCGAAGCGGACGGTGGCCTCGCTATCGAAGCAGAGACTTTTGACAACCGTTTCGACAGCATAGTGACTGAACCCTCACCGTCGGGCGTGGAGATATTCGCGGGAAATCCTGACAATAAGACAGCCAGCCGAAGGGTTTCAACCAATCCAGCTGATCTCGAACTAGAAAGCTGTTTCACCAGCAGCCGGTCGAATGGCGGTGCGGACAGAGCGAGCAGCTGCGCAACCATTTATAGCTTTGACGGCGTGTTCTCGAACCGGGGCGGTGTTACATGGAGCACAGGCACGTCTGTTGCGGCTTCCGGGGCTAAGCCGGAAATTCTGTCGGGCGCAGGCATTGCAATTCAGGCAGATACTGTGCGCAACGACGCTGGTTTGATCTCTGCTGAAGGCGGCATCGACGTTCAAAGCTCGAGTTTTGCTAACAATGGGTATCAGGACACCCGGGTCACGCACACTGCGACATACACGAGAAACCTGACCATCGAGATCAACGAGGGTAGCGGCGGAAGTGACGCGGCCTTCACCACACGCACAGAAAGAGTGACCTATTCGCCAGTCTCGCGTGAGACTTCCAACGGAGCTACGTCGGAGATAGGCCAAATCCTGGCGGGCGGCGCTGTCAACATCAGCAGCACATCAGTTGTGGCGAATGGCGATATCAGATCCGGAACCTCGAACGTTGTTGCGCCGCGCGATAGTTCAGCCGTGACAAGCGCGCCATTGCCTGACCTCGTTGTCCCCGGTGCGTCTCTGACACCGGTTCAACCAGAGCTTCAGGAACTGGCCAGCCTGGATACCTTGACTGGAGTGGGTCGGACAAACTTCGGGACAACCCCGGTTTCCTACGAAGTCTTCATCTCTTCCGACTATTTTCTGGATCGCCTGCAAATCCAGGATGAGCTGTTCCAGAACATCAATCGACCCGCTGAATGGAATGGATATCCGAGCGACGGAACCTCCTATGAAGGCGGGGACGCAGTTCAGGGTCCGGGGACGGGCTTCAACGGCTTTGGTGACCGGTTCGGCTTGTCAGATACAGGCTTGCTCGCTTCCCTGGACAAAGCCAACACTTCAGAAACTGGTGATCTGACAATCGTTGCTGGCCGGATTACCGGTTCGGGTGGGTCGCTGATTTCTGAGAATGGCTCATTGTCCCTGACATCCTTCGGGAACATTACATTCGAGGACACCGAACTTGGTGGTGATCTGGTTGACATCATCACGGGTGGGAATTTCTCAGGCAAGGCGCTGGTGATCAGATCGAGCTCTGACACCTCAATATTTGCTGCTGGCAATGTTACTATCGAAGGTCTGGCGCAGACAGAAGAATATTACACCAATACAAGCGTCACCAAGATCACCGAGAATCTTGCCTCGCGCTTTGACGTGGGTGGTGACCTGTCGATCATCTCCTCTGCTGACATGACGTTAGCCGGTGTTCAGGCTCAGGTCACAGGGGACACGCGTCTGACGGCAGGTGGCAGTCTTTACCTGCTCGCCGAGCAGTCTGGTGTTCAATACAGCGAAGGCGATGCGAAAAACGGCACGGATCACCTGACCCTGACCGCCCAGGTTACGCAACTGTCCACAGGTGGGGACTTTATCGCCAACGCGGGTGGTGATGCGGTCCTGGTCGGCACGCAGATTGATGCGGGCGGAAAGGCACATCTGGCAGCGGCTGGCGATGTGGTTCTTGCGGCTGCGCAAGACATCTACCAGTCAGAAACCCGCAAAACCAGCAGCGGGTTCTTGTCGAAGAAGAAGGAAACGCGATCCACACTTGCCGTCACCAATCGAGGTGTCGGGATCACCGCTGGCAGTGACATAGATGTTATCGCTGAGACAGGTGACCTGACCACGGCTGGGACAGAACTTGCCAGCGTCACAGGTGATATCAACCTCACTGCGACTGAGGGCAATATCCTCGTTGGCACCTACACCGACGTGTTCGAAGAGACGCATGTCAAAGAAAAGAGCTACCTTGGTGGGCTGCTGAGCAAATCCAGCCAACTGCATACGGTCGATCACATCAACACCGGCACAGATGCGTTGGCGGCCCTGGATCTAAGCATCGTGTCCGGCACTGACACAACGCTTGTCGGCGCAACGCTGTCTGCTGGTCAGAACCTGAACATCACAACAGGTGGTGATTTCTCGGTTCAAGCCGCCATCGACAGTCACCGCTCCGAGTTTTTCGAGACCGACATGGGTCTGGTCACCATGACCACGATCACCGAGACCAGCTTTTCGGAAACGGCCGTGTTGACCGAATTGCTTGCCGGACAAGGCATGAATTTCGACATCGGTGGCGATGCTGAGTTGGTGGTATACCAAACCGCAGGTGTTGATGCGCCGAACCCGCAAGATCTCTATCCTGAGGAACTTCTGGCCATAGACGGGCTGGAACTGATCAGCCAGGAACTGGCAGATGAGTACTTCTATGAAGAGAAAACGCAGCTCTCGCCTGCGTTTAAGGCGCTGGTGTCAATTGTGGTGGCGGCATATGTCGCGCCTCAGCTAGTCGGTGAGTTGCTGCCAAACCTGACCTCGGTAGCTGTCTCCAATGGAGCCAATGCGTTCACTTCAACAGCGCTCGTCGAAACGTTGGATGGTGTCGTAGCCGGAGATCTCGACCTGGGCGCGATTTTGGAAGCAGCTGCGTTCTCAGGTGCATCAGCAGGACTCACATCAGGCATCAACCTGAATATCCCCGAAAACAGCCCCCTGAATGATGCGCTGATCAATGGTCTTGGTAATCCGAAAGGTCCACAACTCACGGTGGCCGGCATTCTGGAAGGGGCGTTGGACGGCTCAATTTCCTCCGGTCTGAGTTCAGCCGTCTACGGGACGGACTTCGCTGAGGGGTTCTCTGCAAGCCTTGTACAGACAGTCACCAATCTGACGCTGGCAGATGCTCAATTCGAGATCGGTGATTTGGGTAGTGGCATCGAAAATTGGGAAGGTTCGGCTGGGCATGTACTGCTCCACGCCCTTGCAGGCTGCGCTGCTGCCGAGGCGTCTGACGCCGATTGCGCCGCTGGTGCAGCAGGCGGAATCGCACAGAGTGTTTACGCAGGAACGCTCGGAGACTTGCCTCCGGAGGAGAGGGCGCAGGCGCTTGCAAACTCTGAAGTCATTGGTGCGTTGGCGGGGTTTGCCTTCTCAGGTGGTGAAGCAGACAACGTTGTGGTGGCTTCGAGCGTTGCCAGAAGTGGCCTCGAAAACAACTACCTATCCCATGATCAATGGGCCGAACTCACTGCGAACATAGAGAGCTGTGAAGGTGATACTTCCTGTGTGGAAGAGCATTTGCTGGAATACACTGCCACATCAATGGCTCAGAACCTGGAGCTGAACAGCTGTATCAGCAGCAGCGACATTGCCTGCGTCCAAGGTATTCTCGACGATTTGAGGGACTTGAAGTCGGTTTATGCGGATACCTTCAATAGGTTTGAAGAAGCACTGTCGGACGCGGGTCTGGATGTAAGAGACAACGCACTTGTCGAAGGTCTGCTCGGCCTGGATGATCAGGGCCTTTATCAAGGCTACGTCATTTCCTTCAACAAGGGTAACTTTGATGGCACCTTGTTGGGTGACTATCACGAGTTTGCGGCAGCAAATTGCTCTGTCGGAACGGATTGCCTGAGATCGTTTTCCAAACACAGACAAGAGGAGTTTGAAAACGGCGCAACGGCACTGATGATCGCAGGCGCGGCCCCAGCGCTGGTTGGAGCTGCAATTATTGCAGGGCCAGAGGTTGTTGCGGCACTTGCAGCTTGCTCGTCCAATCCTCTCTGCTTCACCAATCTGACCGCTGCCGTCGGTGAAGCAGGGCTGGGTTTAAGTGGTGCCACTGCGGGTCAAACCTTCTTTGCTGTGGGTGGTGCGACAGCTGCGACAGGCGGTCGTTTAGTAATGCAACACGGCGATCAAATCATCGCGGTGTTCGACGATGTCGGCAACATCTTCAAACCCGTGTCTCAGACCGTCGATGACACCGGACGCTTTTTGGTCACAAATATTGATGGAGCCATTGGGTATCTCGACGACGGAAACCAGTTTGTACCCAATGTCGTTAATCGAACTGGGTTTGAGGACCTTGCGCAGTTTAGGGATGAACTTGGATTGCCGCCGGCAGGCTCGACATCAGATCGAAGCACATTGGCGATGGTGGAAGTGAACGGCCAACAGATTTACGGCATCAACGGGCACGGACAGCCTGTGGCAGGTGTAAATGCGATTTCACGTACCCATGCTGAAATCGATGCACTGAACCAAATTCAACAACGCGGGATTGATGTACGTGGTCAAGATTTAACACTATATGTGGACCGTACACCCTGTACAGCATGCAACCAAAATGGTGGGATTAGGTCAATGGTTGAACAACTTGGCCTAAACCAGCTTACAGTCATTGGGCCGGAGGGCCCGTTAGTAATCAGGCCAAGATAATGAAAGCGATCTTAGATAAACGCCAAGGTGTAAAAAACGTTGAGCAAACCTATGAAGTTACGCAGGTATCCGAAGCAACAAACATCGTTGGTATGTTGGATGGTGCTGTTCACACCCTTGCCTATTTTGAGCGCGCCGACGGCAGTACACTAATGGTTGGTGGAGGAGGACAGCATTGTATTGTCACCTTTACGGGCGGTGGACAGAATTTGACGCTTGCTAGCGATGCCGAGGCAAAGGACGATCTGATTGAAATTTGTGCCGGTGGCCAATATGGCGAATATCCTGCGGAAATTGTTTGCAGTGTTGATCAGGCCAACACCGCGGTTACCAAGTTTTATGAAGGCAACGAAGCAATTCTAAAGTGGATTTAGAATGCTCAGTGTAGCCTCCTAAAGGTTGAAACCGAAAGTATCCTTGCTGGCAATCCTTTCAATGACGACAAAACTCAAATTTCTCATTCAATAAGATTCACCTAAACAGCCCACATCCGGGGCTGAGTTTTTTCTTTTTCATGAAAGGTGCGAACTGTGTCGATCACCGGCAAATGTTACATACTGATCATTTTAGCAAGCCTTGGAACGTTTCTGACGGCGTCAGCCTCTGATGGCGAGGAAGGTTCGAAACTGCAAAATGGGAAAGCGCGCGCAAGTTTCCAACAAGCATTCAACATGTTCAAAGAAATCTGCCTGGATGGGCTTCCCGACTTCAGACGATCTAAAGACTACGCTTCCGAAAAATTTGGAGCATCATTTGATGATCGAAAGGACAGAACTTGGACACCTCTCAACTCTGGCAGTTTTGTTAAATCTGTGACTATTTCCAGGGGCGATGAATGCTCGGTATACTTGGACGTGGATGGCAGGGATGAACAATTATCCAAGAAATTTCGAACCCTATTACCTGATATTCCCTCATCAGGCATCCACTATATAAGTGCAGGAATGGGTGATGATGTAGATCATCTTGCGAAATGGCAGTATCTAATTAGTGCCGATGAGAACACTGACTATAGACTGCTTAGGCTCAGGACCCATTGATTTCCGTATAGCGGCGTGATTCACGGTTCGAAAACGAGCGGTGAACATGTCTGATCTTTTCTGGCTTAC
>NZ_JBQFZU010000020.1:0-82941 GCF_056542405.1 Ruegeria sp. AD11(2025) | reverse complement strand
GAGACACAAATTGTTTAGGATAGCTCTTACGCGACAAGGGCCACAAACGGGTTCCAGAACCTCCGCAAAGGAGGATGGGCGTAATCAACATAACTGAACCATTCGATTAGAGGTAATTCGCGCTCGGTCCTAGAGAATGGCCATTCCTTTGACAAGCCTCGGGGCTTTTTTTTGATGGAGTTTTCGCAAAACTGCAAAAAATGGGGCGTAGCGTGCATTTTTGCCCGGAAAAACTCTTAACGGATTGGTCTATGGCTCCGGTGCAACTTCATCCAAGTGGTCCAGTTCGATTGCTCAGGCATGACTTGTCTTAGGTCCATCGCGACGACGGTTTCCGTGGCTGGTGGATGATAGCCCATAGCAGTATGCGGTCATTTAGTTTTGCAGTGTTCCTTCCATTTCCCGATCAGGATTTGTGTCTCACGCATGCTGCGGAAAAGCCCCTTTGGCTGGCGTCTTTTCAACTGGAAACGGTTGGTATGTCTGCGCCTTTATCCCAAAGATTGCCTGTCCGGTGAACCATAACGATCTCGGCTCGCGAACATTCAAGTCAGCGTCGGAGGCGATCGATCAGAACATCAATCGATCTCGTGGTGACCCGAATCCTAGTTTGCCCTGGTTCTTCTTTTGAACACGATTTTCATGCTGGAGGTTGCATTGGCGCCCAGGCCTATGCCCATGAACCCCACTTTTCCGTCTGTGCCGACCTGAACGGATATCTCAACGGTATCAAGGTTCACTTCGCCAACCACCGCTTTTTCAGCGGCATCGATCATCGTCGAGACACTTTCAACGAAAGAGGTAACGTTCTGCTCCATCACATCCACACCAACTTCTACAGCGTTCGCCAGCTGTGTGCTCCGGGTTTCGCCACGCGCTGAGGTGGGACGTCCCAGCGTTGAACTCTGCGGTTCAGGAGCGAATATAACAACTTTGTCGAATTTCATTGGTTTACTCCCTTTGTTTCAGGACAATGCAGGCGGAAAACCAAAATGCTGGAATCCAGCCCAGTAGAGCGGTGCGTCAAAGGGTTTCTCGGGCCCTGCAAAATTCTCCGTCAGCCACTGCTCCTGTTCTGTCAGAGCGTTAAGCACCGCATCAGTGTCACCAGAAGCGCCTGTCCCCGCCCCCGATTTTAGCCCGGAAAGACAATCAAGCGTTTCATGGACCGAGAGCTGTCTGAGCCAGTGGCTGGCCAATCCTACCGCACGCGCCTGAGCGCATCCGTTACCCAGCTCGTGCAGTATTCGTGACACCAACAGACATGTTGCCAGGTCGTCTACGCGCCAGGTCGGCGCAATAACGCAGGAAACACCGGCGGCCTGAAGAATGCTTGGAAAACCGAACGGCTCGTCCGAATTGCTGGATTGCGACAGGCCCGCTTCGCAACATGATAGGATCATAAGACGGGTCGCCAGCCGATGTTCGGACACAAGATCGGACAGCGCCATACGACCATCTGAAAACGCTATTTGAGAGGACCACGGATCGTTCGGGCAGAATTCGCCATGTGCTGAAACCAATACACGCGCGTCTTCTGAAATGGCGTTCAAAAACTCTTGCCTTGTCGCCTGTTTACCCATTGCTACCCGTTCGGCAGGGACGTCGTATGCCTCGAGCCGCGCAAAGGGCAGATCGCCGCACGGATCAAGTATCAGACGTGGACCAACACCCGCTTTTGAACTGCGGAGATCGGTGTCGGTGTCGGTGTCGGTGTCGGTATTCAGGAACTCGGCAATCGAATGCGCGACGGAAACCTCATCAAACAGTTGGGATAGAAACCTGCCATCCGGCAATCGTGCATTGCACAGCGGCATAGACCGAAGGACCCGATGAGGCACAATGACGAGCTGGCTGCCGCCATGTCTTAGCTGTGGCGCCAGTTCGTCGATCAGACTGCCAAGCTTATCCAGAACCATACCGCTCATGGATTCTGCAGCGTCCAAAAGCAGGTCCGGCGGGGCGCGTTGCGATGCAAGCGCCTGCTGAATCCGGCGATCGAGTGACCAATCTGTTACTTTCTGCCACGGAGAAAAAACATGATCGCGAAACTCGTCATAGATACAACCATCCATCCAGCGATACGTAACGTCGGCCTCTGCGCCTTGAACAGTGAACAATGCCAGAACGTTGGTGCTGCAAAAGAACGAGAGAATCTGGCGTCCGGATTCCGCGCGAACCCAATCTCTGGCGGCCTCGACTGCGGGCATCATGCCTATAGGTGCTAGCAACTTCTTTTCGTCATCGCCCCCACCGCGGGTGAGCAGCCGCATGAGCCGACCCTTCGCCGCTTCGGCAAATCCCAATGTTTCGTCGGGCGGGCGTTCTGCTTTGACCTTTGTCAGCATCCCAAGCCCGTCAAATCTGCTCCATTCCTGAAGCATCGAGGTCCAAACGATGGGGTCTGCACCCCCATGCGTCAGGCGCTCGAACAATTGGTCGATTGCGTGTTCACATGTGTCGTGTGCTTTGGTGTATTCACCTTTCTGCAGCAGAACCTGTGTGCGCAGCCCGGCTGATCGAATTTTCTCATCACCGATTGGTGCATTTGCCGCCATCAGACGTGCGGCTTCGTCGATCTCATGTTCGGCTTCTTCTGGGCGCGATAGCTCCAGCAGAATGCGACCGCGGTTCGTATGAAGCATCGGCCCCAGTTGATCGATGTATTCTCCGGGGTCTGGTTTCACCGCGATCGCTTTGTCAATTGAAACAAGCGCCCGGTCAAACAGCTTTAATTCGCGTAGCGCGTTGGAAAATGAGTTCCAGAATATGCAGCGCGTCCGTGCATCGGTCATTTTTATCAGCGGCTCAAGGTCTTCGTGCAGCAGTAGCGCCTCCCGCTTTCTGCGTGCCTCGGAAAGCCGCATCGCTTTTTCCAGCAGAACATCGACGCGTCGTTCCCCTTCAAGATCGGGCAGCATCTCATCCAGCACCTTGAGGGCAAAATCCGGTTGCGCGATGGCGCTCAAAAGGTTGTTGTATTGAAGCCCGATCAGAAAAACCTGATCCTTGTCGCCAATTTCCCTTGCAGCAGTATATGAAGCTTCCAGCGCCGCCCGCGCTTCGCCCAGGCCCGAGATGCCAGTATCCGCCGCAATGCCAAGCTGTACTGCATAGTCGAGCATTCTCTTTAAGAGGTCGACTAACCTGTTTTCATCGACCGTGTTGGAGGCCGCGCGTTTGAGGCGGAGTGCGGTTGTATAGGCCGCAAATGTCTGGGCAACGTCCAGATTTCCGGGACGGCCGGTTCCTTGGCCAAGCGCCAGCCACAAATCCGCGTGAAGGTCCGGATCGAGCGGAACTTGCGTCGTCTCGACAATATCCAAACCGCGACGCGCCAGCCTGACGGCTTTGCGCAAACTGTGACCAGACGGTTGGCCTTCGGATTCATGAAACGAGAAATCCCGTAGATAGCTGGCCAGCTCGGACAACGCCTGACGGGCTGCATTTTCGTCGCTGCCTGCTTCGGTCGCGCGAAAAACAAACTCAAGCCCGTAATCGAGCGCGTCGGCGGTGACGAGTCGTGCCGAAGACAGTTGCTCAAACCCATCAAAAAGAGGTTTCGTGTCCGCCCCTTCCTTGGTCAGATTCCTGGCGTGCGCCAGGTAGTCGTCGAAGTTGACCGGCAGGTTGTGACCTGATGTAGGTCCGATCACGCCTCCGAAGTCGCCGTCTGCTGTGGCGTGAATCAAACGGAATAACAATCTGAGCAATGCTCTGGTGGGCGTGGCGTCGGGCTTGGCTGATCCATCCGCATCGTGAATTAAAGATTGGAGGCGAGGTAACAATGGATGGGACATTCCGTGCACTAGCGCCAGATCAAGCGATATCTGTGCTGCTTCGAAATCGCTCAAGAAACGGCCCTGTATGACTGCTTTGTCCCAATACAGGTCAGGAATTGTTGGATAAGTTTCCACCGCATAATCGAGCTGTGTCAGAAGGTTTTCGGAAATATCAGGAGGCGGGGTGACCTGCAAAACCTCAGCGACTTTCAGGCGATATTCAACAGCGGCACCGATCGCAAAGGCTTCGGCCCTGCGTAACGCGTCACTATCACGTTCGGATCGCGCGCTGGCTATCAGCTTTGCAGCACGAAAATAACGCCGAGTTCGCTTCTGGAATTCCGCTTGTTCAATAGTTTCAGTCTCGAAATCGTTTAGCTGGCTCATCCGACGCCCCGCTCGAAAACACGAGAAGTCTAGCATATTTTCCGGCCTTGATCGAAGTTGCGAAGGCCGAGAGCTTGATCTGCGTCGGAAAACCAATACTTACTTGTTAGACCGCGCGAATAATCAGTGTTCAAAAAATCTCGATCGTTTTTAGTGTCTGAGCCCCGGGACTCGTTCGCGTCGCTTGATCAAGGCGCGGATTCCAGCGGAACAGCCGATCCATTCAATTGAAAAATTGCGCGAAATATACTAAAATCGGCGCATTCAAGATGATCTGAGATTAATCAGTTCGGATGCGTTTGGTGCCCGAACGAACAGGAGGCTTGAATGGCAAACCAAGCAAAAAGAAAACTCAGTACCCGCAAGGGCAAGGTTCAGGTCAGACCGCAGCCCTCGGCAATGTCTGCTCTGGGAGAGCGGGCCGAAGCGTCAGGCCTGATGACCCCTCAAATGCTGAGCGAGCGTGACGAAAAAGTTTCAAGTAAGCGTCGCACGGGTGGCCCGGCTCTTGAGGAGGACAACTCCGAGAGCAGTGGCAGTGACGTAAACCCAACCGATTTGGACTACTGATCAGATGATCGCATTTTTTACGGCAATACATCCACGGAGGTCGCTATGCCCTCGACTCATCAACCAAGTATTTTCAATACAGTAAACCTTACCGATTTTGACACCAACGGCCAAACCTCGACGGTTGGCGAACCTACGGTTTCCCAGAACGGAAACCAGCTTCTGGCAACTGGAAACTGGTATGCAAGCCGCTCTTTGGATGGCGGCCAAAGCTGGTCCCATATGAGTCCGTTCACGCTTTTCCCTCCGGTCGACAACGGGTTCTGCTGCGACCAGACTACCGTATATGACCCAAGCCGCGATTTGCTGATCTGGCTTCTGCAATATGTTGAGAGGGACGGAAGCAACACGCTCAGGCTTGCCGCCAAACAGGGACGGACCCTGGGAAACGATGCGTGGAACCTGTGGGATTTTACACCGTCCGGTGTTGATCCGGACTGGGACGAAGAATGGTTCGATTATAATCACGTTTTGCTGTCCGAGAATTATCTCTACGCTGGTACCAACGTGTTTTCAGTTGGTACCAACATCTTTACACGATCCATTATCTTGCGGATTTCATTGGATGAAATTGCTGCTGCGTCCGGACTTTCTTTCGACATTTTCGAGACGCAGGACAATTTTTCCCTGAGATGCGTTCAGGGCGCACGCGGCGCTATGTACTTTGCCAGCCATAATTCGAACTCGCAAATACGTGTATTCAGGTGGCCCGAAACGTCGCCAGATGTTGAAGAGTTTGATATCGACGTCACGCCATGGTTTGCAGGAAGCTATTCCTCGCTGACGGCAGGTGGTGGTGACTGGATGTCGCGGACCGATCCGCGCATTACCGCCGGATGGCTGGGGCGGGGAACGTTAGGCTTTATGTGGACAGCCAACCGTCAGGCCAACAGGCAGCGCCCGTTTGTCCGAACCGTCCGTATCGATGAGGCGACGATGACCCTGATTGATGAGCCGGATATCTGGAACAGTCAAATCGCGTTTGCCTATCCATCCACCGCGGTCAATCGGTTCGGAGATGTCGGGCTGTCGCTCTTTGCTGGCGGAGGTAATCTGCATCCAAGCCATGTCGTCGGAACCTATGACGATATCGACGGGCTATGGCGGTTGCTTCTTGCACGACGGGGAACGGACACACCCACCTTGATGAAATGGGGCGATTACACCAATTGCTCCGAGGTTGCCCATGACGGATTCACATGGTTGGCGGCAGGGTACACGTTACAGGGCGGGGGCAATCAGAGCGATATTGAACCGACAATGACCTGGTTCGGACAACAGCGATACGACACACCAAGCCGTCGACCGCCTGTGATCGTCTGATCCTGCATCTTTTATTTAATTCAGGGACCGAAATCATGCACAGAGCCATTAAATCACAAGGTGTTTCAGCGTTTGTTCGTCAGGAAGGGCCTTGGCTGCTTATTGCCTTCGTAATTGCCGATCTGTTCTACAAATGGGGATCTTTCGCGCTGGAATGTGTCGGTTTTCTGGCAACTTGGTACGGGTTGAGCCTGATAGCCAGCCTGGTCCTGCGCCTTTTGGGAGGGCAAAAGTCCGCCCTGGAAGACTGAGCCGGCGATCACAGGTTATCCTTAGGAAGACCCGGACCGTGGCGATTGTCTGGGGCGGGTGTTGGATCTGTCTTTCATCTGCAAATCAATACTCAAATCAGGGCTATCAAGGTCGGGCGGACCTGAAAACGCATCCGTGCAACATTGCCTGAACGGGTAGTAACCAGGCTCGGGTCGCAACTGCCGTCATTCAAAGCGTTTTGCTTCCCGAAGGATTTCACTGGCCCTGCTGCGGGGAAAGGCGCGACCACTTGCCGGGCTCAGAATTTCAACCAGCTTGTCAAGACTAAGCTGGGCCAACGCGGCCGCATCTTCGATACCGGCGGCAATTAGCCGTTCAGCAGAGATGTCGCCGACCCCCGGAACGTCATTCACCGGTGTGATGGAGGTGTTTGATGAGCCTGAAGGGGCGGGTGACGACTGTTTCACACGCCGGATCAGATCACTTTCAACCCGTGGGTCACCATCGTCTGCTATCCGAACTGCCGTCCTGACAATACTTGCCGCTGGAACTCCGGCTTCGAGATAGGATTCCGCGACCAATTCAGCCCGGCGCGCGCCCAGTGCCAATCCGACCGGTTCGGGCTCGATTGAGATCGAGCGGATCTCGACCTGATGAAACGAGCCGGTTTCGATAGAACTGCGCAGGTGAGAAATGTTTGCTGAAAGCGTCTCGATCGAGGCGTCGAGTGGTGTCGCCGTTTCGGCTTCGAATTCGATAATGCCCAACGTCTGACGCGAGAATTCGGGTTCCGGTTCCGGAGGCTCGGATTCACTTGGCGATGTCAGAGCGCAAAGTGACGGGAAAACACAGCGGCACTCGTCTTCCGCACAGGTGACGCGCCCGTTTTCGTCCAGATCGATGCGGCGCAGCGGCGCCAGATGGTGCCGGATGCCGCGCGGCGACAGGGCTTTGGGCCAGGGCGAACCATCCGGGCCGGTTTCCTGCGGCCACAACACATCCGCAGTCGCGGTGCGGGCCGGGATTTGCCAGTAGTCGCCGGTTTTGTAGTCGCCGCCCTGTTCGAACCAGATCTGCACACCGTCCTCAAGCTCGATCCATTTGGCTTCCTGTACCGGGATTGCAGCCGATCCCTGATCCCAGCGCCGTAGTATCGGGTGGGTGTTCGCGGTTTCAGTGAAAACCGGCAGCACTGTGCCTTCAGGTACCAACAAGGTTATCTCGGCGTTTACACGATCGACTGTTGCCACTTCGAACAAGGGCCAAGGGGTCGACGTAAGCTCGGATCCGTCATCGAGGATTTCGACCCAGTCGCCTTCTTTCAACCCCCGCGCCTGATCCGGTCCGAGGCTTTCTAGTGTTGCGGTAGCGCCCTCAAGGCTGCGTATTCCAAACACAACCGAACCGTTGTCGCGCGACCATTTGAAAGTTGCTTGTCCCTTTGCACCTCCCACAGCGCCCGCGTCATGTATCTCGACCCGGTACAGCTGGTTTTCGGGTCCCCGGTACTGAGCTGTCGGCGGCACCAAACAGGGGTCTTCGGATGGCATGTCGACCTTTGCTCGTGCCCGAAGGCAGCGCGGCAAGGTCAACGGGTTGCGGACCAGGGCATCCAGTAGTTCTTCGCACCCCAGGTCTTCGTCGCCCTCTTTGCCCAAAGCCGCAACTTTGACCTGGCAAACGATCTTGGCGCGTGTTGCGGTGTCCGGTCCGCCCAGGGCCAGTTCGCGGATGCCATCGGCCTGCAGGTGGTTCAGATGCCGTTCCCATACGTCGAGATATACAAGATACCGCCCGCCGGGGCTGAGTTCTTCCTTACCGCCTTCGGTGACCGGGAAGTCGGGTTGCGTCGTATAGCGGATCGGCACCGCTTCACCCTGCGGTGGGCAATGCAGATCGGGCATCAGTTCGCAGGCTATGCCATCGACATAGTAGCGCCCCCAGCCGATTTCGAAATCGCACAACAGATCGTCGGAACAAGAGATCTTGAACCCGTCACCCGGCCCGCCGTGCGGCCCAATCAGGTCGGCGGCCAGATTTCGGGTCTGCTCGAGCAGGATGGACACCTGTTCGTTCCAGTCGGCGTCCAGCAAAACGCGCCCTTGCTGCATGAGGACTCGGGCATATCCGTGCTGTCGGTGGTAACTGTCGCGGCTGAGGTCGGCTTTCATGGTTCCACCCTCCTAATTGGCAAAAATGAGCCCGGCGGATATTCCGGCGGGAACGTAATCAGCAAGCCGCGCAGTCAGCGCAGCCGTGCGTTGCGGTTGGAAAAGACTATGGAATGCACCCATCTCAGAAGCATCGCTCGCGCCGTCGCGAATGCCAGGCGAAGTGCACAAATCAAGCTGACAATATGCAGGTCTTCCATATCGCCGAGCGGTGAATATTGGTCGCATTTCGGAAGCCGCCGCACTGCGCAACCCTGCTATATAGTCGGCGGCGTCACCTTCAAATTCATATGCCGAGATGTTTGCGCTCAAATGCGGTGGGTCGGCCGGAGCAGCGGCAACCAAATTAGCCGTCAGCACGGCACATTCACCAGGGCCCAGACTTGACAGCTCCCACACAGGCGGATCGCTGTCGGCGATCAGGGCACCTCGGCTGACGGTCACATCGGAGCCGCTTTCAAAGGCACTTCCGGTCGGATCATCTGCGTCTCGGGGTGGCAGGATTGTGACCACGAGGTTCTTGGCGGAGTTGGGCCCAAGATTGTCAATGCCGAGCGTCAGCGTAAAGGGTTGACCGATGCCAGGAGCTACTTCGGTTGTATCGAGTCGAAGTCGCAGATTGGCTGTTTCGGGTGAAGCGCCGGATGGCCCGGTCGCCGTGCCACCAATTTCGACAGGCACTGAAACCGAGCCGCTTACAGGTAATTCGGGCAATGCGGACAGCGCCGCTTCGATCGCAAGATCCGGTTGGCACCGGTAACGGCGCGGTGTTCGTGAACCGACCGGAACATGACAAAACCGGATACAGCCGATTTGCCGGCGGGCGACGCGTACATCGCCGGTGAAAATGCTGTCTTCGGCTAACAGGATCGCGTGGGTTTGCACCTTGCCGATCAGGGTCGAGCGGCGGATGTCCAGAGTCGCGTGCGCCAATGGCCAGGATGGCGCACCAATCACCTCGCGCGTGTCCGAAGAGGCATCGATGATGCTGTCATGAATTGAAACGGCGACCGGGTCCGCGCCCACTTCGTCCAGGCTGATCTGGATCGGACCGAGAATCGAGCGATCGATCACTAACGAGACAGGTCCGTCAACCAGATCGAGGCTCGGCTCGCCGGGTCGGTCCGGGATGCAATCCGAGGTTAGGCTCCAGCCGGGCACCAGCGTGACATGGCGTATCCGCAGTTCCGCGAGCGGTCCCCTGATTTGCAGACCGCGCCCGGCGACGACAAGGCCATCGATGCAAAAACGACTGCTTGTACCACCTCTAATTACCAAAGCATCGCCGCGGGCAGAGCGATAATCCAGTAGGCGCAACACAGCGCGGCTCTCTTCCCGGCTGCGCAATTGTAAACTTTGACCATCGCGCAGATCGACAGTCAGCCGTTCGGTATAGACGCCGCCGTCGGTGATTTCGATGACCGCATCGTCGGGATCCTCTTCCCGCCATTTGGCAAGGGCGGCCGTGATTTCGCTGAACTCCGCCTCTTTGCCTACGAAGTACCGAGATGCCGCTGCAGGTTCGGTGGGGTTGCGCAGGTACGGCCCGCCGCCTGTTTCGTCCGAGAACCCGTAGTGATAGCGCACATGCACATCTCCGCCGGGAATCTGGCGTGTGTGAAAGGCTATGCGACCGAGCTCGGGATCAACGGCCACCTGATCGCGCGCCGGGCGATAATGCCATCCGCCGAGATTCGTCGAAACGATCCGTTCTGCAGGTACTAGACCGCTTTGCCCGGTCTCCGGCCAGTCGCTGACCCATATCGCAAGGCTCTTGCCCGGCCCATAGTAGGTTTCCGTGTTGTCCGCAAAAAGCCGCCGTTCGATCTGGATCGGTAGATTCCGAGGTTCGGCAATAGCGTCCTCTCCTGTTTCGGGAACAGGCAATGCGAACAAAGGCGCGTCGTTTCCAAGAACGCTGAAGGTATATAACCCTGATCCCTGATCCTCGCGCGCATAGGCGGGCTCGTATTCGATCGTGTAGGGTTTCAGGCGCCAGGCAAACAGGCCGACGCTGGGAATGTTGTGCCTGCCCGGCGTACGGGTCGAGGTGATCCGGCGGACATCGACACCGTGTGCAAGCTGCTCGAAAGGTCCGCCGAGATGAGCCAGGGCCATCCCATCGCGCAGATCGACCGTGCGTCCGCGGCCAAGGCGTTGGTGATTGAGCGGCTGCATCCAGGCCAGCAATCCATAAAACTCGACCGCGCGGGACGGCCAGTCTGCCGTATCCGCCGCGATCAGTTCCAGCAGGGGCAGCGTCCCCTTGCGGCGGCGATCCCGGATGCTGTTGGCCACGGCCCGGCGCGGCGTCAGGACCGACGACAGCGCGGCACCGCGCGCTCCGTCGGTGTGAACCTGTGGGGGCGCTTCATAACCGATCAAGGCGCCAATGTAGGGAACAACCCAGTCTTCACAGGTTTCGATGAACCAATTGTCGTATTGCTGTTCAATGTCGGTCTCAAGCACATCAACCTGTTCGGTGATGACCTGGAGCAACGCGCGCAGCGGTTCACCCCGCTCGACGTCGCGCTTGCGGTGAACAGCGGGTAACAGCTTATACAGCCGGTCTGGATCGCGCAGTGTCATGTCGTCACCTCGGTCAGGATGAGAGTGTCGGGCAGGTTTGCATTCAGAAACACAAGCTGCGCTGCTCTGATCGTTCCGTTTTCCCGATGGGCAAGTCCCGCGCTCAGATACGAAGGCACGGGTTCGTGCGCCGAACGCTTAGTAAACTCAGCGAGCCGCTCGGCCAGGTTTTCAGGCGAGGCTGCGTCGCTCTCGCGGAGGGCCTCGAACAGATCTACATCGACATAAGCGACGCCGGGAACCTGCTGCATGGTGGCGACAACCTCACTCAAACGAACGGGTTGGCCGAGGTCGCGCCGGGTAAACCCGAATTGCTCAAGCAGCGTAGCACGCAAGGGCGGTTCGACATGTTCCCACAGGTGGTCCGGATGAACCGCAACTTTTGCGCTCAGGAAAAGATAGGCCGCCTGCCTTGGGGCCAGAACGACCGGGACCGAGGGGTCGCCAAACTCGGCAAGCGCTGTCCTCAGGTTTCGGCACAGCTGTGATTGCAGGTCGATCGGCGCATCATCAGCCCCCGCCAGCGTCACATGCACAACATTGCGGCCGCCATCCGACAGCCGGACGGCATGGGCCTTGTCGATACCGGCATAGAGAACTGAGAAATCCGTGTAATCCTCGACCGAAACCAGACGATCCAGCGCGCGGGTAGCAAGCGGCACGCGCTTTCGGGCCTGATCGCGGGTTTCACGATTGGCTCCACCGCTGGCGGCCCGAGGATTGAACACCTCTTTGACCCCGAGCGGCTTGGACCCAAGCGTGGGGATCTGGCCAGCGCTGACATTGCCCGGTGCGCCGATCCCGATGCGATAAGTCGCGCGGACGTTTTCGGACCCACTTGGCAATCTTGCGCCCGTCAGACCATCGCCGAAGGTGGCGAAGGTATTATCGTCATTGTCGGTGCTGGTCTGGTAACCCCGATCATCAGGCCCCAGTGTCAGAAGCGTTTCGCTCTGATGCCAGAGAATATCGTTTACCCGGACCGAAAGCGTGCTGTTCGTCCCTTTGGGCGTTGGCGCCGAGACATGCGTCACAGGGCCATGGGCCAGCGCAAAGGTTTGCAGGCGGGCTGCGCTGTCACCGCTGCCGATGGTTTCGGAAACGGTCTCGCCATGGGTAGCAAGCACGACATTGGCGTTCAGCAAAACGCTGTCGCGCCTGTACGTATAGGCGAGCGGTTCAGCCAAGGTGATCCGGGTGTGCAGCGTATCGCCGGGCAGGTCAATGACATTGCCGTTTGGTCCGATGATCTGTGCCGGGCGATGTGCAATGCCTGCAATCATGGCCAGTTCGGTGGCTTCCACTTCTGGAACGACCTGACCATCACTTGTCAGAACATCCGTGCGATGTCCGGTGATGGCGAGCCAACGACCGGCCTCCAGACCTTCGTACAATCCGTCGAGCTGGATCTCGGCCCCGGATACATCCGAGGTGATCGGCTCCTGAGCCAGGGGCAGGGGATCGTTTGCAGCCAGAACCTTCAGCCCGCGAATGTCGCCCAGCGTCGCCTCGCGCCCGGTCAGCCATGGTTCATCAAGCAGAACATGGGTCACAGTTTGAGAGATGCCATAGTCGGATCGCGCGGCGTTCCGGACTGCCAGCACATCGAATATGCGCCAGCCCTCGGCAGGGTGATCGATCAGAAGCAGGCCGCCGGGGACTATTCCGTCGTATTCCGCGTCAAGAGACAGAACGCTTGCAGCCGTTGGCGTGCCTGCGAAACCGGTGTCGTTGCGCTGAACGGTCAAAGTCGTTCCGGCTGCGTCCATCGTCAACGTTGCTTGCCGATCCCGAGAAACGTTAACTTGGACAGGAGGTTGTCCGGCGAAGATTCCCTCTGACACGCCGTCGATGCTTACGCTGATCCCCGAATTGGGCACAACTGCTGCGGCAAACACCGGCCCGTGAGTCGTCGCGGTAATTGCGATCGTACGCCCCGAGCCGACAGAGCCAGTATCCGCACCCCAGATGACGCGAATTGCGCTTAATCTGAATTCCGCTGTTGAATCGAGCGGGCCTGTATACTGCGCCTCGATGCGGATGGGCACATCGTCGATGTCGGTATTCAGGCTTTGTTGACGACCGCCTGGCACCGCGTCAGCGTTGGAAAGTTCGGACAGGCGTATCGTAATCTGTGGCGACGAAACCATCGGGTCCCAGATGCGAAGGGAGAGAGTGATTGGCGCTGCTTGTCCGGCGTCCAGATCGACCTCTTGCAGAAATGCCGCCGCCAATAGGGGCGGGCCACCGGCCTCTACCCGCGCTTCGACCGAGAGACTGCTGCGCATCTCGGCCAGCGGCCATTCGCGTCGCAGAACCTCGCCTTCATCGCGATAGATAAAATCCAGCGGCGCGGTGGCACCAAACGGTGTTGCCGAAACACGGAGCGCTTCGGCACCAAGCCGTTCCTCGGGTCTGCTGCCAGTCACCGATGCGTTTGCATAGGCTGCAAACAGCGGTTGGCGAATGCCGGGCATCAGTTCGGCCATGACCTGCGGCCCCAGATCGGCAGTGGCGTCATATACACGGGCGGAATCGCGGACGAGCCTGAACCGCGAGGCCGGTTGGTCAGATGGCGGTTCCCGCAGCGCGGTTAGCACGTCATCAAGCTGCTGCAGCGGGCTGGTTGGGTTTCGTACCTCGATGTCGGGCTCAGTGGGGACGTGCCGAACCTCTCTGTCCGCATATTTGATCAAGGTCCAGCCCGCGTCGGCATCGGTTTCCACCGCCCGCACGTCAAAGGGCAGGCGATGCCCCGGACCTGTAAGCAAAATGACCTGACCGGTTTCGATCCCGGTGGTGGTACCATCCAGATAGATTTCTCGGACACCCTCAAAACCCGTCGCGGGGAACAGCGTTTGTGGCTGAAACAATCTGGGCGTCAGGGTGCCCCATCTGTCTCGCGCCTCGAGATCATAGCTGGTTTCGAACGGCTCGGCGTTTTCGCCGGGCTCTGGCAGGCTGCGCGCCAGTGTACCTGCCGGAATTGTCACTTCGTAGCCGTCTTCCAACGTGAAGGCGAGATAAACGCTGGCAGCGACACCCGGACGCAACCGATACCCCACAAGTCGTCCCAGCTCCAGGATCGAGCGCCGCTCGGTTGCGGTGGCCAGATAGCCCTCGTTGGCGATCCGTTCCTGATAGAAGGCCAGCACGTCCGATACCACAGCCCAGGCATCCAGCAGTGCAATTGACGGGTCGTCCATGTCGCGCGTGGTCAGGCGGTGCAGGGGGCGCGAGCCGCCCGGCAATTCGTGACTTGTAAGCCGCGCGATCATTGTCGCAAAGAACTCGGGATGCGTACCGATCCTTGTTGCAATCTCGGTCAGGCCGGATCGGTTATGGATGGTTCGGGGGGTGATGGGGCCGACGCCTTCGCAGCACCCGCATGTGGGGTCGATACTCATCTGCCACCTCTCATGTCAAAGACAACGCGTCCGTTTTCGGGTGCATTGGGATCGCTGTCCGCCCGTGCAATTTCAAGCGGCCCTATCGGCAGCACCCCGGCCGCCAGCTCGCCATTGGGGCCTTCGTACCGGCGCTCGAGACGCGTAACCGTCACGCTCTCTACCCCTTCGATCGCTTGCGCTGCAGCCATAAGCGAACTGAGTGCTACATCCTCACCAAAACTCAGCCTGTCGGGATGAAACAGCCCCAGGCTGCCGTCCGGCAGGCATTCGGACCCGAAGTCAGCCTCCAGATTGCGCCTGACCGCAGCCCGCAAATGGGTTGGGTCGACACAAATGACCATGCAGATATCAATCGGCACCTGCATGGCTGGACGTACAGCCAGATCATGTCCGATACGGCGATACCGGTTCAGGTCCTTGAGAACCTCATCCAGCAAGCCCTCGTCTGCGATGGCCTGCCCTGTCGGGTCGACGGCAACACGTATCTCGTACCAGCTGCCGTTCCAGCGCTGTTCTGCCGCTGCACGATGAACTTTCGGGTGTCGCTCAGCAATTTCGGCGTAGTCGGCAGGTGTGACGGCGCGTGCAAGATGCTGTCCAAATCCGTGCGGCGCGAAAAGCTTGGCCTCGTCGATGGGCTCCGGTGCAGAACCCCCGATGGCAGGCAGCGGATTTCTCGGAGTCAGGATCAGCCCGTCAATCAACGTATCATGCACAGGGATCGTCAACTTGTCAGCCCCGACATTGCCCTGCGGCCCGCTGCCGATACGACGCCTTGCGTGGATGCGGTGGAACGGGTCCGGGGTGCGGCCGGTGCGGTTGTCGCCAAACCGCAGGATCGCCTGGTGCCGGGCGTCGATATCCGCAACCACATGTGCATCTCGTGCGCCGCTTGTCAGCAAGTCGCGGACCACCGTCCAGTTCCGCGAGACCTGGCCGGGCGGGATGCTGATCGGGGTGCCGGACGGCACACAATCAGGGTCTGGTTCACTGACGATGATCAGACCAGGCAGGGCCTGACGGGGATCCTGACGTAGACTGTGGGTTGCTGGTGCGGCGTGATCAACGGGGGATGCAAAGGTCAGCGGGCCTTGAATTGGCACATGTGCGAAGCATCCGGCGCGCGGGGTGATCTCAGCCACGCGTCCCTCGGACAGACAGACCGGCGGATCAACTGCTAGGGGTATGCATCCCAGATCCTCGGATAGCCGCCAGCGTCCGTGATCTGCAAGAACGACATTGCCGCGCACGACCGAAACATTCTCGAGAAGTCTGCATTCCGGTGGAGGCCCGACGGTTGAGATGCAAAACGGCACGGGAAGCGCGTCTTCTTCGCCCCATTTCACGCTCAGCACAGGCTGGCCGTTCAGGGGATCGATTGCCGGTTCAACAGCGGTCAGTCGTACTGCGTGACGGTGCGTTGGATCTGCGTCAGCACCGTTTCCAGTCTCTGGCCCAAGGCGCTCTTCGAAAATCAGAATATCACCGGGTTGCAGATCAAGAGCGCGTGTCCCTTTCCAATCCTGATCGTTTCCGGGGTCTGTCGGATCGCAATCGGAGTCATCAAGATTGGTCGTGTCCTGCTCACCGGGTTCTGGAACCGGCTCCGGTTCGGGCGGTGACCCATCCACCAACGTAGTTCCGGTGGCGCCCTTGGGCAGGCAGCACAACCGGTCGCCCCAAGTATAAACATGGATTTCGTTATGAGCCGCGCGTAGCTGCAACATAGTTTCAGGATCGGAGACAAGCGGCGCGAAAACCTCGTAAAGCGACTCGTCGATACCATCGAATGCGGCCCAGTTCGGAACCGAACCGCTGGTGTCCGGTGCGCCGGCAAAGCTGGTGGTGAAGGACAGGCTACCAGCACGGATGTCCCTGTCCTGACTGGTACCAATCGCCACCCAGGTTCGGGCATTACACCCTTCGTGAAGGTGGTAATCGACCAGTCGTGCATGGCGTTTCACCGAGACCCGGCGGCGCGCTGTGCCCAGATAGGCTTCGGTGGCAACGGCGTCCTGATAGTAGCTCAGATAGTCACCCGCATAGGCCAGAAGCTCGACCAGAGTGATGCCGATATCTGGTATGTGGCGCTCGGTCCAATCGGGCATGGTGACCGCAAGGCGATCAAGGATCAATGCGCGGAAACTTGCATAATCTTTGGCGAGATAATCGATTTCGGGCTGTGGCGGTGTGATCTCGGGGCAAGTGCGCTCGACCTTGCAGTCGATATCTGACGCGCAGTTGGCCTTGAAACTGAATTCAAGGCATCTGTAGCGCGGGTCAAACGGGGCGCCCTCGGCCAGATTGGTCAGGCACAGGCAATATGTCGAGAAATCGCCGGGCCGATCCACCGTCAGCACTACGCAGTTGTCGCGTTCGGGGTCTGTTTGAGGACATAGTCGCAGATCGATGATAGTTATCCCGGTCTCTCGCACACCACCGCAAATCTCAAAGTTCTCCAACTGCAAATCTTCGGGCGCTGGACCCAGGAAATAGACCGTCAATTCACGCTGGTCGTCGCTGACCTCAAGGTAGTCCAGTCCGTTCATGTCAGCAGCCCGCACCATGTCTCGGCGACCTTCGTCACGGCAGGTCAAACCTGTTTTGTTATGGCATCCACAACTCATGGCAGGCTCCGTTGGAAATTGTCCGTGCGTGTTTCACCTGTCCGTTTGACAAGATAACGAACCTCGACCTGCAGCACGGCGTCTTGCGCTGATGCAACCAGAACCTGCACGGTGATCAGATCGCCCAGGTATTGTTGCAACCCGGCTTGCGCATTGCGCTGCAAGGTCGAGGCCAGAGCGTCGCTGTTGGGCTCGAACACAACTTCGGCCAGCCCGGCGCCGAAATCGGGGCGGTTCACACGTTCCCCGGCGCGCGTGAACAGGAATTGCTCGATCATATCCCGGATATGATCGTCTCCGTCTGTCAATGCGGTGCGTCCGCGGGCGTCGAAGTCAAAGGGGTAATCGATCTGTATCATGTCGCCTTCACCCTTGTCTGTGTCTGCACGATGATCACGCCTGTCCCTGTGGGCGCGCAGATTGCCTGCGAGCTTTGAATCAAGAGCGGTTGGCCACTTGCCATGACCCGGGTGGCTCCGCTGGTCCATTGGGCCGTCACACAGGGTCCGTTGCCGGCGGTTGGTGGTGGCAAAGTGCATCCCGCAATCGTATAAGGCACCGGCTGCACGGTGACCTTAGTGCCGCTTACACTGACCCGAAGATCCGGCTTGGTCGGTTGCGCCTGACCACCATGCAGGCAAGTCACGGTTGCTCCCTGGTGCAGAACAAATCCCGGCATCACGTCACCTCCAATGCGGTGCCATTGACCGAAGTCTTGGGACCCTGCAGGGCCACGGTCGCTCCCTGTCCGGTTGTGATCTCGATGCCTTGCGGCCCCATAGTGATCTTGAGCCCACCCTGGGCTTCGATGGTGATCGACGCGGGACCCGGACCATCAGCGATGGTGACGGTTGCCGTGTCGGTCTTCAGTACTTTCATCTCGGCGATCTGCGGGCTGGCGGGCACATCGCCGGAACTGTCCCAGAACCCTCCCATCCAGACCGGATGTTCTGGATCGCCACGCTCGAATAGAATCCAGAGTTTGGCACCTACCGGCGGAATGAAAAAGAAACCGACCCCTGGCCCGGCATAGGGTGCGCAGGGCATGGCCCATGTCAGCGTGTTGCTTCCGAATACGCTTGGCAGGCTGAATTGCACACGCCCCTGCCGCTGCGGGTCGATATTGTTGGTGACTTCGCCGCGAAAGAGGCCATTGAGCTGAACAGTGTTACTCATGGCATCACCAGTGGCGTGGTCTTCCCAAGCCCTTCACGCGACAGGTTGAATTTCTGTTTGTATTGCCCTTTTTTGATGTCGATTGAATGGGTAACAGACTTGACGTAGAAGCGGCCGTCAAAACTGTCTCCGGCGCCGCGGACATCGACAAGGCTGCGGGGTTTCAGAATGCGGCCATAGCGCAGCGCATCAAGTGTCCCCTCGGCGGTGACGACACTGTCATAGGAGGTGTTGACCTTGCCCTGCGCCCGCACGCGTTTCTGCGCATCGCTTTCCCCGTCTGGCCCATCGCCAAGAAAGTCTTTCTTTCGCGGGCTTGGGATGCGTGCAGCCAGAGGCACGCCGCGGTTGTAGCTGTCGATGGTTTCGGTGCCGCCCGAAGTCTTGGTGTAGGTCATCGAAGTCGGTGACAACTCGCCATAGGAAAACGTCATCGTCTCGACATTACTTCCCGGTCCCATATTCACTGACAGCGCAGGCTGCGGTACGCTCAGGCGCTGTGGCGGTCCCCAATAAGCGATGTTCGAAAGCGGCAGTAGGCCTGGTTCTACATAAAAGACGAACCCGTGTTTTCCCGCGAGCTTTTTGATGTACTCCAGATCCGTTTCCCTGGTGGTCTGACTCCGCGTCTGTTCCGTAACTGGAGTTGTCAGCGCGTTGTCTGGCGGCATCACCTGCGGGACGATCCCGTAGTCGATGATATAGGGAAGCAGGATAAACGGGACGATCAGATTGTCGCCCAGCTGCGGGTAAGGACGTTCTTCTTTCTTCAGGTCCATCATGACGCTGACATCTTCACCAGTCACCGTCAGTTTCGACTGGCCGGGTTCATCACTGGGTGCCAACTGATGAGTGGTAATGATCCCGTCCATGATAGGCTGTGGTTTGACGCCGAAGAGAACTGACAGCACAACCCGTGTGAAGGGTTTCAGCTTGGCCTCTTTCAGCAGGGCAAAATCCTTGCGATCAGCAAGCCCGCGGCCGACTTGGAACACCATTTGAAAGCCCGAGCGTTCACTGTCCTTGGCCGTCACTTCCACACTCTGCAGCGCTTCATTGACCTTGAGAGGGGCCGGTGTGGGCAGGGTCTCGCCCAGCAGAAGCTGAAGATGAAGGCCGAAGAAGTTGATCATGGCGATGCTCCGGGCAGCAGGGCTACGATCAGGCGTGTGCCGGTCCGTTCAACCAATGCCTCGGCGCGCATGGCATTGTTAACATCCGCGATCTGCCAGAACAGTTCCGGATCGCCGAGGTACAGAGCTGAAAGATGATCCAGCCGATCGCCTTCTTTCACCACGTGCTCGCGGATCACGGTGCCTGCTCCGGCCCGTGGCAGAAATCTGCGCGCAACAAATCGTATCTTGGTACCGTCCGGCCTGATGTGGGTCAGGACGTCAAGGTCGGCATATCGACTGCCGGGTTCGAACATGTCTAAACCTCACTCAAATAACTCATCCAGGTTGTCGATGTTGGCGACGCTGCCGATTGTGGCGAACACCTCCTTGGCGATCTGATGAAGAAGAAATATCCAGTAACCCGGATGGGTCAGGGACAAGTCGTTGTAACTCAGGACCCGCAGGCCAAGGGTGGCCTTGGCCTCTATCGGGTTGAGGTTGCCATCGAATTTCTGCTCTTCGATCGAGAATTCCTTGATCTGCACCGGGAGAATCCGCTGCGGCCCCCAGACAAAGAGCGTCAGCGGGCCGGTAGGCGGAATGACCTCGATGGTGCCGGTGGCCAGAAGAACGGTATTGGTGATCACCAGCGCGCTCTTGGGGTAGACCAGCATCTCTAGCGCCGAGAGCTGGGGATAGAGCCCCAAGGCTTCGGTTATGCTGTCGCCGATATCAAGGTCGTCGGCGGCATCGAATTTCAGGTCGAACTTGATCACCTCTTCGGGCGGCCCTTTCAGACGCTCGGTCTCGAAGATCGAACCCTTCGTACCTGCGGTCTGCGGTGTCAGCGTCCGGGTTATTTTTTCCGGATTGAACTGGAACACCGTGATCGAGGCCACCGGGTTGAACGGGTCAAGACCTATGAGAGCGCCTTTACGCATTCGCTATGCTCCTTCCCCCTGATATGGGCGAGTGCCCGTCGGATGGCGCGCGGCGGGGGTCACTGTTCGAACCGCGCTGAAAGAACCTCGCCCGATGTTGCAGAAATCGTGTAGTGCAGCCCACCGCCCTGTGCTTGCGGATCCTGCGGTTCGAAATCGATCTGCCACTGGACGTCCTGCAGAACGATCTGGATGCGATATTGCGTCAGATTGGCAATGCTCTGGCTTGCATCGTCAATCGCGATCCGAAGCGCGGCATCTGCCAAGACCTTCACGTCTTCTGATCTGGGTTCATTGGTCATCGTGAGTTCCGTCCGCTTTAGCTTGGGGTGCAACGCCGCCTCCGGCGCCGGGCAGGCCCTGATTACCTGCAAGGTGCAGCCGTCGGTTCGGACCGCTGGAGAATATGTCGAAGGTTGTTGTCACCGTGTCGTTCGACCCGACGACGATGTCCGGGACACCGTGTGCCGCGTCCACCGTGGTGTCTCGGGCGCTTGGCCCTGCAGTCCACCTTGCCCCAAGGTTAGGGTGGGTATGGAACTTGGCCACGACGATGTTGTCGGCGATGATCGGTGGTGATGCGAGGTTGATGCCGGCAGTGACTCCGGCGGCCTGGCGACGCACGGATAGGCGATTTGTAATCAGGTTCAAATAGACCCATCCACCCTCTTCGTGCTGGTTGACCAGCGGTGGGTTCACGCCGACATCAGAATCTGTCCATGCTGCCGCCAGGGCGGCAGCGACCGTGGCATTGGCGACAAGGCGATTGTGGGTCGGCGCACGTCGCCCGAGAAGTTCGACGCAACGGGCGAAATCGTTCCACGTGGACAGGTGCGACCGCATCCGGGTCAGGAAGGATGGTTCGGCCAGGATCACGTCCTGCTGCAACCTCGTTGCGGCAACTATGGTTGCACGCCAATCTGCATAGGTGGTGTTGCCGGCCGACATCAAGCCGTCCAGGTCGCTGCGAAGCTGTACGCCAGCGGCAAGGCCGCCCAGTCCGGTGAAGCCGAGAAAATCCGCCTCGCCGAGGATTTCGAGGCTGAGCCGCCTGCGTGTGAACCCGTCGATCTTGCCCGTGGCAGTAAGGCCATAAAGGATCTGATAGTCGGCGACTGCCTGTACGAAATCGGCGTCTATATTCGCAGGAGACGCGGAAATTCCAAGTATATCGCGAAGAAGCCCGATTTCGGTCGCTTCGGTGATCGTCAATTGATTGAACGTGATCGCGTCGGCGATCTCGGCGGGACTAAGGATCTTGCGGGTTCCACCAGGGGTGGTTGGTGGTACTGCCAGATCCCGCTGAACAAGCCCCGTGCGACTATCCGATTGCTGTACGACATGTGTCAATTCATGGGCCATCAGGCTGCGGCCCGTGGCTGTTTCACTTGAAAATTGTCCGCGCCCGAAGACGATATGGTTGTCCACCGTATAGGCGCGCGCACCGATCTGATCGGCGGACGCCGCCGCGCGGTCGTCGGAATGCACGCGCACGCCGCTGAAATCCGCTCCAAAACGTGGCTCATACAGGGCGCGATCTGCGGCACCAAGCGGTTGTCCGGGCGTCGCAACCACGCTTTGGACAGTTGCCAGCGTCTTGGTCGTTACGTGATCCGGCCTTTCGTCTCCGCGCGCTCGCAGACGCACCGTCGCGTCGGCAGCAGGACTGCTTTTCCCGTCAGGTACTTGGTGCGTACCGGTTTTTGGCGATTGATTGAAGGTTCGGGCGACGCCGTCTGCCTCGCGCTCGAGCGGGCTGGAACCAGACGCGACCCGAAGCTTGGTCTGAAGTGTAGGTTGATGTGTCGGCACCGCGCTGATGTCCCAGCCGTGCCCCGAGAAGTGCGCGCGTCTTGGCAGCGGCTTGGATGGTGCCAGACGGGTACGGTGTGCTCCTCCGATCCCGGAAAAGACCGTTCGCAAAATGGGGGATGCAACCTGTCGTCTCATCATCCCAGCCTCGTACTGGCGGCGGATGCAATTCGGGCCACTAGGTCGTCCACCGTCTGCGCCAGAGCTCCCGGATCGTGGATGAGACGCGGACTCGAGGATTGTATCCCGGCGATCAGTGCGTCACCGAGCGCGGCGCGCAATGCCGGGTCGCTGAAATTCACGTGGCTGTCCAAGACCAAATGATCAATCGTTATCTCGGCCCTCATGCCTGCACCTCCCTGATCATCGGTGCTTCACGCCAGGTGAAGTCCGTGTCGTTCACCGGTCGTTCGAGTTTCTCGTATTCGGCGCGTGCAGCAGCCAGGACCAGCGGCATAGTGACCGGTTCTTCAGTCTCAGCCGCCATGAAGGCGGCGTTCATCGCGACAGTCGCGATGTTGCCGCCCGAGAGATTCAGGCGAGCCAACCGGTCATAATCGAGGTGGCCGAGCGGCACGTTCGACGGCCAAGCGCGCCGCCAGATTTCGCGGCGGTGCAAGGGGCCGGGATAGGGGAAATTGACCACGAAACGCAGCCTGCGCAGAAACGCGGCATCCAGCGCCCGGCGCATGTTTGTCGACAGGATCGCCAAGCCGCTGAAACTCTCGATCCGCTGAAGCAGATAGCTGGTTTCGATATTTGCATAGCGATCATGGCTGTCACGCACTTCGGATCGTTTGCCAAACAGCGCGTCGGCTTCGTCGAAGAAGAGGATCGCACCGCCGCCTTCCGCCGCATCGAACAGTGTACGCAGGTTCTTCTCAGTCTCGCCGATGTACTTGGACACAACCGCAGACAGATCGATCCGATAGAGCCGCAGGTCGAGCGCATTGGCGATCACTTCGGCAGCCATCGTCTTGCCGGTACCGCTGTCACCTGCAAAAAGCGCACTTATGCCCAAGCCGCGGTTCGTGCGTTCCCGGAAACCCCAGTCGTCGTAAACCTTGGCCCGTCGCGCGACCTGTGCCGACAGCTGTCGCAGCAGAGACATTCCTGCGTCCGGCAATACAATATCATTCCAATGCGCGACCGGTCGGATGCGTTCGGCCAGGCGATCCAGGCCAGGGGCCGTATCCTCGATGCAAGCCTTCCAAAGCGTATCGGATGCCCCGTTGCCCGCTTGCGCAGACAGGGCAATGCGCCGGATTGTGGGAGCATTGAGATCAAACTGGGCCGTGATCCGTGTGATCACTTCGGGGTCCGCATCCGGCATTGCGTCGGACCAAAGCGCGACTTGTTCCGTTGCAGTGGGACGCTCGACTTCGACCATCGGGCCGAGGTCACCTTGGCCTTCGCGAACCCCGATCGCCAGAACGCCCCCACTGCGCGAAATGAACTGTGCAATCGGTGGGTTTGACGGTGGGGCCTCACCGCTATCGACATGGGTGTCCAGATAGAGCGAAATCGGCATCAAAAGGCTTTCGCGATGCCAGAGCCGGGCAAGCCGTTCCAGCTCATCGGGTTTGCGCGGCAGAAGCCCTGCGGGCATTCTGCAGGGTGTCAGCCCCTGCGCGCGCGCCGCGCGCTGCGCGACCATTTGCTGACTGGCGGGGTCGGAACCAACAAGTTGAACCGAGGATGGGCGGCCTTCGCCATTCTGGCGCATCAGATTAACGGCCCTTGTCACAGCGACTTCCTGCGACGCTGGTAAGGCCCCGCGCGTTACATCATCAAACGGCAGCAGCAGGGGCGACAAACGATCGTCGAGGTATGTCAGGCCCTTGAGGAAATTGGTTACTTTCTCGTCGACGCGTAACGGGCTGATCGTCAATGGTCTGTTGTCGGACTGCGAGATTTCCAGCAACCGCCAATAGCGCAGTGGTCGGAGCGGAGACAGGACGTCCCATGCGGGATCGTCAAACAACGCTAAAGCCAAAGCAAAAGTCGGGTAATCGCGCGCCGCATCTCCTTGCGCTGCTGCACAAAGCCCGGCCATTCGGGTGTCGAGCTCGACAGCTGCGCATAACAGAAGGATTTCACGCTCGAACTCGGTCAGATCGAACCGATCGCCCAATAGGTGCAGCGCAGGCTCGCCATTGATGTCCGCTTCGGCCTTGGCGCGGGTGCTCGCGGCGCGTTCGATATCGCTTTGGCTTGGCGCTGGCGGCGGTTTTGGGGCGGTCTCGGAGCGGTCGCCGAAAATGGCAGTCCAACGGTTGCTGCCGCGCGGCGCTTCGGCGACCTTATGCTGTTTTGCCGCAAAGGCCGAAAGCAGCAGCCGCAGATGAGCAATTGCGGCGGACAGATAAGCGTCGTTAGCCAAATGCCAGTCTTCGGTCGTCGGGGCGACGGCAGTTGGCTTTGCGGCAGTATTGTCGGTGGTGTTGCTCATGGCGCTATCGTCAATATCTGAGCGGCATCAAACGCGGGTGGTACGGCCAACGATTCAACCGGTAGGCTGTCAATCCCGTCGACCCGCAGCCGGGCCACGTGGTCGCCCGGTGTCAGATTGTCGACAGTCACGGTTACGGAACTGGGTGCGTCCGGATCGGCCGGTGTCACGATGGACCCGGGAGAAGGGGTCAGCGCGCGGTCGCCCAGAAGAACCACAACACGCTGGTCCGATTGCAGTTGAGGCGTGCAGGTGATTGTCAGCGCGAAAGGTTGGGCAGCTTCAGGCTGACTTGCCGGCACCAGACTGCTGACTTGCGGGGCAAGCGCAAAAGTCAGGCGGTTGGTCGTCCACGAGGGCGCATCGGAATGCGTGACCTCAAACTCGAGCCGATAGAACCCTGCGGGCCAATCCCGCGATACTTCTGTTTCGGTAATTTGAGGCAGTGAAACCCGCACCGTGCTGTCTTCGCGTTCGGGCATCAGAGGCCGACTATGAGTAACGCCGTTGTCGCCGGTAAGCCGTGCCGTCATCGTGGCGCCGGAAAAATTGCTGCCCCTGACCACGATCACATCGCCCAGTTCTGCGGACGGTTTTGCCAATACTGGTGGTGTCGGCAAAGCGGGGTTCAGAAAGGCGTCGATCCGGCTTAGGCTGGGTGCACCACCCGAGACAACGGCCGGACCACGATCCGCATCGCCGCGACGCAGAACAGGGAGCGCGGCCGAAGGCTGAAGGGCGCTTTCGATCAGCAAAACGCCAACCTTGTACCCGGCAGATAGTCGAAATTCCGACTGGAACCCCGACCAAATTGTTGTCAATTCGTCAGGCGTATAGGTCAACGCGGTCACGCGGACACGCTCGATTTGCTCGTCCAGTTCGGCATCCTCCAGGGCGGATTCGATTTCGGCCCGTCCCAGCACCGGGTGATCGTGCAGGATACGCATGGCATTGCCGAGCAGAACCTGTGCGATCAGCTCATTGTCATTCTCGGCATAGATCGTGAGCAGATAGTACAGGTTTAGCGGCAGCACCGGCGGGAGCCTCTCGCCCGGACGACCCTGACGTGGCAGATCGGTATTGCGCCAGGCCGCGTTGTATTCCGTGTGGTAGAGAAAAAGATTTATGCGGTTGCGGGTGGCATCAGGCCGGACCTGATCGGGCGGTTGCGTTGTGATGTCGATTTGGTTGAGCGGTCGCGCATCTATCGGCAGTGCACTGTAGTCCGCTGTTGCAACAGGGTTGAGAAGATTGCGCAGAGTCAATGTTGTTGCAGCAATGGCAAGGGGCGTACTCATGATCCGCCTCCTGAACTGCGGGTTTCAAGATATTCATCGAGACTCATCAGCTTGGGCGCCGGGCGTTTTGGTCGGGTGTCGGTGGCTGGCTGTTCCGGTACTTCGGTCTTGACCTCAATACGCCCGATACTGATCCGGATCGTTGTTTCAGCGGCTTTTGGCTCGAGCGGCGCACGAAGATCCGGCACGGGCGCCAGCGGCGATGTCCGGTTTTCGACAACCCTGCGCGGGCGAAGCGGTGCAATGTCTCGTGCATCGCCTTCTGGCTCAGGGATCGGCTGAGTTGACTTTGGCACAGGTTCAATAGGTTCTTCGGACAGATCGCTTTTCGAATTCCGGTCGGGGTAAACGTTGTGTTTCGACCGGGCTTCGAGTTCGTCCGTGTTTCGCGTCTCACGCCTCGGGGTAAGAACCATCTGCCTGACGATCCGTTCGAGCGGTGCATCCACGCGTCGAACCGGCTTCGAAGGTTTCATCGGCGCAGGCTCGGTTGCGATTTGCGGCGCAGCGCGATCATGTTCAGGAGGCTTTGGCGGCTCCGGTGCTGCAGGTTTGAGTTTCGATGTAACTTCGGTGTTTTCGGCCGCTGTGCTTTGCGTTGCCTCAGGTGTTGTTGCGACGGTGGGCAGGGGGGCTTCCGTGGCCTTGGGTTGCAGGATGGGTTTTTCTGTGTCCGGGCGCGGTTCTGGAAGCTGCGCTATCGGCGTTTCAGGGGCAACTATCTGCGGCTCGGCAGATGGATCCGGTGCGACCGTCGGCGATATCGGGGTTTCCTCCGGGAGGTCTGAGCGATCGGCGATATTGGCATATGTCGGCTCTGGCTGGGCGGGCCGTTCGGGTGCGACCGGGGTTGGAGAGACAACCAGATTCTCGGTCCGAACCGGGGTGGCTATGTCCTCGTGCTGATCCAAAGGTTCCGGCGGAACACCGGCGCCTTCGGCCTCAAAGGCCGCCGCCGGGCGTGGACGAACGCTGCCACCTTCTGCTGCGGGTGTTTCGGATGGCGGACCCAGATTGCGAGCCGCAAGGGAGGCGAGGAAATCACTCATGATCTTGCCAGCGCCAGATATTGCTTTCGTCGCCAGGGGCTGAGATCGAGGATATCGCTCTCAAACCAGCCATAGGCCCGGGCTAGTACGTGAACTTCGCACAGAAAACGGCGTACCCATGCCCCTATTTCTTCCCAGAAAAACGCGAGGATGTCGAACTGCGCCGACCATTGGTGCGCACAGTGGGGGCAAATCATCCCGGCTTTCATGTCTGCGCGGGGGTCTGCCCCGCCGATTGCCTCGATCAGTGCAACCCGCTGCCCGTGATCAAGCGCGTCAATCGAAGCGCGGGCACCGTCAATCGTCACGTCGCGAACGCAAGCCGCCAGCAGCGCCTTGCTCGGATCGACGCCCGGTATCAGAGATTCAAGGTCATGAGTATCTGGTAGTTTAAACTTGACCGCCAAAGCACCGTCCTCAAACGTCCAGGGGCCGCTGGTTTCGGGGGGCGGTAATGCCACGTCATCAACCGTGAAGCTCAGTTCCAGCTGTTCACCGCATCCGGGGCAGTCTGCAAGGCTGTTCAGCGCGTTGCCAAATACCGCCTGCCGAAGCCGCAGAAGCCGGGCGTCGCGTTCACCAATGGGCAGCCGGGTTAAATCCTGTCGGGTCAGGTCTGGTTCGGCGGCTTGGAGTAACAGCATAGCGCGCGCGTAAGGGGCGGCGGTTTGTCCATCCTCCCAAATCTGCAAAATCTTACGGGGCGTCAGCGGCAACATTGCGCATTAGTCCTCAGGGTCTGTGAAGCTTTCTTCGGTCGGCTCTGTTACGGCCTGATCACGTTCCCACCCTTCGTTTTCCAGTTTCAGGGTCTGGATCGCGACTGCGTTGGCCGTTGCATCAAGCTCGGGTAGGGACTGATATTCCGAAGGCCAGCAGCGCAACACGTTGTAGCTGATCGCAAGCTGCCCGGCTTCGTTGTAGAGCTCGATGATGATGTCCTTGCGAAAATCTCTGAGGGACACTTCGGCGCCCAGCCCCGAGCCCAGGTTCCAGACTTTGTTCGCCCATTTCTCGAACTCGGTATCGTGGGTCACCCCACGTTCCAGAGTGATGGCCTCGAACTTAGTCTGGCCCGGTGATTTTCGCACGGTAGACGGATCACCGCCTTCACGGTGTTCGACGACCTCGGTGGTTCTGCCAAGCGCGCTGATCTTGCTGACGCCTGCAACATATCGACCGTCCCATTTCACGCGGAACTTGAAATTCTTGTAGGGGTCGAAACGTTCGGTATTGACGGAAAACTGTGCCATTGCCCTGCAATTTCCTTTCTGCCGGATCAGGTTTCGATATCGCCGGCCATTTGCTGGATCTTAAGGACGACGAATTCAGCCGGACGCAGAGGCGCAAAGCCCACGACGATGTTTACAATGCCGAGATTGATGTCGTTTTGCGTGGTGGTCTCGCTGTCGACCTTGACGAAATATGCGTCGCGGGGTGAACTGCCCTGGAAAGCGCCCTGCCGAAACAGGTTACGCATGAAGGCGCCGACGTTCAGACGTATCTGAGCCCAAAGCGGTTCGTCGTTGGGTTCAAAGACGACCCATTGTGTGCCACGGTAAAGGCTCTCTTCGATGAACAGTGCAAGTCGCCGTATCGGAACATATTTGTATTCGTCGCCCAGTTGATCGGCGCCGCGCAACGTGCGGGCGCCCCAGACTACCCGCCCGGTAATCGGGAATGCACGGAGCGAGTTGATACCCAGCGGATTGATCTGCCCGTTTTCGTCGTCGGTGAGCTTGACCGAGAGACGCTGGACCCCGCGCGTTGCTGCGTCGACACCGGCGGGGGCTTTCCACACACCACGAGAGACATCGGTGCGCGACCAGACCCCTGCGATGATACCGCAGGCGGCAAAGGTGTCCTGCTGACCCTGTCTTAACGGATCGGACATGACTACACGGGGAAAATAAAGCGCTGCATTGCGGGCCCGAACCCCGGTGAGATTCAGCGCCGCCAGCCCGCCAGATGCCGCCGACGCGCTGGTCCAGGCCGCAGGGGAATCGACGATCATCATGGCGCGCCGCTCGACGCAGTAATTCAATGCCTCATCGTAGACAGGCTGCGGTGTATCCCCGCCACGCGTATCGGGCGGTATGCAGAGGATATTGAACAGGTCCGCGTCTTCCAAAGCGTAGAGCCGGGTTTTCCCGGCCCGGCTTCCGGTGAAATCGGTTGTCGATGTCAGAAACGCGCTGTCCTCGCCATCTGTCGAAACCGGGCTGGATAATGAGTCGTCTGTCCAGACGGTAGCGGGGTCCACGATGGGGTCATCCGCCGTCGGGATTGCTCCGGCAAGCGGGCTGGGTGCCCGGATGAGCGCCGATTGTGCGGCAAGAACACGGTCGACGCGACGCTGGCTCTCGGCAACCGTCAGGTTCACAAAAACCTCCTGCGCACCCGTGACCGTGTCGCGCACCGTCAGATTGAACAGATCAGCGCTGGTCAGGCCTTCGGCATCCACCCATGGCAGCGGGTGCGGGGAGGCCTGTGTCGGCACGTCGTGGTCGATCCGCACCCGCAGATTGTTCGCCCAGGCGCCGGGGCTTGCAGCTGCAAGTGTTAATCCATTGGCGTCGATCTGAGCAGTATCGGAGCCACCCCCGGCAGCGGTAGTGTAGGCCCGGACTATGATGGCTTGACCGCCGCCATTGGCAAAGAAATCGCGCACGGCGTAACTCATCGGGTAAGCGATGCCCAAGCCGCCGAAATTGCGCTCAAAGTCGCCGAAATTGTTAATGATAAATGGCGTATCGATGGGCCCTTTCGACGCTCGCCCAAGAAAGGCGGTTATCGACGTGGCCACTCCTGCAATTGTGCGGACACCGCTGGGAATTTCCTCGATATAGACGCCGGGATACGTCAGGACTGCGGGCATGGCTGAGCTTCCTTACGATTGGGGAAATCAAGTTTGATGGGAGTTTTGACATTGCGGTTTGACAAAGGAGGCATACCGCGCGAAGCCGATCGAAAGCGGGCCGATAAACGGCCGCGATCAATCTCGTCGTTGGGGGGTCGGATCTGTCGCATGACGTCGAACACTCCGCTTCCGGATGAAATTCCACCCATGATAGCGCGACGCTATAACGACCGGATTATTCGATAATCCAACGTGGGCCACGTTGCTGTTTGTCGGCTCTTGCCTGACTCTCACACAGCCATCACACAACTCTCAAACGCTGAGTTTTGGTCTATGTGATCTCCGCCAGCGAAAACGCTGCTTCACAAGCTTCTGATAACGGATGGATAGGAAGCGTTCGGTTCGATAACCCTATCGGTTCAAAGCTCACCGAGATCGGGTTCAAGAATGGTGCCGAGAACTGCGTTGCGCTGCGCGCCTACTTCTCGCAGCCGCTGATTGATGCTGGACGCGGCGGTAGTCGAGCGTGCGTTCCTGCAGAAGTCTGGTCCAGTCGATCTGTCTTTGCCGAGGATGTAGCGATAGAGCATGGTCGTTTCCGCCATCGGGTCCACGTCTATTTCTTCGCGCAGTCTGCGCCTGAGTGTCAGGTATTGCTCAATCGCCTTGCCGCGCTGACCGTTCATCACATAAAGCCACATGACGGCGCGTTGCGTAGTTTCTTTCAGAGCGTCGCTTTCCAAAATGATCGATCCACAAGCCAGTGCCTCGTCCAGACGCCCCGATAATGCGTTGTCCCGCATGAGAATGGTCATGCCCCGTTCAAAGAGACAGCGGTACCGCTCCCGTTCCCGCATGACCCAGTCACTTGCCGCACCTTCCATAAACCCGTCGCAATACTGGGTTAGCGCGCACTGCAACTCGTTTCGCATCTCACGCACAAGCGGTCCTTTTGCAGCCGCAATCGTGCAGATTTCGACCTGTCGTGCAAGGTTTGCACAATCCAGAGCTACCTCAGATCCCATGTTCATAACCACCGCTGCTTCGCTGGCCCGAACGATGGAGACCTGATCGTCTATGTTGGAAGATTTCAGCGAACTGTTGATCCGCCACAACGCAGTATTGAGTGATGCTCGGGACCGTGAGCGCGTTTTCTCCGGCCAGAAGATTTCGGCGATACGCTCGCGGCGCTGGGACGCATCCGAATGGACCGCCAGATAGCTGAACAACTCGCGCGTAATTGGGCCTAAATTCTTACAGACCAAGCGCGGCCCGTCATAAATTGATAAACCGCCAAATGTACGGATATGAATCATTTTTGGTAGTCCCGACGTCCAGAAATTGACTAGTCGAGCCGATGACCCGTTATTGCTAGAATCCACAGGCGGCAATACTACCACAAAGTCTCTTCCTTGTAATGCCCTTGGGTTGAATTCACGGCCCGGGTCACACCCAAAATCTGCGCACCTTTGAAATTCTGCGAAATGTTCGTGACTTGGCGGTGTTACGCTTTTTTACGGGGTCGCAGGCGGTGCGAGATAGCCAGAAAGATCGGCGAAAATTCGCCGGGGGTGGTGTTGAAAAGCATCCCGGGCCGCAGTTTGGGGCGTGACTAACCCTTGCGGACAATCCCGATGATGCTTTCGTCGTTAAAGTCCAGGCGCTCATTCAACACCTGTTCATCCATTATGTCGCGTTGGAAAAAGTAGGATCCGGTAACCCGGTGAGGCAGGTAGTAGTCGGCGATTGCAGCGATGGTGATATTCAACCGGGTCCGTAAATATCCGAGGGAAACCCGAACGCCTTTCATCCCGTGTGCTGATAGAAAAGGGAGGGCATCATGTCATTCATCATGAAATACATCGAACAGAAGGTGATAACCCTTCGTAACCTGCTACTTGCATCTGCCTATGGGGTAGGGTGTGTTGCGGTCTTGACCCTGCTGGGAGGCATGGCGCGTGGCGCATGGGCTTTTGATCTCGTCAGGGATTGATGGATTGTAGTCTCAGTTCAAGGCGCGACCTGACTTCGCCTGGGTGGAACTGGCGCTTCGAACAACCGGTTTTTGTCGGAGACACAATCCGCGCTGAACTACACGTGATTGGAAAGCGCAAAACCTCATCCGGTTGGAGCAGGATCGCAGCTTCCAGATTCTTTGTTTTCAACCTGGAGGGGCAAAGGGTGTAAAACAGAATGATTGAGTTGATCTTCGACCTGTGATCGAAACCGAACCAAACTGAGATCAAGGGAAATACCCGTAGCGGGCCGTTGACAAAGCCGGAAAGACGCTTGGTTTCATGCTGTCCAAGCGTCGGAACAAGGCTGCGGCGTCTAAATTGGCAGGGATCGAACTGGTCAACAGAATCCGCAAAGGTCAACTCACCCCCAGGCTCTGTCCATTTCAGCAGTTTAATAAGTTAGCCGGTTAATCAACTTTGGCGGAAACACTGCCGTCCAGTTTAACTCTTGGGACAAAACCCATCCTGTGTGCCGAAGCCGGGTTGCGGGCAATTGGCCAGATGGGTGATGTATAGGGCGCATCGCAAGCAATCAGCGCCGAATACGCTGATCGCGGAAACTGGGCAAAACTCTGTTCTACGTTGTTAACCGTAGAATACGGTGCCCGAAGTACTCAATTGCCAGTGTACCTCAATAGCCGGATACATCGCGCGAATATTCGTGGTAGATGCCGGGGTCAAAAATCGAGTTGACGGCAAGTTCACGCTTGGGCCGAAGATCATCGGAAAACACCTGGGCGGCCGCGAATACTTCAGGAGTAATGAACTTAAGGGTATCGGGCAGGTCACCCAGCGTTGATGCTGGATCATTGGTAGCAAGATTGTATCCCCAGATTCCGAAAGAGGGGATCGACATCTGATAGTTCACGACCTTCGGAAAAATCTCGGACAAGGTTTCTGAAACGGTCCAGTAGGTATGGGGCGAAAAGAAGGGCGAGCTGCTTTGCGTGACCAGCACACCGTCCGCTGTCAGAATGCTCTGAACCATGGCATAAAACTCGACCGAGTAGAGTTTCGACAGAGCCTCGTTATGGGGATCGGGGAAATCGATGATGATCCGATCATAGGTCTGATCCGTGGATTTGACATAGTTGAACGCGTCGGTGTTGTGGATGTTCAGTGACGACGCATCCATGCTGTTTTCGTTCAGACGGGCGATGGGGGCCAGATTACGCCCCAGATCGGTCATCGCGGGATCAAGGTCGACCAGATCGATGCGCGTCACGCTTGGGTATTTCAGGATCTCGCGCACTGCGAGCCCGTCACCTCCGCCCAGCACCAAGACGGATTTGGGGTTATTTTCGCCCCAGGACAGGACGGGGTGAACCAGCGCTTCGTGATACCGATACTCATCCGCTTCGGCGAATTGCAGATGGCCGTCGATAAAAAGGCGAACGTCGTTCTTTTGCCAGGTGTTGGTGACAACAAGTGATTGATATTGCGTCTGTTTACGCCAGACGATGCGATCAAAATACAGGTGGTCCTGAGCGAAGGCGGTGATACGCCCGGCTAGCAACGTCAGTACGAACAGCAGAACAATGGTGCCAATTGCGCAGGCCAGCATCCGTTTGGGCGCGTCCAGCTGGTCGCGCAGACACAGAACGCTCAGGACGGCAACCATGGCGTTGGTCAGGCCAATGGCGAACGAAGATGAGATCAGCCCAAGGGACGGCAGCAGCAGAATGGGGAACAGAACCGACCCGCCAAGCGCACCGATATAGTCCAGCGATAGCACATCGGCGATGGACTCCCGCGCAGTGCTGCTCTCCGACAAAACCCGCATCAGCAGGGGAATCTCCAGCCCGACCAGAAATCCGATGGCCGAGATAAAGGTGAACATGCCGACCGTGTAGAACCAAGGTGCATATGGAAAGAGCATGAACAGCGACACGCTGCACAGACCACCGATCAGCGCCAGGATCAGCTCAACCCAGATGAATGTCTGGATCAGGTTGCCGTGGAAAAAGCGGGACACGTAAGACCCGACGCCCATGGCGAACATGAAAAACCCGATAGTCAGCGAGAATTGATAGACCGAATTGCCCAGCAGGTAGCTGGACACCGTCCCGATGATCAGTTCGTAGACAATGCCACACAGGGCAACAACCAGGATTGCGCCAAGCAGAACCATTGCCTGCCGGCGGGGCAGATCCGTGTAGCGTAGTGTCATAGTGTCGGTCATACAAAAATCCGAGAAACTGGAAAGCCCGGCGTGATTGATGCGCCGGGCCTTGATGGGTGTTGTGTTTGCGCAGTTCTTACTTACCTGCGCGCAGACCGCCGGAGCGGGCGCTGCGCGGGGCCGAGTAGCTGGTGCGCGGGGTAACGGTGCGGTTGTTGAAACTGGAGGCGCTGATGCCGGCCGAACGCTGACGGCTGATCAGGTTGCCGATCAGCGCGCCCGCCAGGAACCCTGCGCCCGAAAACCGCAGGCCAGCGGATTGACCGGTCGTGTCGGTAGCGATCAGGCGGTTATTCGCCTCGTCGATCTCGATGGTGAAAACCTCACCTTCACCCGTATCACGAATGCCGTTGGCATTTGGATCGGCGTAGCCCGAGAACTTGGCGTCGGACAGAATTTCCAGACCCAGCGGTTTGTCGTAAAACCGCGGCTCCGAGTTCATCACCTGCGTCAGATAGCCGGTGAATTCATCTACCTGCTCGTCAGAGGCTTCGGCGATGCTGTTGGCGTCCAAATACTCTTGGTATTGGATGATGGTGAATTCGGTGCGGTCCAGAACCTGCCCGAGATCAGCAGTCTGTTCCGATTTCGGTGCCAGGAAATATGAATAGGCCGCAAAGCCCAGAACGCCAATTATGACGATCGTTTTCAGTTTACCAAACATTGAATACTCCTATGAACTTCAGTCTGTCTTTTGGGTTGTTCCAAGATCGCGGCTCCACCAGACCTGATGCAGGTCTTTGCCGTAGAACTCTTTGAGCTCACCGCATTTTGTCAGGCCCTGCGCCTGCAGATCCGCCGCGTTGACGTCGGACAGGTCAGATGGAACGGCCAGAACGGCCATGCGGTATTTCTGACTGCGTGCCAGCGAAAGCTGTTGATCCAGCCCGCTCAGCCCGGCGTTGGTTTCGCGCCAACGCAGGCCCGCCACGTCGTCAGTTTCGGGTGCCTTGTGAATCTCAAAGATCGATAAGCCGGTATTCGCAGAGGGATCCGCGCGTAGTGCCTCGGGAGCTTCGGGATTATCCAGCCCGTAGATGATCTTGACTTCGTTCGGGCCATGATATCCGGGCACGGTCAATTCGATGGAGGCGCCGAACTCTTCATAGAGTTTATGTGCAGCGGCATAGAGTTTTTTGCCAAACTCTTCATAGTCGCTGGTTTCGATGAATATCTTGCGTACCTGCAGTTGCGCCAGCTTTCCCAGCAGATCGTTCAGCATCAGGGCACCCAACCCCTTTCCGGTGTGGGCCTGATCCAGATAGGTCCAGGACAGCCATGCGACGTCTGGCACGTCTTCGTCCAGGCTGTAGCCGATCAGCCCAACCACGTTGCCCTTTTCCTGAAGGACGAACATGTTGTCCGTCCCGCGGTCCACGAACGTGCTTTCAGCCTCGGCCGCGTCATCCTCATCGGTCTGAGCGATGATCTGGATGGCGGACGACACGTGTCGCCACTCCATGGGTTTGAGCTTGGGCCCACTCGAGCCGAAAAGGGCGTTAAACATGGCCAATCCTCCGCCGATCAAGGCGCTTGTGATATGGGTGAAAACAGCGATCTGAGAATGCAGGAACAGCCACTCGGCCCCGAGAACGATACAGATCAGGGCCAGCGTCCAGCCGCGCCGTTCCGGTCGGCTGACGACAATCAAGCCATAGGAAACCAGACCGTATGCAACACCGGACAGGCCGATAAACCCCGGCCCGACCAACAGCATCTCTACCGTTGTTCCGGCGAGGGCGAACAGGGCGACCAGACCCAGTGTTCGAATCCTGCCCAGGATGGGTTCGGTAAAGCTCCCGCCGACAAGGATGAGAAGACAATTGAGCGTCAGGTGACTCAGATCGCCGTGTCGAAACATGAACAGCAGATGATCGGAAAAACTCACGATAGGCCCGGAATACCGGACCGGACCCAGCAACGCATAACCCGCAATCGCGCTTAGTATGAGGCCTATGGTAACCGGGAAACTGCGCAGCTCTTCCGTTCGCCTTTCAGTGGCCCACCGCCACAAGCCGATGAGTCGCGTGGCCAATCAGGCCTCGACGAATGGACTGCACATTCACGCGTTGCGGTCGGAAATAGGATTTCAGAACGTCCAGGCTGAGTTGCGGTTTTGCGTCGCCACACATGAAAATATCGATGGCGGCATATCCATGTTCGGGCCAGGTGTGGACCGAGATATGCGACTCGGCCAGCAACGCGACCCCGGTGAACCCTGCCCGTCGCCCGAAATCATGGGTATTCACCCCTAGAACATGCGCTTTGGCGGCAATCGCCGCGCGTGTCAGAGCGTCTTCGGCGGGAACGGGATCGTAAAGTGCGCTTGAGTCGAAGAAATCTGCTATAAGGTGTGTACCCAGCGAAGACGACGTGCCGTCCATAAAAACCAATATCCCAAAACTCAAACTATTGGGTCATGTCTAATATACTGTTCCGTATCGTCAATATCAGTTCGTGTTGATCTGAGGCCAAGTATCATCTTGTGACAAAAAGACACAACTAAAAGGAGATGTGTGACTCAGTCAGTTGCTGGTTTTGACCCGGTCTCTCGGTGTTTCCTGCATCCGTTTGGAGTTGATTTGCGGCGGATAAACTTGGCTATGATACATGCCGTATGGCCAATCTACTGCACGACAGGCCATACGGGTTTCACATGCCTCGACCCTAAAGGTCGCCTGCATTCATTGCATTGGCCAAATGGTCGGCCTGGCGGATTGCCAGTGCCACAATGGTCAATGTCGGATTTTCCGCCGCGCCCGTTGTGAACTGCGAACCGTCCGAGATGAACAGGTTCGGGATGTCATGGGTTTGGCCCCACTTGTTGACGACACCATCGCGTGGGTTATCGGACATACGGTTGGTGCCCAGGTTGTGGGTAGACGGATATGGCGGCGTGGGGAATGTCCGGGTCGCACCCGCGGCCTCGTAAACGGCCTGACCTTGTTTGTAGGCGTGGTTGCGCATGGCGATGTCATTTTGGTGATCGTCAAAATGCACATTCGCGACCGGCAACCCGTATTGATCCTTCACCTCCATGTTCAGCGTCACACGGTTTGTCTCCTGTGGCATGTCTTCGCCGACAATCCACATACCGGCCATGTTTTCATACCCGTCCAGTGCGGTGGTGAATTCACGCCCCCACGCACCGGGATCAAGGAACGCTGCCATGAACGGAAGGCCGAGTGACAGGGTTTCAAGTTCGTAACCTCCGACAAACCCGCGGCTCGGGTCGTGTCGCGATTCATCCTGAATGATGCCAGCCATGGTTGTACCGCGCCACATCCCTACGGGCTTGTCGAAAACTGCGTAGACGGACCCCGTCATGTGCCGCATATAGTTGCGCCCGACCTGACCAGAGCTGTTGGCCAATCCGTCCGGAAACATGGACGACGCGGAATTCAGCAGCAATCGAGGGCTTTCGAATGAATTGCCCGCCACGCAGACAACCCGCGCCATTTGCATCTGAAGGTTCCCGTCGGCGTCAAAATACTCGACGCCGGAAACTTTTCCGGTTTCGTCATGCAGAATGCGGGTAACATGCGCCTTCTCTCGGACTTCCAGATTGCCCGTGGCTTCGCCCTCAGGGATGTCGGTATAGGCCGCCGACCATTTGGCACCCCACTTGCACCCCTGAAAGCAGAAACCTGTCTGCTGGCACATCTGACGATCGCGGTTTTCGTCTGAGTTTATTGCCATGCGACCCGTGTGAACCTGCTCGTAACCCAGTGCCTTGGCGCCCGCCTCGAACACTTTTTAGTTGTTGTTGCCGGGCAGCCCAGGGCGATCGCCGGTCCTTGTCACGCCCAGCTTGTCCTCGGCCTTGATGTACCAGGGCTCCATTTCCGCAGCATCAATGGGCCAGTCCAGTAGGCTTGCACCCTGAACGTCGCCATAGGTGGTTGCCGCCTTCCATTCGTGATCCTGGAACCGCAGCGATGCGCCCGCCCAGTGGGTCGTCGTGCCGCCAACAGCTTTTACGATCCAGGCTGGCAAGCCCGAGAAGTCCTTGGCCACCCGCCAGTCCCCGGACGTGGTGCGGGCGTCCAACCACGCGAGCTGACCAAAGCTTTCCCATTCGTCGTTGATGTAGTCATCCGGCAGGTATCGGCCGCCTGCTTCCAAAGCTACGACGCTAATCCCTTTCTGCGCCAGTTCGTTTGCCAGAACGCCGCCACCGGCGCCGGTTCCAATTACGACAACAACGCTTTCGTCGGTTCGGTCAAAAGGTGCCGTCATGGTGCCTACCTCCGCTTATAGCCAGTTTATGTCGTCGAAGCCGCGGTTGATTTATCCGCCGAATTCGAATGAAGAGCCCTCGTAACCAAAGATCGGCCAGACCGCTTTCTGGTTATAAAGCCCGGTAACAAGCCCGCCCCGGATTTGCTGAAAGAACGGGCCGTTCTCGATCCCTCGCAGAATGTCGACCCGATCGCGTTCCCAGCCGACATCCAGATAGCTGGCATATCCCTTTCCCTGAGCCGCCGCATCCAGCGCGGCAATACCGGCCTCGATGCCTTCGGCTGCTTCGGTCGTGTCATAGCCTTTGACCGCAATGACATAAAACTCGTCGCCGACCTTGTCGTGCGGATAGATGTCCCGGGCCATCTGGACGAGGGTTGCAAAGGTCTCCGGCTTCAAGACTTGGGTCTGGGTCGCCCAGGCCGCGGTGCTTGAGGCAAGAAAGTCTGCGCCGATAACAAAGGATGCCCCGTCGCCGTTGCGCGGGACAACAGCTGACGCCGTGTGAGTCCCTTCAGGTCCAAGTCGTGCATTTCTGTTTCTCCTCCCATTGTTCTTGTCACTTGAAACGCCCGCTGCGTTCGAGAACCTCGATCTGGTATCCGTCCGGATCTGCGACGAAGAAGAAGCGCGCGATAAGTTCACCTGCCGGGGCGAATTCAACGATCTTGCGGAGTTGCAGGCCTTCGGCCTCGAACCGGGCGTGTTCGGAAACCAGATCATCAACGGACACGGCCAGATGGCCATAGCCGTCGCCAATGTCATAAGGTTCCCTCCGATCCTTGTTGATCGTCAGTTCAAGTTCGAAATCGCTTTCGTCATTGCTGAGATACACGAGGGTGAAGTCTGGAAAATCAAGCCGGTCGGCAACGTGCATGCCGAAGCCGTTCCTGTAAAACCCGATGGATCGCGCTTCATCCAGAACGCGGATCATGGAATGAATGTTCTTGGCCAAGCCGTTTCTCCCGTCATGTGTTTTATGACAGGTTACAGGGGCGATGGCCGGGTTGGGGTAGTATTGACTTACTACCTGTCGATCATGACCTTTGTCAGCAGGCGCTACTCGGCAGCGATGTCTGTGGCGTTGTCCGCGCTCTGCATTTCTAGAAACTTGAGACGGGCACAGCGCAGAAGCGAGGTAAAGTTCTCGGGCTCTCCCTGTAGCTCCAGAACCACGGAATGCAGTTTGGAAATGAAAATTGGCGTGTTCGTCCCTTCGCCTTTCGAGATGTCACCAATGACTGTCCAAAAGGCGTTCTCCAGCCGGATGCTGGTGCTTTGACTGTTCAACCTTAAACTGCGGGTCTTACTTGCGTACCGTTCCGGGTCCTGCCCGGCAAAAATCTGGCACATGTTCTCCGCCCCTTTCCGCAAAGCCGGGTGGCTTTGTCGTTTCGCGGCAATATCTCGATACTGCGCGACGCCATGCCGTGCATTCAAACAGCACTTGGCTCAAAGTCAAATCAAAGTCCGGAGAAGGGGTGTCAGATGGTCGGACAGCGGTAAATCCTGCGGGAAATGCGTTCGCAACAGAGCCGCGCGGTGATACACCTTTGGCGCGGCCCCGCTCTGTAGTTATTGTGATTGTCTAGCCGCGACCTCGATAGGGTGGTACGCCCTGATCGGGAATCCAGACGTGATCGGGTGTGGTTCCGGTTTGCCAGAACACGTCGATGGGAATGCCGCCGCGCGGATACCAGTACCCGCCGATCCGCAGCCACCGCGGTTTCAGGAATTCGACCAGACGGCGAGCTATGGACACGGTGCAATCCTCGTGAAACGCGCCGTGGTTGCGAAACGATCCCAGAAACAGTTTCAGGGATTTCGATTCAACCAGCCAATCGTCCGGCACATAGTCGATCACCAGATGGGCAAAATCCGGCTGCCCGGTCATCGGGCAGAGCGAGGTGAACTCGGGCGCGGTGAAGCGCACGCAATAGTCGATATCGGCCTGAGGGTTCTGCACTCGCTCAAGCTTTGCCAGCTCGGGCGATGCGGGCAGTTCGGTTTTCCCGCCCAACTGGGTCAGGTCGCTGTAAATGGTTTCCATCATGTGCTCCTTTCAGGGTCAGACCCCGCGTTTGTTGCCCCATAGCAGGACGTGCAGTTGCGGCAGAACCCGTGGGGCGAACCAGCCATCGGCGGTCACCTTTTCCACCAGCCACAGCAACCGGTCCGACAGGGATTGCGGATCGACGGGCAGGTCGGGCTCAACTTCCGAATTGCCCGGTTGCAGATAAAGAGGCAGCGCCGGATAGCGGTCTGCCACGGCGCGGGCCCAATCATAATCAGCTTCATCGAAGATCACGATTTTCATCACCACCTTCGGGCCATCTTTCGCTGCCTCGATACAGGCCGCGAAGGCGTTCCAATCCACGACTTCACCGCTAGACGGCGGCTTTGGGCTGAGAACCAGCGTATCCAAATCACCAAACCATGGCTTTGCAATCGAGCCCTGAGTTTCGCAGGCGAACCGATACCCCTCGGCCCGGCCCCGCGCGATAATCGGGCCGAAATCCTGAATGGCCGGATTGCCGCCCGAGAGCGACACGGTCAGAGGCCGCCCGCCCGACAAGGTGCGCACCCGGTCCCAGACCGCATCCGCGCCCATCGCCGCCCAATCGTGACGATAGGCGGTGTCGACCGCGTGCAGGCTGTCGCACCAGCTGCAGCGATAGTCACAGCCGCCAGTGCGCACGAACACGGTGGGTTCCCCGATCAGCGCGCCTTCGCCCTGGATCGTGGGGCCGAATATCTCGGCAATGCGCAGGGGGGTCATGGGCGGTACTCGGCCCAGGTCTTCGGTGTTTCGCTGACCCGCACGGCGGCAGTTTCCGGCCAGCGCGCGGCGCACCAGTCATAGAAATGACGCGCCATGTTCTCGGCCGTGGTCAGTATGTTCATCACGTCGTTCAGGTGGCGATGATCGAAGGTCTCGTCGATATAGGTCTTGAGCGGATTCAACTCGCCATAGTCGCGCACGAACCCGTCGGCGTTCAGTTCGGGCGCGGCCAGTTCGACCTCGACAATATAGTTGTGCCCATGCATCCGCGCGCATTGGTGATCACCGGGCAAATGGGTCAACTGGTGCGAGGCGGAGAAGTGGAACTCTTTGGTGATCCGGTACATTAGGCGGTTTCCTTCTGCGCCGTTGCTGCGACCCAGAAATCGGGATCTTCATAGGTGGTCGGATCTGCAACACCGGCCAGATGGAATGCCTCACGCCGTTCAACGCAGGTGCCGCAGCGCCCGCAGTGATGTTCGCCGCCCTTGTAGCAGGACCATGTCTGCGCAAAGGGTGTGTCCACACGCGCGCCCTCGGTCACGATGTCGGCCTTGCTTCGATGGACAAACGGGGTGAACAGCAACACGTCGGCATAGCCGTCCAGCGCGTGTTTCTGCATCGTCTCGAAGGCTTGCGTGAAGGTTGGGCGGCAGTCGGGATAGATAAAGTGATCTCCGCCATGCACCGCTGTTGCCACTGCATCGGCCCCGCGTGCTGCGGCGGCCCCAAAGGCCACGGTCAGCATGATAGCGTTGCGGTTGGGCACCACGGTCACGCGCATACTGTCCTCGGCATAATGCCCGTCGGGCACGTCCACATCGTCGGTCAGCGCCGACCCGGTCAGAACTGCCCCGACCGAGCGCAGGTCGATGATGTCATGAGGCACACCCAGCCGCTGTGCGCAGAGTGCGGCATAGTCCAGCTCTTTGCGATGACGCTGGCCATAGTCAAAGGAAATCAAGCCCGTCAGCTGGTGATCGCGTGCAACCATATGTGCCAGCGACACCGAATCCAGTCCGCCTGAGCAGATTACGATCGTCTTCATGTTTTGAACCCTTGTTTTGTTACCCGGGTAGGCTGCGACCGGGATGCGTCCTGTTATACCCGGGAACCGGGCGTGCCAAGACAGATTTGCGCAAAGATTGTCTCTCCGGCATCCGAACTGCGGAGAATGGTTCATGTTGCAATTGAAAGTACGGCGGTATCACAGGCCAGTGTAACTGCAGGCGCGCATGAACTTGCCCATGAACTCATCTAAGCCGGGGCTAGGGTGATTGCGGGCCACGGGACCCATTCAGCAAGCTGTTGGAATGGGTTGACGGCAAACCAGTTGTGTATGGGCTTGGCAGCTTCTTCTGGAATACGCCTGACACCTGCGCGAAAACTGTACTCCCGGTTACAGCAAGCCAGCGTTACTTGTTTTCCATGACACTGGTAGGGACGCGGGTTGTACGATCAAGATTCACCCTCTTGTTCCGGGTAGTATGGCCACCAAGCTCCTGACACGCCAAACCTTTCCAGCTGAATTTGCAGAGGCGACAAGCCATTTGGCAGCCTCTCTTGGTGTTCCGCTGGCGTTGGGTTTTGATGCTTGTAGCGCACATGTGTATTTGCAAATGGACTGACGACTCTACTTACCCGCTGAGCGTCATTCTAGTCGGCGTGTTTTTCTGTCTGTGGCCCAGTGTGCCGTGAACCGCAGGAGAGGTTGCTGCATTTCCGACAACGACAGCTTGGAGCCTCAACAATCAGTCTGACGGCATGACTTGATGGTCGTCAGCGGGCTGAGATTAAGCCATTTTATGAAAGCCTGCTTTGCCCAACCATCACCAAGAATTTCCAGCTTCTGGGTTTCTGTTGCCTTGGATGGGGTGATATCTCCCCTAACGATGTAGATGGCGTCCGCAAGTGTACAGGCCAAGTATAAGTTGACGCCGCCACCAGGGTCCTCGACGCAAAGCTCACACCGCCCATTCCTGTTCAGAAACCACCAATACCGTTTAGCTTTCGTTTGATCGGTCAGTTCCAGCCGAATGAGGCAGCGTTTCGTGCCGAATGCGTTGGCGTCGGTTGTGCTTTCAAGGCTCCAAACAAGCAATCCCAGGTCGATCTCATGTTCTTTGAGTTGGCGCCTTGTCCATCGCTGCCCCCAGATACCAAGAGCCTCGACCAGGGGAACAAACTCACGTCCCGCGTCGGTCAGCGCATAGCCCGGGCGCTTTTCGCCAATTTCCTGGCGCGCAACGACCCCCTCTTCAATGAGCCATTTCAACCGGGAAGACAAAAGGGACGGCGACATCAACGGCACGCCGCGCTTCAATTCGGAATACTTGCGGGGGCCAGCCGCAAGATCACGGATGATCAGAGCATTCCAGCGCTCGCAAAAGAGCTCAGCCGCCTTGGCGACCGGGCAGAATTGGCCATAGGATTTCATCCCGCGCCACCTGTCCCGTTACTACAGATTTTGGACTATATCCTTGGAACCACAGCGTGTCACTATTGGCCAGAATGCAAAAAAGAAGCGGGTGGATCATGATAAAAGATGCTGCATCTGCGGGTCAGGTATCAAAAACCGCAGCTGAGATTTACGATGAGTTCTTTGTTCCGGCACTGTTTGGCGAATGGGCAGGGCGGTTATGTGAACGTGCCATAATCACACCGGAAAATGCCGTTCTGGATGTTGCCTGCGGTACCGGTGCCACAGCACGTGACGCCGTCGCTCGGGTTGGTCCGGCAGGCCGCGTCGTTGGTCTGGACCGAAATCCGGATATGCTTGACGTGGCGCGCAGGCGTGCCCCAGAAGTCGACTGGATCGAGGGCCGTGCCGAGGCTCTGCCGTTTTCGAGCCGTTCATTTGATGTCGTTCTCTGCCAGTTCGGGCTGATGTTCTTTGACGACAGACGCCAAGCCCTTGAGGAAATGCGGCGCGTGCTGCGGCCCGGTGGAAGGATTGCGGTATCCGTCTGGGATAAAGCCGAAAACTCACTCGGATATGCCCGCATGATCGAGCTGATAGACGAGATGTTCGGAGCCACCGCCGCAAATGCGCTGCGAGCACCTTTTGTCCTTGGGCGCAAGCAGTCTTTTGCCAATGTTCTTGGCGGAGGGGGATTGCAGGACGCTACCGTGACCACCATCACCGGCGCCGCGCGATTTGCATCAATCCGCGAATGGGTTCGGATGGATGTCCGCGGGTGGACATTGGCTGAGTTCATCGACGATGCCGGATACGAGGCATTGGTCGCGGAAGCGGAAAAACGGCTCGGACAATTTGCTGGCCAGGACGGATCGGTGGAATTTCCTGCGCCCGCGCATCTGGCTGTGTGGACAGCTGAATGACGCAAGACGCAGGAATCAGGTGCATACGTTGGCGGCCCAATCCGACCGCTTTTTATGCGCGTGCCGTTGAATTGGCTGCTCAGGTATCCAAAACTTGGATTTCTTCGAACCGCGTCATGTCAGCAAACTGACAAAAGGCAGGGGCCGTGAGTGGAATGACAGGCGCGGCATCTGCAAGATCTGCAAGGATTGCACCAAGTTCAGTTTCCCAGATGGGCAGCACAGAATCCGGCAGCCACTTGATCGGGTAGGCAAAGGTCATGTGGTGTCGGTAAGCGTCGTGGTTCTCGTGACGATACGCGAATGGTTCGGTCAGTGCCTCGCGCCAGGCCCGCATCTTCGCCTCGTCTTCATCTGTGGCACCTTTGAGTGCAAGGCCCGTGGGGCTTAAGCCTGCCACACGCACATCAAAATCCGGGGGAGCTGTAAAACCGGCGAGGCGATCGGCCATGGCGTCGGTAATGCTGCTTACAGATGCATCCCGGTCTAGATCACGGGGCCATGCGTCGGGTGTGCGGCGGGTTTCTACAACCCCTTCGAACACGGTCATGTGCAAGCTTTCGACAGGCGTGAAAAGAAAGCACTCGGCTTCTGGCAACGCCATCACTCTTTTGCGGGCGTCCAGTACTGCCTTGTGAGCCGGGTCATCGAAATCAAGATGACAGACAACGGTGTTGCCGGCCTCGGGAAGGAATTCTTCGGTATTGTATCGCTGGCCAAGCCGCCGTGGAGGGTCCGAGTTTCTGCTGGCTGCGAATGGTGCCACGTCAATGCTGAAAGACAAGGTAAAGCTCCGTTTTTTCAACACTCTATCCGAGGTCTGTTGCAAGTTCATGACCGGATCGAGTTTTTGGCACTAGAAAACTCCTTTCGTCGATTGGACTTTGAGCGCGCTCTAACTGGTAAAAAAGCGTCTTGGCGGAGAACTCTCTGCAATGAAAACTCGTGAACTCATCAAGCGTCAGCTCGCTGTTGTACGCGTCGAGGGGGATCACACCGGTCCGCCGCGTCAGGCAATGCTGGAAACCCATCGAGATACGGTGCAAGACCGGATCTCGACTTTGCAGGATTGTCTTCACGACCTGGACACAAAGATCGTCGACTGCGATGAGCAAGAAGAAGGGAGGCAAAATGACGAACCAGAAACAGGTGGCCGAAGCACGACGTACATTCGACACGCGTATCTCGGCCGGGTTTAGCCGAGGAATCGATCAGAAGGTGGTAGTCGAGCGGGCGGACATAGCCTTTGCGCGAGGCGTGGCAAAGCAACTCTCGTGGTATTCAGAGGCGCATCAACTATGACATCGCCAATTCTTGTTAAACTTGCCTTGCTTGTCTTCACCGCGGTGACCTTTGTCGTGATCGGTGACACCGCGGGAAAGCTTCTGACCAGCAGCGGTGTCGATCCGGTCATCGTTGCTTGGACGCGCTTTGCCCTGGGCGCAATTCTGTTGTCGCCATTCAGTGGGCTCTCGGCAAAGGACTTCCCAAGTTTCCGAGACTGGCGTGTTCTGTTGCGGGCGTGTTTTATCACCGGCGGAATATGCTGCATCCTGACGGCGTTACGAACCGAACCGATTGCTAATGTCTTTGGTGCATTTTTCATCGGGCCGGTGGTTTCCTATGTTCTCGCCATCCTGTTTCTGGGGGAAAAGCCATCGCGCCGCCGCACTATTCTGCTGGCAATTGGATTCGCAGGGGTAATGCTGGTTGTGAAGCCGGGCTTTGGCGTATCTTCCGGCATGATCTTCGCGCTTGCGGCTGGTGGATTTTATGGGGCCTATCTGGTGATGACGCGAACACTTGCAGGTGCCTACCGGCCCCGGTTCCTGCTGATGTCCCAACTTCTGATCGGTTCGGTGCTATTGACGCCGCTCGGCCTGACAGCGACGTTTCACACGCCCGACCTCTCGGTCGCTGCGTTGGTCCTGTTAAGCGCAATTGGTTCTGCCGCGGGCAATTACCTGTTGGTGATCGCAAACAAATCCGCCGAGGCCAGTCTCATCGCGCCATTGGTCTACAGCCAATTGGTCTCTGCAACGGTGCTTGGTATTTTCGTTTTCGGAGATTGGCCGGATGCCTATTCTTTGTTTGGCCTCGCGCTGATCGCATTTTCCGGGCTTGGGTCTCTGATCCTGCATCAATCGGACAAATGGGCTTCAGCCGCCAAGGGATGAACACTTGGCGGTAGGTCCATGGTTCCTTAAGTCCTCGCGGGCCACGTGGGCTCGAAAAGTGGCAGATGAAAGCCTCACTGTGCCGATCACCTAGCGCAAAAGTGCCTCAATCCTGGACAGAGTTGCCGTGTTCACTGCGACACCCTCTTTTTGGGCTGCCAGACGTTTAGCCCTGCGACCGTCACCGGGCAGATGCGCCCCGTCCTGAGACCGGATGGATTCGACCAGACCGGCGACACCTGTCTCGAACGATCCTCCGGCTGTTGCGCCCGGATCTATCGCTATGAAGAACTGGCCGGTTTTCGGCGGGCCACCTGCAGTTCCTGAAAACGGCGAGGCATTGATACCCAAGGTGGCTCCGGTCAAAGCCGCAGCCAATACCTCGACCATCAGCGCGACGCCAACGCCTTTGTATCCGCCCGATGGTGCCATTGATCCCTTGAGGCCAACCTCGGGATCGGTGGTCGGGTTGCCTTCGGCGTCTAGCGCCCAGCCAACCGGGATCGGCTTGCCTTCGCGGGCATGTTTCATGACCTCGCTTTTGGCAATCGTGCTGGCGCTCTGGTCGATCAGCAACGCTGGTTGCCCGTCAGTCCCCGGGACAGCAACAGAAAACGGATTGGTGCCCACGACAGGTTTCGAGCCACCAGACGGGGCAATCGAGGCCGGCGCGTTGGTAAACCCCAGCGCGACCATTCCGGCCTGTGCAAGCCTGTAGGTGTGATAGCCCAGAACACCGCAGTTGTAGCTGTTCTTGATGGCCAGAACCGCAACGCCTTGTTCCCGCGCGGCGGCGATCAGAGCGTCAAACCCCAGATCAATGGCGGAATGGGCAAAGCCGGTTGCCGCATCAACGGTCAAAACGCCCGGTCGGGGGTGCGACAGTACAGGCTTTGCCAGCCCATCGACCTTGCCGCACTGCACATGCTCACAATAGATCGGGATATATGCCAGACCGTGACTTGCGACGCCGTCCGCCTCGGTCGCGGCGGTTGCTTGCGCCAATGGGCGGGCGTTGTCCGCGGATGTGCCCGCTGCGACCAGCGCTCGGAAGGACAGCTCTTCAATTTCGGCGAGGGTAAGGGTCCGTGTGTCGGTCACTTGGGTCTCTCTTCAGTCGTTGTCAGAAAGCCCGGCCCCTGCGCCCAGCAGGCGGGATTCCTCGGTTGCGGGGGCGTATGTGCGGTGGGCAATTCGGTTCAGAGCATCCCAATCATCCAGCGCGGGTTGCGCGCGCGTTTGCCGTTTGCGTAGAAGCTCAGGTGCAACACCTGGTGAAACGGTGACCCGTCGGGCTGCGGTGGGCAAAACATCGTGGACGGCAAGGTGATCTCCGTCTGTGACTGCAAGTGTGCCGTCGATTTCGACGCTTACCCAGCATTTCAGAACACGCGCCGCATTGGCGGCAAAGGGCAGCAGCATCTCAGGTGCAACAACGTCCCGCATCTCAACCGGGGCGGCCTTCAGCAGATAAGCACTGTCGGACAAGAGAGGCCCCGCCGACAACGGACACAGGTCACTGTCGCCTTGCCACAGGCCATCAACCTGTTGGGGGCGGTGCGCGGCAAGGTCCGAAGCCAGCCCGAGCGACAACAACCGGGCAAGAGCCCCGGCGCCATCCAGACCTTGCGCACACAGCCAACGTGCTGCTTTTGACGCCTCTTCGGCCTGTCCCCAGGAATAGCCCGCCCCGCGGGTTGCGCGTTTGGCCGTTGCCTCCATCTCGTTCAGTGAGAAACTCATGCTGGCACCTCTGGATAGACCCAAAGATCGGCGTTTTCGATGGTCAGTTCTTCGGGGTAGGGTGCACCGGCATACATGCAAATGCGAACCCAGCGATCTGAACGCGGATCGAAATGTGTGGCACCGAAGAACGACAGCTTGGCCCGCAACATGTCGAGAGGCACAACCGTTTCGCCAATCGTGTTGTCCCGGATTTCGCCATAGGGCGCGGTGCGGGTCATCTGGGATCGCCGGACGGTGTGGCGATGTTCAGGATGACGCAGCAGGAACTCTGCAACTGGCACGGCGCCATCCCATTCGATCAACTCCGCATGGGCCGCCGCTGCGTCCCGGGCCGGGGCCAGTGGCTGTTCGTAGTCCTCGATGGGTTCCTCGAACCGTTCACCCATGCGAGGCTCCAGCTTTTCTTCGGACACGTACCAAGCGCGGGCGCAGTTTTCACGGGATGCCCAATCCAGATCCAGCGCCCAACCAAACGCGCCTCGAATCAAGTCACGTACTTCGCTGATCGGCATAGCCCCATTGATCACAAATGCCTCGGCATTACCGTCAGCCATGCACGAGGCCAAGCCGTCCACAAGATCTGCGTAGGGCTCAAGGATCAGCGAGGCGAGATACTCCTGTCCTTCTGCGCTGAGCGCGGTTTGAGACCAGATCACCAACCGGTTCCAGGGGTGGCCGCTGGTCAAACCGTCCTGGTCAAGATAATCCGAGATCGCCTGGAGGTCGGTCTTCAACGCCGCCAGTTTTTCGATTTGTATGGGATGGTCAGACCGCCACCACGTAATCGAAAGCTGGCTGCGTTCGAATATTTGACGAAAGTGATCGATCTCGTCCGCAGTCGCGGATTCCACGGATCGGACGCGCGCAATTGCCTCTTCCCGTGCCATGACCCAGTTGTTGAACAGGATGGGGTGATTGACAATGTACGGTGCCATGCCAAGGCCGGTGGAATTGCCGATACCCAACCAATGGGCAATGTTCGGGTCCAGTGTCGCGGCCTGACTGCCGCCCTTGGCGTTGGCCATGTGTTGCACCAGATCCCGCACGAAGGCTCGGGTCAAAAACACTGACAGCATCTCGGCCTGAAAGGGTGCGCTCGTTTCCGGGCGGCTTGCGATGTTTTCGCGATCTGCAGCACCGAATTTGCCCGAGCCATAGACGGCCGTCGTTCGCATCAGATAACCGACCTGATAGATTTGCTGCACATCCGGCTGCCGCCCTGCGGCCAGAGCATCAACGACATGCTCCCAAAGCCGGACCGAGCGGTTGGCGCGAGATAAGGACAGCTCGGTCTCACTGACGCGCCCCGCTTCCTGCAGGGGGACGTTTTTCGAAAGACGCTCAATATCGGCCTCGGTCGGGATGCCATCAAACAAAGCGAAGGTAGCGTCCCAGGCGTCGGCGATCACACGGTCCGAGCGTTTCTCGGACGGCAGGTCATGGGCGAAGGCAACCAACGAATACGCTCTTTCCGGACCGTGGGCGGTGTAGACTGCCGTCCCGACGCCATTGGCATCAAGGGCGAAAACGGGGCGTGAAAACGACCAGTTCTCCCGCGCCATGCGGCGGGTCAGCTGCCGCATGAAGCTCAGCCGACACTGGTGTAGCGATCCCAGTCGCGACAACCGCATGACGGTGGCGGGGTCACGTCGGTCAATGTGGATTTGTGCCTGTGTTTCCATTCGGCTACCCCCGGGCAACGAAGTTCTCGGCAAAGAACCTGTACCAGTTTCCTCCCATTATCCCGACCACTTCGTCATCGTTCAGGCCGGTCGCGCGCAACCCTTGTTCGATATTTCCAAAGTCGCGGTTGTCCCGAAACCAGGCTGGCATCGCAGGGAAGCCCGGATTACTTGCCGAGCCTTCGCCATAGTCGATCTGTTTGGACCAACGCCCAACCCGCATCCATTCGACCACGCTGTCGGGCTGATCCTGACACAAATCCGTGCCGATCCCGAGGTGCTCTGCGCCGTATTTATCCGCTGTGCGGGCGATCATCTCGCAAAAGCTGTCCAATGTGCAGTCCGACTTGTCTTTCAGGTGATGAGGGTAGACCGAAAATCCCAACATCCCACCGTTTTCCGTCACCGCCCGGATCACATCGTCACGCTTGTTGCGCAGGGCGGGCGACCATTCGTGCGGGTTTGCGTGGGTGATGGCGATCGGACGCTCGGAAAGCTCGGCGGCTTCAATAGTGGACCGGTCGGCCGAGTGGCTCATGTCCACCACAAGCCCGACCCGGTTCATTTCTCTGATGACCTGGCGGCCCATGCGAGTGATGCCGGTATCTTCGGCCTCATAACAGCCCGTGGCCAGCAGGGACTGGTTGTTGTAGGTCAGTTGCATGAACCGTGCGCCCAGAGTGTGCACGATTTCGACCAACCCGATATCGTCCTCGATGGGAGACGGGTTCTGGAAGCCAAAGAACACGGCCGTACGCCCGACTTCCCGAGCCTTGTCTATGTCGCTGGCCCACAACCCTTTCATGATCAGATCGGGGTATTGCTCGAACCATCGGTTCCATTTTTCAAAGTTCAGGACGGTTTCGCGGAAATTCTCATGATAGGCGATGGTGACGTGGATTGCGTCCACGCCGCCTTCGCGCAATTGCCGAAAGATCTTCTCGGACCAATTGGTGTATTGCAGCCCGTCGATCCGCATCAAATCGGCTTTCCAGCGCTGATATAGGCGGTTTTGACCGTCGTGTAGAACTCGGCTGCGGCCTTACCCTGTTCGCGCGGGCCGTATGAGCTGTCCCCGCGTCCTCCAAAGGGCACGTGATAATCAGTACCTGCGGTGGGCAGGTTCACGGTCACGACACCGGTGCGTGCGTTGCGGCGGAAATGCGTGGCGCGGGCCAGGCTCTGAGTGACGATACCTGAGGTCAGGCCGAAATTGGTGTCGTTGACGGTGGCCAGAGCCTCGTCATAGCTGCCGACCTTGATGACCGAGGTCAGCGGTGCGAACATCTCTTCGCGGTTGATGCGCATGTCATTGGTGGTGTTCAGGAACACACCTGGGCTCATGTAATAGCCATCCTGAGGCATCTCCAATCGCTGGCCGCCGCAGGCCAGTTCGGCCCCTTCGGACTTGCCGAGATCGACATAAGCCAGGTTTTCGGCCAGCTGCTGTGCGCTGACCACCGGACCCATCTGGGTGCCCTCTGCCAGCGCGTGGCCGACTTTCATCGCCTGCGCACCGGCCACCAGTTTTTCGACAAAGGCATCGTGCACGGCGGCATGAACCACCAGCCGTGATGACGCGGTACATTTCTGACCGGTCCCCCCGAACGCACCCCCCAACGCCAGCGAGACAGCAAGGTCGAGATCGGCATCGTCCATGACGGCCAGCGCGTTTTTCGATCCCATTTCCATCTGCACCTTGGTCAGGTTCTGAATGGCAGCCGCAGCAATGCCCTTGCCAACCGGGACAGAGCCGGTGAACGAGATGGCATTGACCTTGGGGCTTTCGACCAGCCGCTGTCCGATCGACCGACCCGATCCCATGACAAGGCTGAACAGACCCTTGGGGATGTCCTGACGGCTGATGATCTCGGTCAGGGCGACGGCCGAAGCCGGCGTGATGTTGGCGGGCTTCCAGACCACCGCGTTGCCGTAGCACAGCGCCGGAGCGATTTTCCACGATGCTGTGGCTGTGGGAAAATTCCATGGGCTGATGACGGCAACAACACCGACCGCCTCGCGGCGCACGTCGATTTCGATATCCGGGCGCACTGAATCCGCGTTCTCGCCGATTTGGCGCAAACACTCGGCAGCATAGTAGGTGAAGAACTGCCCGGCGCGGTAAACTTCGCCTTTGCCTTCTGCAAGAGGTTTACCCTCTTCACGGCTGAGCAGGGTTCCCAACTCTTCAGCGCGGGTCATCAGTTCGGTGCCTATGTTCATCAGCACCGTCTGTTTGCGCTCGAGTCCATAGGCGGCCCACTCTGCCTGCGCGACACGGGCCTGATCCAAAGTCGCCTCAAGCTGATCCGCACTGGCCTGGGCGAAATGACCGATCAGGTCGCTCAGATCAGAAGGATTGCGGTTTTCGATCTCGCTTTCGCCGGCCAGCCACTCGCCGGCGATCAGGTTCAGTTTAGTCACAACAGGCCCCACGTCATAATTGGTCGGGCCGAGAATGGACTCCGCAATCCACATCAGTCAAACTCAAACAATTGAATGAAAATTCAGGAAACTTGAAGTATGGCCATCAAGATCGAAATGCTGCGCTGCTTTTGTACTGTTGCGCAAACGGGCAACCTGACCGAGGCGGCGGACCGTCTGGGTCGCACTCAATCGGCCGTGTCGATGACACTAAAGCAACTCGAGAGCCATTTGGGCAAAAAGCTGTTTGAAGGAGAACGAAAGACTCATCTGTCCGCACTGGGAGAGCAGGTGTTCGAATTGTCCTTGAAGCAGGTTCGCCAGTTTGATCAGACGGTGCAGTCGATCGAGGCGGCTGCGGATGCCACCCACGGCCTGATGCGCATCGTGTCGGTTCCTTCGGTCGCTGCGTTGGTCTTTCCTTCGGTGCTTGAACATATGACCCACCGCTTTCCCGGGCTGAGGGTCGAATTGCGCGATACGGATACGCAACAGGTGCTGGATTCGCTTGTGGACGGCAAGGCAGACATCGGAATTGCTTCGGGCTTTCATCCGTTGAAAGGGATCAAGGCCATTCCCCTGTTCGAGGATCAATTCGGGCTTGTTTGCGCGTCTGACCATCCGCTTATCACTAGCGCTACGCCGCCGACCCTGGATGATGTGATGGCGGCTGCGTTTGTTCGGAATGCCCTGTGCGATCTTATCCAAACGCCGAAATTTGTCGATGCGATCACGGATGCCGATGTCACCATTCACAACACGCATTCGCTTATTACCATGGTCAGAACCGGGAAGTGGGTGACCGTGCTCCCCCAGACCGTCGCGCGTTTTATTCCCGAAACCACCGCTTTTCGCACCCTGCCGGACCTTCCCGACAAACGGCAGGTCTATTTGTACGTTAAGGAGAAACCCCGGTTCCAGGAACTGACGGATGAGTGCAGCGCTTTCATTTTGAGCAGAAATCTGGTCTGAGGCGATTAATGAAGTATGGGATTTCTGTGGTTTGCCAGATCCGCGCTCGATTATGTCGCAGGAACTGAAATAAGGCGAAGGCCGGAACATCAGGTAATTATTCAAGCTTCTGAACCCCGCCTGTTCCGGCCATCTGCTTAAACAGCTTCTTTCAGATGGGCGTAGCTGGCCGCGAAACGTCCGAACTTATGTGCTCCGCACGTGACGCTTTCATAGCGGCGCGGGTTGTCCTTAGAGATGCACGAGTCCAGGGGCGTGAACACAGCTTCATAGTCGGCATCAATGAAGAATGGGATCGAATAACGTTCACGACCCGAGGTGTTGATGACGCGGTGCATGTTGGCCAGATAGACATCATTGGTCAGACGCTGGATCAGGTCTCCGATATTGATCACGAAGGTCCCGGAGATCGGAGACCCTTCGACCCAATTGCCTTCGCGGTTCATCACCTGAAGACCGCCAACATCATCCTGCGCCAGAATGGTCAGGTTGCCATAATCGGTATGCGCGCCGATGCCGATGATCTTTTCATCTATCATGCCGTTTTGCGGTGGGTAGTGCAGCAGACGCTGAATACTGATCGGGCTTTTCATCAGGTTTTCGAAATGGGTTTCAGGCAGGCATAAACTCAGCGCGACGCCACCCAGTAGCTGTTTGGACAGTGTGACCATTTTCTGGTGATAGCTGTAAACCAGGTCCTGAAATTCGGGCAGCCGGTCCGTCCATTGATTGGGTCCGAAAAACGGGCCCTCCAAAGCTTCACACTCGGGCCCGATATCAAAACACTCTTTCAGGTCTTTGGTCTTGGTCGGATCGGTGTTTTCTCCATAGGGTTCGATATAGCCGCGCAGCGCCACGTCAGAGTTGCTGACATGCAGCTTCATCTTGTCTTTCATCGGCAGATTGAAGAAACGGCGGGTGACGTCGAAGACCTGATCGACGAAATCCTGCGCGACGCCGTGGTTCTTTACATACATGAAGCCGGCGTTCGACAGTGCCCAGCGAATTTCCTTTGCCACTTTCAGTTTGTCGCTGCCGTCCAGCAGCGGAGCTACGTCGATTATGGGAAGTTTGTCGAAGGATTCACGCTTTGCGCGCAACTTGTCATCCAGTTGCGCAACGAGGTCTTGTGCCATTGGGGTTTTCCGTCCTGAGAAAGGCCTGATTGCAAGCGCAACCTGACAGGGCTTGCCCCTTTTTCAATATTTCAAAATTTCAGAGACGAATGAAATGAGATCAACTGATGACTTTGTGTTTGGTTGCTTTCATGGGCCCAAAGGTACATTCGAAAGCTCAAAATGACCTGAAATCATGGTAATGATTGCGAGGATTGTCAGGATTGTATGCCTATGAAGCAGTCGATTATTTTTGAACGCTTTAGTATGGAGCACCCGAACCCCCGGCCTAAAGCCTGATTTTTCTTGTTGGGTTCGTTGTGCTCCCCGTTTATCGGGCTTGCGGAGCGTCTCCTTTGACGACAGTTTTGGTGAAGGCCCTGTAGAACCACCGTGACGCTGACCCGACCCCTGTTCGTTGGTCTGGACGCGTTCAAGCGATGCTTCGCAAAACTGATGTAGGGCGGGGCTCTATGCCCGAACGGAAGAAGGTTGGCTGTCTGCGCGCAACATATCAAGCTGTTCGTTTTTTAAGGCTCTTTAGCACGGCCCCACATGAATCGATCAGTTCCTTCAACTCGACGCCATAGTTTTCAGTTCCACTTTGCAAAAGCGTCTCGACAGATTTTGCCATGTTCGCAAGTTCAGTTTCACCAAAGCTCGACACACTGCCGTAAACTCGGTGAACCAGAAACTCAATCCGATCCCGATCACCCTGTTTCTGCGCTTTCCTGAGTTGCGAGTGGCACTCTTCCAATGACTCACTGAACGCCAGAAAGACTTGCTCCATTTCTTCACCGCTCAAGAACTTGCTGAGGCGCGCCTTGGTGACTTCTGACTGAGAGGACACGTATGGCGCGTCCGAGGGGTGTTTCTCGATCGACGCCCGGATCGCGCCGTACAGAACACGTTCATCCAACGGCTTGGAGACGACCGCGTCGAAGCCTGCTGCAGTATACTCATCAAGATCTTCGGGCATTACGTTTGCAGTGACGGCTATGGTCGCAATCGTCTTGTCGGGCCGCTTGACCTTTGCAATTCCTTTGAGGTCGCGCGCCAATTGAACGCCTGTCGTATCTGGAAGACGGATATCTGTCAGGATGCAATCAACCTTGTCTGGTCTGAACACCTCTTTCGCGTCACGGCCATTTGCCGCTGCAGTGACTTCATGTCCGTCTCGCTCCAGCAGACTCTTGAGGATTTCCATACTGGTGGGGTCGTCCTCGACAATCAGCACGTTCTGCTGTGAACCCACCGTAACGGCCATCCCCGCTGCCTCGGATTGAGGCGACGGGGCTGGTGCGGCCTGAAACGGCACTTCCACCCGGAAAACTGTTCCTTCGCCGAGGCTGCTTTTCACGGTGACCTGTCCTTCCAGTGAGGACACAAGTCCGCGCACGATCGAAAGCCCCAGCCCGGTTCCCCCAATTTTGCGGGAATCAATGTTTGACGCTTGCGTGAACGGTTCAAAAATACTGGCAACCTGATCCTCGGGCACACCGATCCCGGTGTCGCTGACGGTGAAGGCCACGGACTGTTTTGATTGCTCAAACGACAAGGTCACCGAACCCTCTTGGGTGAATTTCACCGCATTTCCAAGCAGGTTCAGCAAGATGTGTCTCAGGTGACCACTATTTCCGCTAAGATAAACGCCATCGTCGAACTGAGGGATGATCAGTTGCAGGTTTTTGGAACGGGCAAGGGGGCGAAGTACGGCCTCTAGATCCTGAAGGATTTCAGACAGGTTGAAAGTTTGATATTCGAGGTCTTCGGCTTTTTCTTCCAGCCTTGCGATGTTCAGAACGTCATCGATGAGGTTTCTCATCGCAAGGCTGGAGCGTTCGATTTCATCCAGTCTCTGATCCAGCGATGCGCGGTCTTGCGGCATCAGTTTGATCAGCCGGATATTCCCGACGATGCCGTTCAGCGGTGTGCGCAGCTCGTGGCTTGCGGTTGCGAGAAACTGCGATTTTGCTTCATTCGCTTTCTCCGCGTCGTTGCGCGCTTTTTCAAGATAGACGCTTTGAACAAAGTTTGCCCGTAACGTCCTTTCCGAAAAAAACTTTGCATACAGGCCAATCAGAACCACTGAGCAAAGAACAAAGGAAGGACCGATCCAGGTGTCGATGCCATTGCTGGCGCCGGAATTATCAAACACCAGATAATAGGATACCGGGACAAAAAGCAGAAGCTGCAGCGCTGCCGAATGGGAAAACACAAAAGGCAGGAAAACAGTGCCGGCCAAGCTGATCAGCGCAAAGCGATACAGGAAATCTTTCGATTCATGGTCGCCCGAAAACGCAAACGCAGCCCAGATAACGAGGTACATCAAAGACCATCCCGTTGAAATTATGACGGGTAATGTGCGCGCGGGAAGTTTGTGGGAGAAAAAGAAAAGCCCAAAGATGAAAGAGATGATGAAAAGCCTGGCGCCCCAGACCGCCAGATCCTGTCCAGAGAATGCGCGCGTATGTAGGACAAAGACCTCCAGAAAGGCGAAAACGACATAGAAAGACGCCCCGAACAACAAGGCCGTCCTGAATTGACCGCGCGTGGATTCGAAATACCACTCGCGGTATTTGCCCTCGACAGTCTTATCAACGAAGTTCTGGGTAAGCGCGTTGATAGGCTCGTCATATATGTAGGCGCGCGGGATCAACTTCGCACCAGCCCCAGCCGATAGCCGACACCATGGACAGTTGAGATGATTTTGGGTCCATCACGCCCGCTCGACAGCTTTTTCCGAATTTTCGCCACCAATGCGTCGATTGTGCGCTCACCGGCATCATGATCCGGCGACAGAGCAACAGCGTCCAGTAGGACCGCGCGGGACAACACGCGACCGTTTGCATTGACAATAGCCATCAGCACATCAAATTCAGCGCGGGTGAACGGGGTCGTTTCCAGCTGTTCGTTCCATACTTGTCGGGTGTCGAGGTCAATTTCCACTTCGCCAAGGCGCACCCGGGTTTCCCGGCGAGGAGCCGACGCATGGGCGTTCGTCCGGCGAAGAACCGCGTTGATGCGCGACAAAAGCTCATCAGGATCAAAAGGCTTGGTGAGGTAATCGTCGCCCCCGATGTCCAGCCCGCTGATCTTGTCACTGGCGCTGTCTCTGGAGGAGACAAAAATGATGGGCGGCAGCGCCGATTTCGCCCGCATCGAACGCGCCAGCACCAAGCCGTCTTCGTCCGGCAACCCCAGATCAAGCAGCGCAATATCTACGGATTTCGAGGCGAGGATCGCGCGGGCATCCGCGACATTGGACGCCTGAAGGACGCTGAAATGAGGCTTGAGAAGCGCAGACGTCAAAGCGAGCAATGACGGATCATCTTCTACCAACAATACATTCAGCTTTTTCAAGGTTCAGTCCTCAACACTATGTTTCGATACGCGATTTCACATGGATGGGTGTCGCGGCCCGCAGTGCTCTAACCTCTTTTTGGAATATGTATCCGGTGAGGCACAAGCCTAGCGTGCGCTAAACCAGCCGCTGTTAACACTTCATTAACATTTGCGTCGCGGCTTGTTGACAATATGCAAGTAGCCTGCGGTGCAAATACTTTATTTTGTGGTGCACAAATGCTGAACACTTCGTTTTCAATTATTGAGCCTGTTGACTACCCCGAGATGCCCGAGCCGTTAAGCCCCTGGAAGAACCTTGGTTCTTTGGGTGTCGTGGATATGAACCGAGACGATCAGTCGGTCGTAAAAAGATTTCCGACCCAGCCCGGCAAGACCCCGTCTGACCAAGGCAACCTGATCGACCAGACCTTTGAAGAAAACATCTCGCTTTGCTCTGGTGACAGTGAAAACGACAGTCTTCTGATCACGATCATGATGACAGACGTAGTGAACTCGACCGAAATTATCGCTCGCCTTGGTGATGCAAAATGGCGGGACATCATGGACTGCCTTGATGCGGCCGCGATCCGGACTGTTGCCCAGCACGATGGCTCGCTTATCAAACTGATGGGGGATGGGTTGCTGGCGGCATTCCCACGACCCAGCGCTGCGATTGCCTGTGCCCGGGCGTTTCAGGCTGCGGCAAGTAAATCCGGCCTCAAGATCCGCACCGGGATTCACGCTGGAGAATGCTTGCGAACAGTTAACGACGTGACGGGGATCGCGATTGCAATTACGGCCCGTGTCCTGAGCCTCACGCCGGGCGGGCATGTCTGGGTTTCCAGCACCGTACGTGATCTGGTTCTTGGGTCTGGTCTGGATTTCACCAAAATGGGGTCAAAGCCACTGAAGGGGCTGTCGGAAGAGTGGGTTCTTTATCAACTGGTTGAGGAAGACACGGCATAGCGCCGCGTCAGTTTGTGTTTTCGACTCTCAAAAGCTCAAGGGGGGTCTGAATGTTCGGCGAAGAACGCATTCAGGTCGCAAGCATGATGAGGGAAGAAATGGTGATGCGCGGGTGAACGGGTTGTTCGGTTTCTAGAGTGTTCTTTTATATCTACCGTTCACCCTGCGCAGCACATCCCATAACGGCCACGATTTCACGAACAGGAATTCCCGTAGCGGCGTGAAGACAATTATCATCACAATTCCAAGTGAGAACAGACACCAAATGGCGGGCATTTCCGTTGGGCTGGATGCTGTTGCCCAGGCTAGCGTCGGTCCGATCAACAGCTGAAAGCCTGCTATTTTCCACGCGCCCAACAGGGTCGGAAGTATGAACATCACGGTGAAGTAAACCGGGAAATTCAAATCATATTGCCGACCGAGTATCGTGGCAGGAAGACGTTCACCCAGGTCATTCAGCGGTAAATGCCAGCCGATATGCCAGCTTTCCTTCTTCACGCACAGATGGTCGCTGCACAAAAGCCGACCAGGTCTGCACGCGCCGGCCCATTCGAAGGGGTAGATTTGTATCAGCAGATACGCCCCGGTCAGTGCACCTATGCCCAGAACAACCGGCATGACTATCCGGCGTACGTCGCTGGGGATGAAATAAAGCGCCAGGATACAGGTAAACAATGGCTGAAACGCTATGTGCAAATAAGCCAGCAATGTTGCAACCTGGTTCTGGGGCAGGGCACATTGGCCTTCCACCGAATAGGAATACCCCTGTAGCACCTCGATCGCAGTAAAATACACCAGCGGAGTCCAGAGCAAAGCGCTGTCGCCCTGACGTATTGCTTTTACTGTGGCGACGACCCCCACGGCGGCGATCGTATATGAAGCTGGCCCACTCCAACACATTGTTCTATCAATTTCCGAAACTTACCATGTCGGGATCAGTATGCATTCGTTGAACCGCCGAGAAAGGCCTTTTTTGATCGACGAGGTTCTGGATGATTTCGCAAGGTTTGATTTTCCGCTGAAAGACATCTGGCTTAGCGCCGCGCGGTTTCATTTCCAAAACCTCGACCCTGAGATTTCGGCCCTGCCGCAGGGCGCGCGTGCGCTAGAAGTCGGTTGCGGTGCCGGAATACTGCTGACGTTATTGGCGCAAAGGCACCCAAATGTCAGCCTGGAAGGAATCGAACCTTTTGCCGAAGGGTTTGAGGCGATGGAAGGTGTGCTGCAACATGCCCAGGGGTTGGGGGCCAGGATATACCGCTCGACCTACGAGGATTATAACGCCTCACACGCGTATGATCTGGTCTATCTGGTCAATGTGCTGGAGCATCTTCCGGACTGGAGGCACTTTCTGGGTACATTGCCGCGACTTCTGAAGCCCAAAGGGCGATGCGTCGTGCTGTGTCCCAACTATGGGTTCCCCTACGAGCCGCATTTCAACATCCCCATTGTCGGCTCAAAGGTGACCACCGGGCGACTGTTCCGGCGGCGCATTGACTGGGTTGAAGATACCTATGGGGTACATGGTCTGTGGAACAGTCTGAACTTTGTCCGACTGTCCGAAATCAAGCGGTATCTGGCCGCGTCCCAGCTGAATTTGCGTGTGCGGCACGAGATAACGGACCGGATGATTGACCGGTTCAACACCGATCCTGTGTTTCAAAAACACATCGGAGTGTTCAACAGGGTTGGGCGCGCAGCTAAGGCACTTGGTCTAACGCAAGCGTTTCGCCTTGGGCCTTTTGAGAACATTCAACCTTACATGTTTCTGGAGTTTTCCCGCGTATCCCAGTGACATCAGGTCCTGTCCGCGCGATCATCGTACCAAGTCAGGTTGTGTTACCAGGCAATCGATAGGCGGCCCAACCCTTGCTAAGGTCAGGTTGTTGATGGCACAGTGCTTTCAAATTAGCAGATTTTGTCCAGCGACTAAGTATGAACTCGATCAAAGTTCCGCGCGAGTTTGCACGAGCAGACGATCGGTCGGCCTGCAAAGCTTTGGCGATCAGTGTGATTATCGTCGCGCTTGGGTTGGGTGTCCCCGCCGTCTTTGCTGGATCCTGGTTGGCACTGATTGGCGGCGCGCTTCTCTTCGGCGCAGGGATTCTGCGGCTTTACTCAATCCAGCATGATTGTGGGCATTACAGCTATTTCTCGGATCGAAAGCTGAACGACCTTCTCGGCAACGGTCTGTCTATTTTTTCGGGAATTGCGCACAGTGTTCTGAGGTACAATCACAATCTACACCACCTGCACCTTGGTGATCTGGAACACCGGGATGTCCACGAGGTTTTTGTAATGACACTGCGCGAATATGAGTCCGCGCCCGTTTCCAGAAAACTGTTCTATCGCATCTATAGGCATCCGATCACATTGTTCCTTCTGGGGCCACTGCTGATCTACTTTGTGCAGTATCGCTGGCCCAGAAATACGCTGAAAGTCAGTGTTCGGGATGTTTTGCTTCAGAATATCGCAATGTTTGGGTTCTGGTTTCTGGTGATCACGTTTCTGGGGTGGTGGGCGTTTTTTGCCCTGATCCTAGGGAGCGTCTTTGCGGGCAGCTTTGGGATTTTTGTCGTCTATGTTGGTCACAATTTCGAAGAAACCTATTGGCGGGATACAGGCGAAAAAAACGCTCAGGCCGCGGCGTTGAATGGCGCAAGTTCTCTCCGGATGGGAGTTCTTGTTGACTTTGTACTCTTGAATTTTGGGTTTCACGATCTGCATCACTACAATGCAAAGATCCCGTGTTATCACCTGAAGGAATGTAACGCAGCGATAGCCGAAGATTGGAATAGCGCGGCTATTGGAGTGAAAGACTCTGTGGAATGCCTGCGGTGGCGGCTATGGGATGAAGATGCGAACAGAATGATACCGTTTCCGCAGTCTTTCCGACACGACATCCGCTTTGGATTGGTCAATTCAAAGGAGTCACGTGAGAGGTAATTTCAGCAAATTTGTTTGGCGCCCATCAATTCCAGGGTGCTAGTCATTTGCAACGACACATTGGGCAAAAAGCTCCTGCAGGCATCGACGATCCGTGCCCCTGTGGTGGCAATGATAATGGCCGCATACCTGCCGGTATTGATAAATGTATCACCCGGGCAAGGCCAAGATCACTTTGGCGCGGTAGGAAACCGCAGGATTCATCAAGCACATACTGACCATCGCCGCACCATTTGCCCGATCCGCCTGAGGGTAAACTGGCGACAGGCCCCATACTCATCCGGTGGTGATCACATGACCGCAGTTGTTACCGTGTCTTTCGCTAACTGCATAGACTCAAGGCGTCTCAACTCCTCCAGCGCGTGTCTTTGGTCACCCGTCCGAGCCAGCGCATTGTTGTAGGCCCGAAGAACTGAGCGTGGACGCCAGGGCAGGGCGGCTTGCGCCACCCACGCGCGTAAAACTGGGGGAAGGCGGTCGAATTCGCGCATCGGGTCCTCTCGGCGGCGCCGTTTCCTGAGGTTTGTCTGACCAAGATTGCGGCCCATCATTCGGCCTCGTCGATGTCAAAAATTGGATCCAGCACAAGAATAAGACGCGTTTCACTCGTACCCGCGATCGGTGGTGAGCGATGCACCAGACCAACGGGTGGATCCTGCGGCCAGAGAGTGCCGCGCATGATCATCGGCGCGCCGGTCGGGACACTGAAAACCCGCATTGGGTCTGCACCATCTGTCAAAATTCCGTATTGTGTGCCGGTGCCACGATAGGGGCAGATCAGGCGGGCATAGATTGCGTCAATGTGGAACTTCCGGCAGGCGTTGGTGGTGATCGCGTCCAGACGCACGCGCAAAAAAGGCGCGCGCATCATCTTGGCAAAACAGGCAGCCAAATCGGAGATATCGTTTTCGAACCAGCTGCGTTCAGCCGTGTCTTCCAAACCCGCAATGTCGCACAGATGTTGCACGGCAATTGATATTGCCTCCGGACGCAGGATGAGCCGTGCGCTGGGAAGTTGTGATGGGCCGAGCGCGTCGATCCATACCTGAAACTCGGTATCAGGCTGACGCCGCCAGATTGTCGCGGCGCATCTCGGCATTTCGATTTCTGCCAATCCCTCAGGGGTGTCTGCAACACCGACACCCACCGTCACATCTTTCAATTCTGTTCGGACAAAGTTCACGCGGCATCCTCCACCCGGCGCCAGAGAGGGAACGGGTCGGGCAGATCCATTGGAAGGGCGTCCGGTCCGGGTGCATCGTTCTTGGACAGCAAACAGGAATCGAGCCGGGACTTCAGCACCGGCCAGTTGATACCCGCGCCGATGAAGACGATCTCTTGCCGCCGGTCGCCCCATGGCTGGCTCCAATGCTGTTTGATGTAGTTCAGCACCGATGGGTGGTCGGGCCACCGGCTATCCGGCACGGACGCCCACCAGGTGCCGATCGGTTGAACGCTCGAAAGGGCGCCCGCGAGGGAGAACTCAGCCACCCATTCAGGCCGCGTCGCAATCCAGAAATGGCCCTTTGCACGGATCACACCGGGCAATTCGCCGTTGAGCATGGCCAGAATTTTCTCGGGCTCAAACGGCTGTCGTGCGCGGTAGACAAAGGACGAAACACCGTATTCCTCGGTTTCTGGAACATGGTCGTCGAAACCGTAGAGCTCTTTGGCCCACATTGGGTGCTGATGAGCCGCTTCGAAATCGAACAAGCCGGTGTCCAGAATGGCGTCGCTGTCGACGTCGGAATGGTTTGTTTCCAAGATAACGGCGTCCGCGTTCAGGCTGCGGATAATCTTGCGCGCGGCATCGGTTCGTTCCGCCCCGGCATCGTCAATCTTGTTGAGAATGACCACGTCTGCAAATTCGATCTGATCCGTCAGTAGGTGCACCAGAGTGCGCTCATCGCCTTCGCCCATTGTTTCGCCTCGGTCATGCAGGAAATCATGGCTGGAGAAGTCCTTGAGCAGGTTCACGGCATCAACGACCGTAACCATGGTGTCAAGGCGGGCGACATCCGAGAGGCTGTTGCCATCCTCGTCCCGGAAATCAAAGGTTGCAGCAACGGGCAGGGGTTCCGAGATGCCCGTGGACTCGATCAGCAGGTAGTCGAACCGGCCTTCAGCCGCCAGCCGACGTACTTCATTCAGCAGGTCATCGCGCAGGGTGCAGCAGATGCAGCCGTTCGACATCTCGACCAGCGTTTCATCGGTGCGGCTCAGCACGGTTTCGGCGCGCACCAGGTCAGCGTCGATATTCACTTCGGACATGTCGTTGACAATCACGGCAACGCGCCGGCCTTCGCGGTTGTTCAGCACACGGTTCAGCAGCGTGGTTTTTCCGGCCCCGAGGAAGCCGGACAGGACGGTGACGGGAAGACGGGTATCAGTCATGGCTCAGAAGTTTTCCTGCGTTGCGGTGTTGGATTGATGGGCGCGCAACATGTCGAGGCTGCGCTGCAGTTCGGGATGGCTGAGATCACGGGCAATGACCACAATGCGCGAGCGGCGGTCATCCCCGATCCAGTTGTTCAGCGGAATGGGCGGGTCGAAGATGTTCTGCACGCCGTGAAACACGAATGGCACCTCGATGCCTTCTAGGAAGACAATGCCTTTCACGCGCAGAATGTCAGGGCCTTTCAGCGCAATCAGGGTGTCCAGCCAGTAGTCAAAAACAGTGTCCTTGATTGGCGCATCCAGAATGATCGACGCGGAACTGATCCGGATATCATGAGGCGTCGGTGCAAACGCCACCGGCTTGGGCTTGGACAGCCCGGACAGGTTAGCAAATGAGTCTGCCTTGGGGTCGGCGTTCGGCGTCGTCCACAGGATTGCGTCTTCCTGAGCTACACCCTTGCGCAAGCCGCTCAGCCCCCATAGTTTTTTTGGATCGAATTGCCCAGCGATAGGGCACTCAACCCGGGCAGTGGGGTTGAGCGTATTCAATCGCTTGGAAAAGGTATCCGCCGCCGTCTTGGAAACAAGATCGGTTTTGCTGAGCAGGATCAGATCGGCCATCGCGACCTGTGAGACCGCTTCGAACTGCGCATCCAGAGTCTCGGGTCCATTGGCTGCATCGACGACGGTCACCAAGCCATCCATGCGGGTTGTGCGCCCCAGTTCGGGTTCAATCAATAGCGTCTGCAGGATGGGGCCGGGGTCAGCAAGACCCGTCGTTTCGATTACAATTCGTTCAAACTGAAGTAGCCCGTCGTCCCGCCGATCGATTAAATCTGCGATGGTTCCGGCCAGATCCCCCCGAATGGAACAGCACAGACAGCCGGATTGCATCAGGATGACCTCATCCTCAGTGGTTTCGATCAAATCATGGTCCAGCCCGGCCTCGCCGAATTCATTCACAATGACCGCGATTTTCTCGGAAGATGACTCTGATAGTACCGCGTTCAAGAGCGTTGTTTTCCCGGCACCCAGAAAGCCTGTCAGAACAGTGACGGGTAGCCGTCTGTCTTTCGTAAGGTCTACGTCTTGTGCGTCCTGGGAAATCACCATTCTCTCCTATTTTCGGAATGTGATATCATAACAAAATGGAAAAACAACACAAGCTGTCCAATGCACGATCACAACGCAGGCTAAAACATGCTGGTAGAGACGAAACCTAAAGCGCCTTGGGAAATGATGCAGGGGCGCGGTCGGTTGGAGTATGGCATACGGTTCGTCGCGTGCAGTAGGAGGTGGTTGGCCCGGCCGAAATCCCAACTTCAGCCGGGATGCGGTTTAGAGGCACTCGGCCAGTGTATTGGCCATATTGCGGATAACTTGCGGATAGAGTTCCGCACCGGGCTCAAGATCAGAACCAAGTGGGTCCATTACCCCGGTGTTGGCTTCGGTGCCAGACAGAACGGTTGCAACGATCCCGGGGTTGAACTGAGGTTCGGTCATGACGCAGTCGATACCCTCTTTGCGGATACGGTCCTGAATTTCGGCGATACGCGCCGGGCTTGGGTCGGATGCGTCGCTGAGGGAAATCGCGCCCGAGGCCGGGAAGTTGAATGCATCCTCAAAATACTGGTAGGCGTCATGGAACACGATGAAGCTGCCGCCACGGACCGGCTCCAGGGTTTCGACCACTTCGGCAGACAGTGCCGCCATTTCTTCGCGTGCAGCCGCGGCATTTGCAAAATATGCACTCGCGTTGTCCGGATCAGCAGCCGATAGTTGCGCCGCAATTACGTTCAGCCAGGTTTCGGCGTTTGCCGGAGATAACCAGGCATGGGGGTCATGGTTGCCATGTGCGTGATCGTTGTGATCATCGTGGTCGGCATGATCTGCGTGATCATGGTCCTCGTGGTCATGATCGTCGTGCTTGGCGTGATCATTGTGATCATGCTCGTCTTCATGCGCGTGCTCGTCATCATGATCGTCGTCGTTGTGATCATGTTCATCTTCGTGCGCATGCTCACCGTCTTCGGCATGCTTGTCGCCGTGGTCGGCATGATCATGTGCCTCGAACAAGACGTTTTCGCGGAAATCCAGTCGAACTGTTCCGTCCGAGGCAAGCAACGATGTGACTGTGGCGCCATCAGCGAGAGTCCCGATTGCGTCTTCCAGCCAAGGTGTCAGGTCTTCACCGACCCAGAACACCAGGTCTGCCTCTTGCAGTGCGGCGGCTTCCGATGGGCGCAGGTTGTATTCGTGGGGCGACGCACCCGGCTGGATGATCAGGTCAGGTGTTCCAACACCATCCATGACACGGGTCACCAGCGAATGGAGTGGCGCGATATCGACTGCCACGTTCGGAACATCCGCCATGGCCGTGCCACCCACAAGTGCAGCCGAGATCGATACTGGGAGAAGCTTTCTGGACATCAGACCCTCTGTGTGATTTTATAACGTTACGAGCCGCATACATGATATGGAATAACATGACAAGTGACGCGCAACCCCTGCCAGTCGACAAGACGGCCCCGGTCGGGTTCCAGGAACATGATCACGAGCATTGCGTTGAGACCGCGCTGGCCACGGCGGAAGCCCACTGCAAACAGGAAGGGCTTCGTCTGACCCCGGTGCGACGCAAGGTTCTGGAGATGTTGCTGCAAGAGCATAGGGCGCTTGGGGCCTATTCCATCCTTGACCGATTGCGCGACGCAGGATTTGGATCTCAGCCTCCGGTGGCTTACCGGGCCCTCGACTTTCTTGTTCAAAACGGGTTTGTGCACAAGATCGAGCGTTTGAACGCGTTTGTCGCCTGCTCAAATCCTGGCGCAGCCCATTCTCCGGCCTTCATGATCTGCAGAAAATGCGATGCCGTGGCCGAGGCTCAGTCGACCCCGGCCAAGGGCGTCTTGGGTGCGGCAGCGCGTGCAGCGGGTTTCGAGATTGAACGAACGGTTGTAGAAGCTGAGGGACTCTGCCCAGACTGCACCGAAAAGGCGTAGAAATGACCCTTATTACGGTTGAGAACCTCAGCGTGCGCTATGGCGCAAACACCGTTCTACACCACGTGGACTTGGCAATTGAACCTGGAGAGATCGTAACCATTGTCGGACCAAATGGCTCGGGCAAGACCAGCCTTTTGCGCGCTATCATTGGTGCAACCAAGCCATCCGTGGGGAACGTTTCCCGCAAGCCCGGTCTGAAGATCGGATATGTCCCGCAAAAATTACATATTGATCCGACACTGCCGATTTCTGTTGAACGTTTCATGGGTCTGACCCACCGTGTTTCAGGCAAAAGCTGCGCCGAGGCGCTTGAAACGGCTGGGGTGCCTGATCTTTTGCAGCGCCAGATGTCACAATTATCCGGCGGGCAGTTTCAGAGGGTTTTGCTGGCCCGTGCTCTGATCAATCGGCCGGATATCCTGCTTTTGGACGAAGCGACCCAAGGGCTCGACCAGCCGGGTTCAGCTGCGTTTTATCGCCAGATCGAAGATGTACGGCGCGAAACCGGCTGTGCCATTCTAATGATCAGCCACGAATTGCATGTGGTCATGAGTGCCTCGGATCGGGTGATATGTCTGAACGGACACGTGTGCTGCGAAGGATCGCCCGCCGTTGTCGCCTCGGCCCCGGAATACCGCGCGCTGTTCGGAACCGGTACCGGCGGTGCGCTGGCCCTTTATCGGCATGATCATGACCACGATCACGACAACTGTGACCACTCTCAGGAAGCTGCGGAATAATGCTTGATGATTTTATGACTCGCGCGACACTTGCGGGTGTTGGCGTTGCCCTTGCCGCGGCCCCCCTTGGGTGTTTCGTCGTCTGGCGCCGGATGGCGTATTTCGGAGACGCAACAGCCCACGCAGCAATCCTTGGTGTCGCCCTTTCGCTGACCTTTCAATTGTCGGTCTTCACCGGGGCACTGGCTGTTGCATTGGTCATGGCACTAACCGTCACCCTGTTGGCCGGTCGTGGCTATGCGATGGACACGCTATTGGGGGTCTTAGCCCATTCCGCACTGGCTTTTGGCCTTGTGGCGGTTTCGTTCCTGTCGGGCGTTCGCATTGACCTGATGGCATATCTCTTCGGCGATATTCTTGCGGTTTCTCGCTCTGACCTTGTGGTGATCTGGGGAGGTGCTGCGCTTGTCGTAGCGCTGATTGCGTGGCGGTGGTCTCAACTGCTGACCGCGACATTGAACGAAGAACTGGCCTATGCCAGCGGCTTTGACCCCAAGCGCGAGCAGTTGATCCTGACGCTTTCTCTGGCTGTAACTGTGGCCGTGGCGATCAAGGTGGTGGGAGTATTGCTGATCGCGGCGATGTTGATCATACCGGCTGCTGCGGCGCGCAGCCTTGCAAAGTCCCCGGAAACCATGGCTTTGATTGCCGCCGTCATCGGTGCGTTTTCCGCTGTTGCGGGGCTGAGGGCTGCTTATGTGTTCGATACACCTGCGGGCCCGTCTATAGTCTGCGTCGCCGCGATCTTGTTTGGTTGCTTAAGTCTGGTTGGTTGGCAGACACGGCGCCAAACTTAAGCCGCTTGGGCAGAAGGTTCTGGGTGTATGGCAACCCGTTACACTTGTCCGGTTGCTGATGCCAGTTTCAGTCCCGACAAGCCGTCGGTGAAGTTTGAGGTGCGAATTCACTCTCGTGGCGCGAGCTTGGTTTGGATAACGAACCGCGTTATCGGATCGGTGTCTTCCTGTTCCAATAACGCTTTGAATTGATCGTCCAATCGCGTCTCACCCCAGTCACGCGAAGCAATCACGATATCCAGCGCCAACTCGCTTTGGTCTTTCAATACTCGCGAGAAAATCTGGATGATCTGCTCTTGGAGCATTGGTGACGCGGTGCCGCCATCCGCCAAAGCACGAACAAGAGCGCGCCGATATTCCAGATTCCGGTTCCCGGTACCAAGCGCATCGTCGGCGGCGTTTACCGCCTTCGACCCATCCACTTCTATCCCCGCCAGTGTCCATTCGTACAAATAGCTGCTGCCTGTGCGCAAGGCGCGGGGGTAACGTGACCGAACAATCGCGACAGCCTGGGCATCGTCTGTTTGCAAGCCCAAAAGGCGAATGGAAACTGGGACAAAACCGACTCGATTGATATCGCGCAACTCTTGCAGCAGTTGATCTTTGGGAACCTTTATTCGCAACGATCGAACAAGCTCATACGGAGCGCGATCGATTTCAATCAACGCGGTATCCCGCAATACCCTGTCTTCGTGAGAGACATACGTGGCAAAAAAATCGATACGTTCGGCAGTGCCGACATTGTCCGGCTGCCAGCCCTTTTCTGCGGAGACCAGCGCTTTCAGAAACCGTGTTCTCTCCGGTGTAATCATGAAGATTCGGCGCCATTTTCGGGACAGGCTGCGCCCCGCATCATCTTTGTCCGTGGCGCCATATGTCAAAAGAACAGCTTTTTGCGGGTCGGCCCGAAAGGCGGCCCGTGTTGCGCTGTCGATCAGAAAGGGAATCTCGGGCAACATTGCGAGGTCCTGTGCCGTTCCTTTAAGCAATTCTTTTGGAACAAACATAAACGGGTTGTCCGCTCCTGGTCCGGCCAACACGATGGCATCAGCAGAAAGCAAGTGATCAGCAAGGGATGCTTCGGGCATCGTTATGCACACCGAACACGCGTCAGCCGGTCGGGTCGCAACAACATTTACGGCCAAGGCCCCAATGACCAGAAGGAGTATTCTTGCAAAGCGCATCAATCCATCCCGGTAGAAATGTCGAATATCATCAATCCCGCAGATCGGGTTTACGATCGGATACGGGCCATGTCTGACTGGGTCAGCAGGAGGATCGCAGATCTATGTCCTTTTTCATATCCCTAATGCATCAGGTCCAGCACAGCGTCGGTGATCTGGTGGACACATCGTTTCCAGCTAGATTGCAAATCCGGCCCGCAACCCTTCCAGCACCGCCTCCTCGGCCGTGCGCGGGGCAAAGTGGACCGACGCGAACGGCGTAGCCGACGACCTGGCCGCAACACTGAATTAGTCCAGCACCCCGCCGCTATGATCATTGCGCAGACCTGTTTCAGGTGGAACACGGGCTTTGCTGCGTACTGAAACAACTTGATCCGATTAAGTTAAACCATATGAACGACAGCCAATCCACTGCGGTGCTTGCTGGTGCAGCCGCGTTTTGAAACCAGCTCTGGATCGGCCATACTGCGCGGCGTAGGATTTAGACATGCTGTATTTTTTTGGGCGATTTATCTTCGTTTCAATCTTGCTCACCGAAATGTCTGGCGCGCAGGAATCCATGTTCGTGGGCGATGTTCCACTGCCCGACGATGCGGTTTCTTTCGAGCGGGTGGATTTGCCGTTCTCGGGGACGTGGGTCGGGAAGTTTGACAATCGAAAGAACCACATATTTATCGTTGAGAACCTTGGACATGACGGCCGTGCGGACGTCATTTATGCGGTGGGAAATGACCTGAATAACCGCAGTCGGTGGTTCCGGCGCAAAGCAAGGATCGAAGGTGATATACTGATCTTTGCCGATGACGGTTTTCCCGCACGGTATTGGCTTTCGGCTTCGGGGCGTTTGCGCGGTGTATTCGCGGACGACAAGGGTTTCGCAATCCTCGAGCGCCAAAACCTGCCAGCACTGTTGGCCTCTCCGGCGGGTGACTGGTTTTCGATTGGTGAGCTTGAATTCCTGCAGACAGGGTTGGTTGAAGACGGCAGCAACATCCGGCTCGCTGTTGTGGTTTATCGCCCGGAAGGAGAGGGGCCGTTCCCACTTGCGATTGTCCATCACGGGTCAACCGGTCGGGGCACAAACCCGAATGACTTCGGGCGGGTCTGGTCATACGACTGGTTTGCGGATGTTCTGAATGCGGATGGCTGGTTGGTTGCGTACCCGCAAAGACGCGGCCGGGGCGGTTCCGATGGATTGTACGATGAAGGCTTCGCCGAGGACAGATCGCTGGGGTATTCCCGAGATTCTGCCCTGTCCCTACCGGCGGCCGAACGGGCACTGGCCGACGCAAACGCTGCATTGTTGGCGCTGCGCCAAAGGCCGGACGTAGACGCAAGCAAAACCTTGCTGGCGGGCATGTCGCGCGGGGGTGTGGTAGCGATCATGCAAGCCGGACAAGCCCCGCAGGATTTTGCGGGTGTGATCAACTTTGTTGGGGGCTGGGTGAACGAAATACATGGTGATCCGTCGATCAACCCAACCTTGTTCAGGCGGATTAGATCATTCGGCGGTCCGGTCCTATCGGTCTATGGTGAGCAAGACTCGCATTACAGCGTTGAACACTTCAGTGCGAACCTGGCGGAAATGGAGGCGCTTGGTGCCGATAGCCAGCTCCATTTGGTCAAGCTTCCGGGCTACGGAGACGGACATTGGGCACTATACGTGCCGAGCCTGTGGGAGGAGGTCGTTGCCAAGTTTCTCGAAAGACTTGAGTGACTTGCATGAATCTTGTCGCAAACTTCCGTGAAGCATGGAAACTGGCTGATATTTACTGAGTTCAGGCGGCTAGCTTCATGAACTGTATGAATGAGCAATATCCAAATCCAAACTGACCCTTTCGGACTTCGCGTTCAACTTCAGCCCCAACTAGTATGACAGAGGCGGACTCAAACGATTTGCATCCGAACATCGGGTGAATTCGGGCACAGATGCGGGTCAGGGGCACAAAATCCGCTAAACCCGGCTGGCGTTTAGGCGGTGCTTTTGGCGATCAGGTTTGGTCTGGTTTGACGAAATCCTTGGTTTTTGCTCGGGGACGCTCGATTACAGCACTCGGTTTCGCTCAAAGGGTGTCCGAGGGCATCCCGAACCCGAAAAAAACACGAGAATTCATGGTCGCGAACGAAATCAGGGCTGAGCCAAATTGCGGTTTTACCGGCCACCCTGAATCTGTGCTATCGGCACAAGACAATCACATTTTCGATCCATCAGGGATTTGCCTGAATGGTTTACATTGGGCACCAGATACGCTTTCACCTTAACGAATGCGTTTTATTGTGGAACGTCCCAAGCCACCATAGATGAGCAGGAAGACATGGATCACGCGTGGATCGACAAATTCAAAGGCCTGAGCCGCTTGCCTGAAGACATTCGGGCAGAGCTTGTCGCAGGCAGTCAGGTCGTTTCCCTGCCGGCGGGCACTCAGGTCTTTGCGCCCGGCCAGACGGCGGACAACCTTTTGCTGTTGCTGGACGGCACCGTACGGGTGCAGCAGAAATCGGATACCGGCCGAGAGGTCTTTTTGTACCGGGTTCATGCCGGTGAAAGCTGTGTTTTGACCACCGCCTGCATGCTGGCGTTCGAGGACTATTCGGCCGACGGGATCGCTGAAACGGACATCACTGCCGTGGCCATCCCGCGAAATACCTTTGACGGATTGGTTGCAAAATCAACGGTTTTCCGCGAGTTTGTTTTCACCGCCTATTCCCGGCGGATCACCGATCTGTTCACATTGATCGACGACATCGTTTTTCAGCGCATGGATGTACGTCTGGCCGCGCGATTGCTGGAGCTTGCGGATGAAGACAACGTGGTGCACGCAACCCACGCCATTCTGGGAACTGAACTTGGAACCGCGCGCGAGGTTGTCTCGCGTACCTTGTCCGAATTCCAGCGCCGCGGCTGGGTCGAGCAGGCCCGTGGCGAGGTCTGCCTGACTAAACGGGAAGGCTTGGAGCATATGGTGAAAGCGGCCAGTGCCACCTGAACCCTTCTGAATTGCGAAATCTCACGGCTTTGGTGATCAAGTCACCAAAGCTCCGCTTCCGTCTGTGCGATTGAATGTCCATCGATTCTCGATGGAGTGAGACATGACCACAAATATGGGAAAAACTGACCGCGCCCTGCGCATCGTGATTGCCGCAGCCCTGGCCTTTGCAGCCTTTGGAACAACCATGCTTGGTACCGGCGCGCTGTTCTGGCTGGCGTTGATCGTCGCAGCGGTTTTCACGCTAACGGCCTTTGTGGGGAACTGCCCGCTTTACCGCATCGTTGGCCTGAGAACCTGCAGCGACTGCGGCTGACCGGAACGGTTGCCACACCCTGAATACGACCCGGAGGAGACAACACATGACGACCTATCCCGTAAACATGGCCGTAAAACCAGACGTTTTCGCGTTTTTCGACGAGGCCACGAATACCATCAGCTATATCGTCAAGGACCCGGGTTCGAACGCCTGTGCCATCGTCGACAGCGTTATGGATATCGATTACGCGGCGGGCCGCATCACCTTTGATCATGCGGATGAGCTGATCCGGGTGATAACGGAAAAAGGACTGAAGCTGGAGTGGATCATCGAAACCCATGTCCACGCCGATCATCTTTCCGCCGCGCCGTATATTCAGGAAAAACTGGGCGGTAAAATCGGGGTCGGATCGAAGATCACCGTAGTGCAGGATACGTTCGGAAAGGTCTTCAACGAAGGCACCGAGTTTCAGCGCGACGGGTCACAATTCGATGCGCTGTTCGAGGATGGCGACACTTACATGATCGGCACTATGCAGGCCTTTGCCATGTATACGCCCGGTCACACCCCGGCCTGTATGGTACATGTGATGGGCGACGCGGCCTTTGTCGGCGACACCTTGTTCATGCCCGATGGTGGCTCGGCCCGAGCCGATTTTCCGGGCGGGGATGCAGGCGTTCTGTATGACTCAATCCAGAAGGTTCTGGCCCTGCCTGACCAGACCCGGCTGTTCATGTGCCACGATTACGGACCGAACGGGCGCGATATCGCCTGGGAAACCAGCGTGGCTGAGGAAAAGGCTCACAACATCCATGTTGGCGGCGGCAAGACGAAGGAGGAGTTCGTCAGGTTCCGCACCGACCGGGACGCCACGCTTGCCATGCCCAACCTCATCATCCCATCCCTGCAGGTCAACATGCGTGCCGGAGAGGTGCCGACCGACGCTGACGGCAACCCGATGCTAAAAGTGCCGGTCAACGGCCTGTAAGCCGCAAAAGGGAGGAGAGCCATGGAACTTCGTATCATTTCGCCCAAGTTCACGGTCAGCCCGCAGATCACGGTTGATGACGTCCAGACCATTGCGGCACAAGGGTACCGCGCGATCATCTGCAACCGGCCGGATGGCGAAGGCGCAGATCAGCCCTCTTTCAAGGAAATTGCCGCCGCAGCCGAGGCTGCGGGGATCGAGGCGCGCTATGTCCCGGTGCAGTCCGGCATGGTGAAAGATCAGGACGTTTCGGCGTTTGGTGAGGCGTTGGAGGACGTCCAGCGCCCGGTGCTGGCCTATTGCCGGACCGGCACGCGCTCGGCCACGCTGTGGTCGTTTCATGAGGCCAAGAAACGGCCGATGTCCGAGATCCTGTTGGCCACCAAGGCGGCCGGCTATGACATGAACGGCGTGGCCCGCCGTATTGCCAATGGTGGCAAAACGCCTACGGATACAGGGGATGCGCATTTCCAGGTGGTGATTGTTGGTGCGGGTGCAGGTGGCATTTCGGTCGCTGCCAGCCTGAAGTCGCGTCAACCCGATCTGGACATTGCGGTGATCGACCCCGCCGACATCCACTACTATCAGCCCGGCTGGACCATGGTGGGCGGCGGCATCTTTGATGCCCAGACAACGGCGAAAACCATGGGTAGCCTGATCCCGAAGGGTGTACACTGGATCAAGGCTGCGGTCGCGGCGTTCGAGCCGCAGAACAACGCCGTCGTTCTGGATGGGTGCCGGGTGGTGAAATACGACCGCCTTCTCGTGTGCCCCGGTCTGAAATTGGATTGGGGCAAGGTCGAGGGGCTGGAAGAGACCCTGGGCCGCAATGGGGTGACGTCGAACTACCGCTATGACCTTGCGCCCTACACCTGGCAACTGGTGCAGGAGATGAAGGAGGGCAGGGCGCTGTTTACACAGCCACCGATGCCGATCAAATGCGCCGGGGCGCCGCAGAAGGCCATGTACCTCTCGGGGGACGCCTGGTTTCGTAGCGGCGCTCTGAAGGATATCGACATCCAGTTCATGAACGCGGGCGGCGTGCTGTTCGGGGTCAAGGATTATGTTCCGGCGCTGGAACGTTACGTCGAGAAATACGGTGCCACGCTGAACTTCTTCCACAATCTGGTTTCGATCGACGGGCCTGCGAAAAGGGCGGTTTTCGAAGTGATCAAACCGGATTGTAACCCGGATACAGTCGAGGTCGAGTTTGACATGATCCATGTGTGCCCGCCCCAGACTGCGCCCGATTTCGTGCGTGTCTCGCCGCTGGCGGACGCGGCGGGCTGGGTCGACGTGGATCAATCGACACTGCGCCACAAAACCTACGACAATATATGGTCGCTTGGTGACGTGATGAATGCGCCCAATGCAAAAACCGCCGCCGCGGCCCGCAAACAGGCGCCAACTGTGGCGGGCAACATTGTGGCCGACATCGCAGGGCGTTCGGCTGTGGCGCAATATGACGGGTATGGTTCCTGCCCGCTGACGGTCGAGCGCGGCAAGATCGTTCTGGCCGAATTCGGCTATGGCGGTGCGCTGAAACCTAGTTTCCCGCGTTTCCTGATCGACGGCACCCAGCCAAGCCGCATGGCATGGTTCCTGAAGGAAAGCCTGCTGCCACCGATTTACTGGAAGGCCATGCTGCGCGGCAAGGAGTGGATGGCACGGCCCGAGAAGCTGAGGGTCTCTCCAGAGTAGGAATTGAAACTGCCTGTGTTTTTGAGCGCAGCAACATGCGGGCGGTGTCGGCAGCACTTCCCGCTTAGAACGCCGGAAAGATTTGATGATCGAACACCTCCGCCACTATGTTCCTGTTCTGGACTGGGGCCGAACCTATACGCGCGGTGCCTTTTCGAACGACCTTATTGCGGCATTGATCGTGACGATTATGCTGATCCCGCAATCGCTGGCCTATGCCTTGCTGGCGGGGTTGCCTCCCGAGGCGGGGATTTACGCATCGATCGTGCCCATCGTTCTGTATTCGATTTTTGGCACAAGTCGGGCGCTGGCCGTTGGGCCCGTGGCGGTGGTTTCACTTTTGACGGCGACAGCCATCGGGCAGGTGGCCGAACAGGGCACGGCGGGCTATGCGGTTGCGGCGCTGACGCTTGCCTTTTTGTCTGGCGGCTTTCTTGTACTCATGGGCGTACTGCGCCTTGGGTTTCTGGCCAATTTCCTCAGCCATCCGGTGATTGCCGGATTCATTACCGCATCGGGCATTCTGATCGCGACCAGTCAGGTCAAGCATATACTGGGGGTCAGCGCACATGGGCACACGCTGCCGGAAATGCTGGGTTCGATCTTTGACCATCTACCCGAGGTCAACTGGGTGACTTTGGCAATCGGAACTTTGGCGACCGGATTTCTGTTTTGGGTCAGAAAAAACCTTAGACCGTTACTGAACCGGCTGGGTGTGCCGCCGGTGCTGGCCGATATTCTGACCAAAGCCGGACCTGTCGCAGCGGTGGTCGCCACAACCGTTACCGTCTGGCAACTCGACCTGGCTGCCGAGGGCGTGCAGATCGTCGGGAGCGTCCCCCAAAGCCTGCCACCCCTGACCCTGCCGGGGTTTTCCCCGGACCTGATCAGCGCTCTTGCAGTTCCCGCAATCCTGATTTCGATCATTGGTTTTGTCGAAAGCGTCTCGGTCGCGCAAACTCTGGCCGCCAAGAAACGCCAGCGCATCAATCCGGACCAGGAATTGATCGGTCTTGGGGCCGCAAATCTGGGTGCCGCCTTTACCGGAGGATATCCGGTAACCGGCGGGTTTGCCCGCTCGGTCGTCAATTTCGACGCCGGGGCGGAAACGCCAGCGGCGGGTGCTTTTACCGCCATTGGTCTGGCCATTGCCGCGGTCGCGCTGACGCCATTGGTCTTCTACCTGCCCAAGGCCACGCTGGCTGCGACTATCATCGTCGCAGTGCTCAGCCTTGTGGACCTGACCATTCTGAAGAAGACATGGAGTTATTCGCGGGCTGACTTTACCGCCGTTGCGGCAACTATCCTTCTGACACTGGGTTTAGGTGTCGAGGTTGGGGTGGCGTCCGGTGTGACGATTTCGGTTCTGTTGCACCTCTACAAGACGTCACGCCCGCATGTGGCCGAGGTGGGCCTTGTCCCCGGAACCCAGCATTTCCGGAACATCCTGCGCCATGAGGTTGAGACGGTGCCTTCGCTGGTGACGCTGCGGGTTGACGAAAGCCTGTATTTCGTGAATGCGCGTTTTCTGGAGACATTGATCCAAAGCCGCGTGGCCGAAGGCAGCGCGGTTCGAAACGTGGTGTTGATGTTCTCGGCGGTGAACGAGGTGGACTTTTCAGCCCTAGAAAGCCTTGAGGCGATAAACCACCGGCTGACTGATATGGGGGTTGGTCTGCATCTGTCCGAGGTCAAGGGGCCGGTCATGGACAGGCTGAACCGCACACATTTTCCCGAAGTTCTGAACGGCCGGGTGTTTCTGTCGCAATATGACGCTTGGAAAAGCCTTGCCGAAAGTGACACACACGCGGTTGGCGCGACGAGGTTGTCCTCGGTTAGCGGGTAACTCCCGATCCCGGTTCTTCGATCGCGTCGCGCGGGCAGTCTAAGGTCCGTCTGAGCGGTGCGCTGATAGCGCCTGTTCTGTCAGGGTGGCCACCAGATTCTGGGCCGCTTTCAGGTCGACGGGCTCGACGCGAGTTGCGTGTTGCAGCCATACTCCGTCAATCAGCGCAACGATCATGCGCGCTATGTGCCCGGCCTCTTCACCGGAATAAAGCGGCGCAATTGCCGCGCGAACAACGACAAGGTTTTGCTGCTGATAGCGCAGCAGTTCCTGATGATACTCCGCGTCCGACCCGGCTAGGCAATAGAGCGTCAGCCACACCGACGACAGCCGTTTGTTCGATTGCTCGGGCGCCAGCGCCATGCGCACCAGCGCCAGCACCTTGTCCCGAGGAGGGGTGCCCTGTTCCGCGATCAGGTCCAGTTGCTCCCCGTAGGACGTCACCGCATGGCGGATCGCCGCCAGCAGCAGCCCCTGTTTGGTGTCGTAATAGTGGCAGACCAGCCCGGCAGAAACACCCGCCTGACGCGCCACATCCCTGATCTTCAGCGCACAAAACCCCTGATCATTCAGAACGTCCATGGTGGCTTCAATTATCTGAAGTTTGCGTGTTTCAATGTCTGTCAAACGGGACACGGGCTGAGATCTCCTGACTTCAGGCAGTAGTAGACGGGGCATGAGCCGAAGGCCAGAGACATCATTGAACCGCTGTTCAATATTTCGTTGAACCACTGTTCAATCAATGCTAGCCGTTCCGAAACACAATTCCGGAGGTCCAAATGATCCGCGCCATCAACCTGACCGATGCCGGGACACATGCCCTGATGGCTGACCCTCGCCAGATGGTCATGAGCTCGCCCGAGGTGGCCTCTCCGCAGGAGTGGGAAAACCTAGTGATCGATCGCGCCTCGGATGAGGTGCGCGTTGGGACCTGGAGGTGTGAGCCTTACACGGATGAGATTGTTGACTATGCCTATGACGAGTTCATGTACATGATCTCAGGAACGGTCGAGTTGATTTACCCTGATGGCAGCTCTGACAGGTTCGGGCCCGGCCAAGCGTTCCTGCTGCCCAAGGGGTTCACGGGTACGTGGAAACAGCCCGAAACCGTTGTCAAATTCATGGCGATGATCCGCTGAACCGGATGGAGCGTTACGACTATATCATCGTTGGCGCAGGGTCCGCAGGCTGTGTGCTGGCGAACCGGCTGGGTGAGGATACAGGCAAGCGTATTCTGGTGATCGAGGCCGGAGGTAGCGATAACGCCATGATCGTGCGGATGCCATCGGCCCTGTCGATCCCGATGAACACCAAACGCTTTAACTGGGGGTTCGTGACCGAACCCGAGCCGCATCTGGACGGGCGTGTCATGAACTTGCCGCGCGGCAAGGGGCTGGGGGGATCAAGCTCGATCAATGGCATGTGCTACGTACGCGGCAATCCGATGGATTATGAGCTTTGGGCGGATCACGGTGCCACGGGATGGAACTGGGCTAATGTGTTGCCTTATTTCAAGCGACTGGAAAGTGCTTCGGACCTGAGTGCATATCGGGGGCAATGTGGTCCAATCAAGGTGACCCGGGGGTCGGAAACCAACCCTCTCTATCAGGCGTTCATCGAGGCGGGCGTTCAGGCCGGATATGCTCGCAGCGCCAACATGAATGACATCCAGCATGAAGGCTTCGGTCCGATGGAAATGAACGTGGGCGGCGGTGAGCGTTGCAGTGCCGCCACCGCTTATCTGCGTCCGGCCATGGCGCGGGGCAACGTTCGGGTCGTGACCCATGCCCACACAACGCGCATTCTGACAGAAGGGCGCAAGGCGGTCGGCGTCGAATATGACCACAAGGGAAAGCTTGTTCAGGCACGGGGATCTGAGGTGATCCTGTCGGCAGGCTCGATCATGTCGCCGGCGATCCTGCAGCGCTCGGGCATTGGGCCGGGAGACACGCTGCAACAAGCTGGCATCGCTGTTGTCCATGACTTACCCGGCGTCGGCGGCAACCTGATGGATCATCTGGAGTTGTACGTGCAGCAGGAATGCACGCAGCCGGTATCGCTCTACCCGTATATGAGCCCTTGGGCAAAAGCCCGGATCGGATTTCGCTGGCTGCTGCGCCGCGATGGTTTGGGGGCCACCAACCATTTCGAGGCCGGGGCTCACATCCGCAGCCGCGCCGGTATCCTTTACCCGGACATTCAGTTTCATTTCCTGCCGCTGGCCATTTCGTATGACGGGAAATCGCTGGCCAAGGGCCACGGGTATCAGGTGCATGTGGGCACGAAACGATCGAAAAGCCGGGGTAGGGTGCGGCTACATGCATCTGACCCGCTAGGCGCCCCGCGCGTCCGTTTCAACTATATGAGCCACGAAGACGACTGGCAGGAAATGCGTGCTTGCGTCCACTTGACGCGCGAGATTTTCCGGCAACCCGCCCTGGCCCCCTTCGCCGGGCAAGAGCTTGCTCCGGGGTCGGATTGCAGCAGTAACGCGCAGATTGATCAGTTCATCAAAGACAGGGTCGAAAGCGCCTATCATCCCTGCGGCACCTGCCGGATGGGCGGGGACTCTCAATCCGTCATTGATCCGGGCACGATGCGCGTACACGGAATAGAGGGCTTGCGCGTTGTGGACGCCTCAGTCATGCCACAGGCCACGGCCGGGGACCTCAATGTGCCGACATTGATGTTGGCCGAACGCGCCGCTGATCTGATCAGAAGCACCAGCTTGCCCGCCGCCGATCCGGCGCCGGTGATGGTGGATGCCAATTGGCAGAGCTGTCAGCGGTCACAGACAATCGATTTGGACCTGAGCGGCAGGGATACCTGTGCGCTGTTTGCCGAAGAACGAAACCATGTAAGTGGCACAACGTATCCATAACCAATTGCCGAGAACTGGCAGTTGAGGAAATCAGGCATTGCCTTCTGATGGGCAAGTAGCTCAGCGTGGAGACGCCGCTTTAGGCCAGATTATTCGGGCAGGTATTTTTCCGACCAGCTTGTTCCTGCAGCACCGGTAGCGATTAGGTTGTCGATCTGCTGACCCGCATAACCCAGCCGCGCCAGAATGGTCCGCGTATGTTGCCCATATTTCGGCATGGGCCTCGGAATACTGATCCGTCCGGACTTAGGCCGCACCGCATTCGGGGCGACCAGATCACACCAGCGCCCCATCGGGTGTTGATCATGGCGAATAACGCGGAAGGTCGCATCAGAAAGGTCGATGTCACCTGCGCTTTCAAGCTGTAGGGCCTTGTCGCGTGTTTCGTGCAGGGATGCGAGCGGGGCAACCGTGCTCTGACCGACCGAGAATGCCTTTTGCCAGTAAGAAAGGGGCTGCGTCCTGAAACGCTCCGCCAGGGCGTCATGCAGAACATCAGATGGTGCCTCTGCAAGATCGGCAAGATCGGGGACACGGGCAAGGGCGGCTTGCCGTTCGGTCGGGGCGGCGAAGAACATCCACTGATCCGCCGCTTCATAGCAATGGTAGAACGGACCCCAACCCAGCGCCTCGCCGCCAGAAGGTTCGTCAAAGGGCGCACGGCCGTCATAATCATACATGAACTGTGCCTGAATGAGGTTGCCGGCCGCCGCCAGAGATGCCCGTGCAACGCCGCCGATTCCGGTTTCGCGCAGTCGCAACAGCGCACCTCCCAATGCCACGTAGGCGCAGAAACCGGTCAGAACGTCGATGGTGCCGAAATGTGCGTGTTCTTCGGGAGTATCCATGCCGCCACCAAATCGCACCATGACACCAGTGGCCGCCTGCGCCAGATCGTCATAACCCAAATGATCAGATTTCGGCCCCCGCATCGGTCCGCCGAACGCATCCAGTTGAACAAGGATGAGGCGCGGGTTGAGCGCGTTAAGTTGTTCGGGTGCAAGCCCCAACTTGTCGCGCTGTTCATCCGTGCCGTTCATCGTGATCACGTCGGCTTCGGCAATGAGCTTGGCTAGAACTTCTTGGCCTTCGTCACTGCGCAGGTTCAGCAGGATGCTCTCCTTGCCCCGTTGCGCGTGAATGCCAAAAACAACCGTGTTCCAGGGATCGACCGAGGGCTCAACCGGCTGCACCAGCGTTACTTCAGCCCCATAACGCGCCAGAGTTGAGCCGATGGTTGGGCCTGCAATAACATTGGTGAGGTCCAGAACCTTCAAACCTTCCAGCCAACCACCACTGCCTGTCGTGCCGCTGGCGCGCGGGACTTCGGCCAGCAACGCGTCCAAGTTCGCAACCGTCGGGCCGGTCTTGTCCACTGCCGCCTCATCCCCGGACAGCCAGGCCACGTTGCCCATCTGGCGCATCTCTCCGTAGTCGGCATCTTCGACTCGCAGAACCAGACCCGAGGCCAGAGCATGCGAGTCGGCTAACCATTCCTTGCTGAACCGCTGTGCCGTGGCAGGGGCTTTGGCGGTTCCGAACAGCTCTTCCCACTCATGCGCGGGGCGGGTCAAAAATGCCTCTTTCATCGCCGAGGACACGCGCGCCCGATCAGAGGCGCCGACGGGGTAGTTGCGCATCGACCATTCCGCAGGCCAGTCCTTTGTGTCTAGATAAGCCGAGAAATCGGGCAGCGCATCCGCCAGATCCTTGAGCCCCAACGTCTCCAGCACACGCCGGGGATGCGTGGCAACTGAGCCCGAGACGACATAGAACCCCCGCCCGTCGGCGCAGGTATATGTGCGATAGAACGGGTCGAGGAATTCGGACAGCTCATCGAACTTGAGGTTCATCGGCAGGCCTTCGGCTGCGCGCCGATCCAGTTCGACCTCGCGCGGGGACTTGTAGCGCTCCGGGTAATCCTCGATCTGCTCGCAATTGTAGATCAGACCTTCCAGCAGAGCGGCGGCCAGAGGGACTTCGATATGATCCCCACCGATGCGCTCGCGCGCGTTCAGGGCAAACAGAACCGCCATGGCCCCGAAGCTTGCGCCATAGGCTGAGGCCAGCGTCAGCGGCGTGAAGGACGGGTTGATGCCCATCAGCCGCCGGTTCAGGCCCATATCGGTGAATTGCCCGGTGTAGGCGGCGATTACGGCCTCCCACGCGGGCAGTGCGGCCAGTTCCGTATCGGTAGACGCAAACCCGGGCATGGAAAGGTATATCAGTTGATCATTTGCAGCCCGAAGAGCATCCGGCCCCAACCCAAGGCGATCCATGATCCCCGGTCGGAAGTTCTCGATCACCACATCGGCGCGTTTGGCCAGTTCGATCGCGGTTTCCCGCCCCTGATCGAGCGTGTTGCACAAATCGTTTCCGATGCATAGCTGGTCCTTCGAATTGACTGCGGGATGCTGGGATGCCTTTCAAATTCAATGCGTCGCG
>NZ_JBQFZU010000019.1:0-90486 GCF_056542405.1 Ruegeria sp. AD11(2025) | reverse complement strand
GGACAGCGGCAACGGCGTCAAGGAAGGTGTCATCGAAGCGATGAAATTCTTCACAAACGTCAAAACATACTCCCTGCCATGGCCAGGCTGATCGCCCGTCAGTAGAAACAAATAGGGGTCCGGTCTATCTGGCCAGGGCCTTTTATGTATGGGTCAGCCCTGCACGACGTCCTGACGCTGAATGCCCAGCCCTTCGATACCAAGCTCTAGCATGTCGCCCGGCTTCAGATAGGTCTGCGGGTTTTGCCCCATGCCCACGCCCGGGGGCGTTCCTGTCGAGATCACATCACCCGGTTGCAGCGACATGAATTGCGACAGGTGCGAGACAACAGTCGCCACACCGAAATGCATCGTGTTGGTGGATCCGTCCTGATAGCGGTGGCCGTTCACCTCAAGATACATCGGCAGGTTCTGCGGATCGGCGACCTCATCCCGTGTCACCAACCAAGGCCCGATCGGGCCGAATGTGTCCGCCGATTTGCCTTTAACCCACTGACCCGAGCGATGCAGCTGAAAGTCACGCTCTGACAGGTCATTGACCACGCAATAGCCAGCCACGTGGTCCAGCGCTTCGGCCTCGGAAACGTATTTCGCCTCTTTGCCGATGACGACGCCCAGCTCGACTTCCCAATCTGTTTTGACCGAGCCACGCGGGATTTCCACGGTATCGTTAGGACCGACGATGGCAGAGGTCGCTTTGAAAAAGATCACCGGTTCGGCGGGCAGTTCCATTCCGCTTTCGACGGCATGATCGGCATAGTTCAGACCGATACAGATGAACTTGCCGACCTGTCCAACACAGGCACCGATGCGCGGGTTGCCCTCGACAACGGGCAGCCCGGCCAGTTCGAGCCCGCGCAGGCGCGCCAGACCCTCTTCGCTCAGCACATCGCCCGCGACATCATCAATGACGCCGGACAGATCGCGAATTTTGCCATTCGCATTCAGCACACCGGGCTTTTCCGCGCCAACCGGCCCATAGCGTAAAAGTTTCATTTCCTGTTCCTTTTCAACTCAGATGGTCCAGCCGCCGTCGATGGCAAAGGGCTGCCCTGTGGTGTAGTTGCTGGCGTCGCTTGCAAGATACAGCGCAAGCTCCGCCACCTCATCAGCTGTTCCGATCCGCCCCATCGGTTGGCGCGCGATGAAGTCCGTCATGGCTTGTTCGTAATCCCCGGTGGATCGCAGTCGGTCATGCAGGCTGGGGCTGTCGACCGTACCGGGACAGATCGCGTTGCAGCGGATGCCCTGCGTGACAAAATCCGCAGCGACCGACTTGGTCAAACCAATCACCGCCGCCTTGGAGGCACAATAAGCAAACCGGTTCGGCACGCCTTTCAGAGACGACGCGACCGAAGACATGTTGATGATCGATCCACCACCATTTTCCAGCATCGCAGGCAGGGTCAGACGAATGAGCCGGTACATGGCCTTGACGTTCAGATCGAAGCTGAAGTCCCAGTCCTTTTCCTCGCACTCCAGAATGGATCCGCCCGCAACATAGCCTGCGCAGTTGAACAACACGTCCAAAGGCGGCAACTCCGCCGTGGCGGCCTGAACTGCTTTCGCGTCGGTGACGTCCAGTTTCAGGATCTGGATACCGGTGATTGCAGCCAGTTCGGCCAGCGAAGCGTCATTGATATCACAGGCAATGACCTGCGCGCCCTGCGCCGCAAAAAGCTCAGCCGAGGCGCGCCCGATACCCTGACCTGCAGCGGTGATCAGGGCTGTTTTGCCGGACAGACGGTTGGAACGGGAAGTCATCTCGTCTCTCACACTTGATCAGGCAAAAGGTCGGTCGGCAGGTTCTGATAGCAAACCGGCCGCAGAAAACGTCGGATCGACAAGGTGCCGACCGAGGTTGCGCCGAAATTGGTCGAAGCGGGGTAGGGGCCGCCATGCACCATGCTGTCACAAACCTCGACCCCGGTGGGGAAACCGTTGGCCAGCAACCGGCCTGCCTTGCGTTCCAGCACAGGCACCAGTTTACGCGCGGTGTCCGCATCGTCGGCGTCCATGTGCAGGGTGCAGGTCAGTTGCCCTTCGACAGCACGGGCGATGTCGGTCATCTGTTCAATGTCCCGGGCGCGCACGATGATGCCGGTGGGGCCAAACACTTCTTCATGCAGGCTGTCATCGGCCAGCCAATTGTCGCCGGAAACGACAAACAGGTTAGGGGCAGCGGTGCGGGGTGCGCTGGCCTTGTTGACGATTTGAGTAACCCCGGCCGCCTCGGCGAATTGTGCCACGCCTTTGCGGTAGGCGTTCGCGATACCGCTGGTCAGCATCGTTTGCTCGGCCGTTTCACTCAAAGCGGACTGCACCGCCGCCTGCAGGGCATCGGCATCCGGTCCGTCAACCACAACGGCGATACCGGGATTGGTGCAGAACTGGCCTGCGCCCATGTTCAGCGATCCCGCCCAGCCGGTGCCAATCTCGGGGCCCCGCGCCGCAGCGGCTTTGGGCAGAACAAACATAGGGTTGACCGAGCCCAGCTCACCAAAGAACGGGATGGGTTCGGGACGCTTTACACAGATATCGAACAGCGCCCGACCGGCGCGCAACGACCCGGTAAAACCGACCGCCCGGATCAGCGGATGCTGTGCCAAGGCCGTTCCGACCCCGATTCCGTCGCTTTGGATCAGCGAGAACGTACCAGCGGGATTGCCGGTCGCCTTGATCGCGGCGTCAATCGCCTGCGCCACGATCTCACCCGTTCCGGGATGCGCCGGATGGCCTTTGACGACAACCGGACATCCCGCAGCCAATGCCGCCGCCGTGTCCCCACCCGCGACCGAGAACGCCAGCGGGAAGTTCGACGCCCCGAACACTGCAACCGGGCCCAGGGGGCGCTGGATCATCCGCAAGTCAGGGCGGGGCAGGGGTGCGCGATCCGGCAGGGCGGGATCGTGACGATGGTCCAGATACTCTCCGACTTCGATGTGGTCCGCAAACAGCCGAAGCTGGCCAACAGTCCGGCCCCTTTCGCCTTGCAGTCGCGCCTCGGGCAGGCCGGTTTCCTGACACCCGATCTCGGTGATTGCATCGCCGCGTGCGTCAATCTCGTCCGCGATTTTCCGCAACAGCGCGGCCCGGTCAGCCCGCATGGACCAACCGAAGGTGGCAAAAGCCGCTTCTGCGGCCTGAACGGCGGCATCCACATGCGCTGGCGTCCCTACGGAAAAGTCGTGGCTTCGCCCGTGTGCGGGGTCTGATGAAAAAGTGGCCTCGGTCCCGACCCATTCGCCGGCGATCAGGTGTTTTCCGGTCAACATGTTCTAATTTTCCTTAAATCAGCCCGCGCCGGGCGAGGTTTCGCATCAGGTGGGACGCCCCGAATTTCCATTCCGGGCATTCGGTCGACAAGCGCACCGTGTTGGTCAGCGCACCTAGCTTATCGCTTGAAATCGTGACGATATCACCCAGTTTATGAGTGAACCCTCCCCCCGGAGTATCGCGATCCTGAGTCGGTGCAAAGAGGGTTCCAAGAAACAGCATCAATCCGTCGGGATACTGGTGATGCCGCCCGATGGTCTGAGCCACCAGATCGACCGGATCGCGGCTGATTTGCGCCATCGAGGAATGGCCTTGCATCGCAAACCCATCAGGACCAGCCACGGTCAGCATCAGCTCTGCGGTGCGAACGTCATCCAGCGTGAAACTGTCATCGAACAATCGGATCATCGGCCCGATCGCACAAGAGGCGTTGTTGTCCTTGGCCTTGCTCAACAACAGGGCCGAGCGCCCTTCGACATCGCGCAGGTTGACGTCATTGCCCAGCGTCGCACCCTTGATCTTACCTTGTGAGTTGACGGCAAGAACGACCTCGGGTTCTGGGTTGTTCCAGACTGAAATGGGGTGCAGGCCAACATCCGCGCCAAACCCCACCGAAGACAGCGCCTGCGCCTTGGAGAACACCTCGGCATCCGGACCAATCCCAACCTCAAGATATTGGCTCCACAGACCCTCAGTGATCAGTGCCTCTTTGACCTGCGCCGCCGCGTCGGACCCCGGCACAATGTTGGTCAGGCTGTCACCGATGCGGGCACCGATACGGGTGCGGATTGCCTCAGCCTTGGCCGGGTCACCCGCGGCTTGCTCTTCGATCACACGCTCGACCATAGAACCCGCGAAGGTGACACCGCAGGCCTTAATCACCTGCAGATCGCAGGGGGCCAGCCAATGATGGTCTCCACGCTGCGGACCCAACGTTTCACCCGGTGCCGAGCGCGTATAGTCGGCGGCGTCCTCCCGTTCCAGGACGTCGCGCACCGTCGGTGCCTCTTTGGAGGTGATATCAAACACATGTCCGTCGCGCAGGGTTACAACGGAGGGGCCAATACCCGCGCGCTCCACACGCCCCAACCACAAACCGCTGGTATCCAATTTCGGAAATTTCATTTCAGTCCCTGAGGTTGTAGGCTCGAGCGGCATTGCCTCCCAGCACCGCTCTGCGTTCGGTTTCGTTCAGTGCGCTCAGCAACTCGTCAGTAGTGTCGAGCCAGCGCTGGTAGCTGCTGGCCAATGTGCAGACCGGCCAATCACTGCCCCAGATCATGCGGGACGGGCCGAACGTGTCCAGCAGATGATCGACATAGGGACGCAGGTCATCGACTGTCCAACCTGGCGCGGCTTCGGTGACCAGCCCGGACAGCTTGCACCAGGCGTCGGTATCGCGGGCAAGGGCAGCCATGTCTTCAGCCCACCCGGAAATCGCCCCCTCCTTGATCAGGGGTTTAGACCCGTGATCAAGGACCGCACGCATCTGCGGATGGCGCTCCAACAGCTGGCGCAAAGGGCCGAGATGCTGCGGCAACGTCAGGGCATCAAAGGTGAGGTCGTGACGCTGCACTGCCTCAAATGCCGGGATCAAAACCTCTCCCATCATCCAATTTGGGTCCGGGATGTCCTGAATCATTGGCCGCAACCCAACCAGGATCGGGTTCGCCGACAACTTTTCAATCTGTGTCGGCGCATCAGCGGCTTCGAAATCGACCCATCCGACCACGCCTTTGATGAACGGAGTCCGATCAGCCAGAGACAACATATACTCCGTCTCGGCCACCGTTGGTGCGGCTTGCACCAGAACCGTGCCTTCAATACCTGCCGCCTTGATGAGGGGGGCAAGATCGCCCGGTGAGAAATCGCGGTATATCGCAGCAAGTTCTAGCGTCAGCCAGCCGTAATCACCGCGCGCCAACGACCAGAAATGCTGATGTGCGTCGATCTTCATCCAATGACGCCCTTTTTGAGGATAATGTTGCCGTACAGCCTTTGCTCACCCGTCTGAACGATGGCAAAGGCGTTGGCGGCACGGTCATAGAAGGCAAACCGGTCCAGCCCCTGAATGCGGGCGGGGTTATCTGCCGTCGCATCAATGACGGTCTGAAAATCGGCCACGGCTTCGGGCACGGCGTCCGGGTCACCGACCACCTGCATGGTCAGCGCCGGATCAGGCACGAATGTATCCAACGGCATGACGGACAGTACAGCCCGCAGTATTTCGCTTGCCGAGGACCCGTCGGCGCGGATGCAAACCGGGCCAATGCTTGAGCCCGGAAAATTCGCATCCGCGATCACGATCTCATCCCCGTGCCCCATGGCTCGCAGGGTGTGCAGAAGATCGGGCGAGAGGATTGGGTCGATGTTATGCAGCATTGGCAGCCTCGGCGGGCAGGGGTGCGTCGGGGCGGATCAGTCCCTCGGACTGCAGATCAGACCAGAAACTTGACGGAATCCTGCGGTTCAGCAAGGCGACATTGGCCTGCACTTCGGCAGCGCTGACCGCGCCGGGGACTACGGTTTTGACGCAAGGGTGACCCAGAACGAACTGCAGCGCGGCCGCAATGAGCGGCGTGTCATGCGCGGCGCAGACCGCTTCGATCTTGCGCACGCGATTCAAGATCTCCTCTGGCGCATCAGCGTAGTTATACTTGGCCCCCGGTATCGCTCCGGTGGCTAAGATGCCTGAGTTGTACGGTCCACCCAGAATGATGCCCACATCACGTTCTTCACAGAGCGGCAGGAAACTGTCCAACGCCTCCTGCTCCAGCAACGTATACCGCCCGGCCAACAGAAAGCCGTCGAAATCACCTAACCCCAACAGTTTCTTGCAGACCTGCCATTCGTTCACTCCGGCACCAATCGCGGCGACCTCACCTGCATCCCGCAGCTCGGTCAGTGCGTTGTAGCCGCCACCATCGAACAGTTCGCGCACCTTGGCATCCGACATCTCCTGACTGCCCTGGCTGAAAACGCAGACGTCATGCACCAGCAGGATATCAGCATTGGTGATGCCGAGCCGGTCCCGGCTCGCTTCATAGGACCGCATCACACCGTCATAGGTGTAATCGAACACGATGCGTTTCTGCGGCACGTCTACAAAGGATTCGGGTGTAACCTCGTGCGGCTCGCAATCCAGCAGCAGACGCCCGATCTTGGTCGAAAGCTGGATGGTTTCGCGCCCAAATCGGGCGATCGCCTCACCAAACCGGTGCTCGGACCGGCCGAGCCCATACTGCGGCGCGGTGTCGAAAAACCGGATGCCCGCATCATAGGCAGCCTGTAATGCGGCCTGCGCGTCCTCGTCCGAGACTTTGCGATAGAGATTGCCCAGAGGCGCGCCACCGAACCCCATACGAGTCAGAGGTACTGGTCTTTTGGTGCGATGGTTCAAGAGTTCGGTTTGCGAAACGGTCATCCTGCTTCCCGTGCTGCATGGGTGGTGATGTTGAAAAGATGCGGTTGTTCCTGAATCAGAACCTCGATACGCGGCATGAGCTGTCCCAGGTGGTGCCGCATGGCCGCCTGCGCGGCCTGCTCGTTACAGTCCATAATGGCGGCGTGAATGGCGCGATGCTCTTCCAGAGTTTCCGCAATGCGTCCCGGCGTCGGCAGCAACAGCATCCGGGCGCGGCTGACTTGCAGCGATACGGTCTGCGCCACGTCGCTCAGACGTTTGAAACCGGTGAACTGCATCAGCAACGCATGGAATTCTTCATCAGCCTGATAGAAACCGGGAATATCCTCATCCTCGATCAACAGCTCCTGCAGGCGCATGTTCCGGTTGAGCTGCTTGCGCTGCTCCTCGGTCAAGTCGCGTGCCACCTTGGCAACAGTTGCCAGTTCCAAAGCCTCGCGCAGGAACATACCTTCGCGGATTTCCGGCATCGAGAAAAACGATACCCGCGTTCCCGACTGCGGCACGACATCCACCAGCCCCTCGGCGGCCAACCGGGCAATCGCCTCGGCCACGGGCGCGCGCGAAACGTCCAGCCGCTCGCAGATTGGCGCTTTTCTGAGCGTTGCACCGGGCGGAAAGTCCAGTGACAAAATGGCTTGTTTGATCGCCTGATAAACCCGCTGCGCCAGCGAGCCTTCATCCGACGCAATGTCGCGCAAAAGCTGCTCGTTGATGTCTTGTAGTTTGCTCATGGGATCGAACTATCATACTAACATGTTAGTTGACAAGTGCGCGGTCAAGTTTTAGCAATCAGAGCAGTCAAGCGGGGACAAGATGCACGCAAGCCATAAAAATAAGGCCTTCGGAACGGCGACGCGCGATACGGTCAAGCTGAACCCAGATGATAATGTCGTGATCGCGCTGCGCGATTTGCACGCCGAAGACTGGCCAGCCGGCCTGACCACACCCCTGTCCGGCCCTGTCAATCGCGGGCACAAGATCGCCGTAACCGCAATTGCTGCAGGTGAGAGTGTTATTCGCTACGGGCAAATCATCGGACAGGCAAAAAGTGACATCAACCCTGGCGATCATGTTCACCTGCACAATCTTGGGATGGGCGCGCATCAACAGGATTATGCCCATGCCAGCGCCAACACGCCATTGGCGGCACTGAATGAAGGCCGCACTTTTCAGGGCTTTCACCGAGCCGACGGAAAGGTTGGAACGCGCAATTATATCGGCATTCTGACAACGGTGAATTGTTCGGGCTCGGTCGCGCGTTTTATTGCCGAAGCGGCTGTAAAAACGTGCCTGTTGGACAATTATCCCAATATCGACGGCGTGGTACCGATCGTACACGGCACCGGCTGCGGCATGTCAGGTAAGAACGAAGGTTATGCGACCCTGTTCCGCACTCTGGCTGGATATGCCCAGCATCCAAACTTTGCTGGCATTCTGCTGATAGGGTTGGGCTGCGAGGTCATGCAAATCGCGGATCTGGTCGGCGGTCGTCCAATCCGTCAGGATGGCGCGCTGCGCTACATGACCATCCAGAACGAAGGCGGCACCCGCCGCACCATCGAGCGCGGCTTGCATGAGTTGCGCGGTATTGCGGAACTGGCCAATCAGGCGAAGCGCACTCCGACCCCGGTCAGTGCGATCACGGTCGGGATGCAGTGCGGTGGATCGGATGGGTATTCAGGGATCACCGCCAATCCGGCGCTGGGATATGCCTCGGACCTGCTGGTGCGCCATGGCGGCACGACAATCCTGTCGGAAACCTCCGAGATTTACGGGGCAGAGCATCTTTTGACCCGCCGCGCCGAAACACCGGAGGTCGGCCAGAAGCTGATCGATCGCATCCGTTGGTGGGAAGATTATACCGCCCGCAACGGCGGTGAGATGGACAACAATCCCAGCCCCGGCAACAAGCGAGGCGGCCTGACGACAATTTTGGAGAAATCGCTGGGCGCAGTGGCCAAGGGCGGCACCGCTCCGATGCGGGACGTCTACAAATTCGGCGAGATGATCGACAAGAAGGGTTTTGTCTTCATGGATAGCCCCGGATTCGATCCTTGTTCGGTCACCGGTCAGGTGGCCTCGGGCGCAAATCTGATCGTGTTCACCACCGGGCGGGGTTCGGTTTCCGGCTATCAGCCGACCCCCTGCATCAAACTGGCCACCAACTCCGAAATGTATGCGCGCATGGCAGACGACATGGACCTGAACTGCGGGGATATCGTCACCGAAGGCATCAGCATCGAAGCCAAGGGCGAACAGCTGTTCGAAATTCTGATCCGGGTCGCCTCAGGCGAGAGAACCAAAAGTGAGGAACTTGGCTTTGGGGGCGTCGAGTTCGTCCCCTGGCAAATCGGCGCGGTGATGTAACCCGCGCAGCCCTTGGGGAGAGGGCGATATGGGAGGAGAAATGACAAAACTGGTCGACATGACGGGGATCGACAAGCATTTCCCCGGAGTGCACGCGCTGAAATCCGTGCAGTTCGATCTGTTCCCGGGCGAGGTTCACGCGCTGATGGGTGAGAACGGGGCCGGGAAAAGCACACTGATGAAGATTCTGTCAGGGATCTACCAGCGCGATGGCGGTGATCTGGTAATCGAAGGCAAATCGGTCAGCCCAACCACCCCGCGCGAGGCGCAGGATCTGGGAATCGGCATCATCCATCAGGAACTGAGCCTTATGAATGACCTGACGGTGGCGCAGAACATCTTTATCGGACGCGAGCCGCACAAGAGTTTCGGCCGTCTGGACGAGGTCGCACTGAACGCGCAAACCTCCGAAATTTTTGCCTTGATGAACCTGTCGCTGGAACCGAGAACACTGGTTGGTAGCCTGACCATTGCGAAACAGCAGATGGTCGAGATCGCAAAGGCGTTGTCTTATCGGTCTAAGGTCCTGGTCATGGACGAACCAACAGCGGCACTGAACGATGCTGAGATTGCCGAACTGTTTGTCATCATCCGCCGCCTCAAGGCCGAAGGCGTGGGCATTGTCTACATCAGCCACAAGATGAACGAACTGAAGCAGATCGCCGACCGCGTCACCGTCATGCGTGACGGTGAATATGTTGGCACCGTGGACGCGGCGGACACACCTATTAGCCGGATCATCGCGATGATGGTGGGGCGCGAGGTGAACGAGAAACCACTGGACGTTCCGGATCTGGGCGCTGCCGAAGTGTCGCTGCAGGTTTCCGGCCTGACACGGGGAAAGGACATTCACGACGTCAGCTTCTCGGTTCAGAAAGGTGAAATACTGGGTTTTGCCGGGTTGATGGGGGCAGGGCGCACCGAAGTGGCCCGCGCCATTTTCGGGGCCGACCCCAAAGACAGGGGGGAGGTTCGGGTGCATGGGAACCCCGTGTCGATCAAGTCTCCCAAGGATGCGGTGAACGCGGGGATCGGGTATCTGTCGGAAGACCGCAAGCACTTCGGTCTGGCAACGGGCATGAACGTGCGGGACAATATCGCTCTGGCCTCGATGGACCTGTTCACCGCGACGGGTGGGGTTCTGAACGACGGCGAAATCAGCTCCACGGCCAAAAGTTACATCAATCAGTTGGGTATACGTACTCCCTCGGACGTGCAGGAGGTACGGTTGTTGTCTGGCGGCAATCAGCAGAAGGTCGTCATCGCCAAATGGCTGCTGCGCGACTGCGATATCCTGATCTTTGACGAGCCCACCCGTGGCATCGACGTGGGCGCAAAATCCGAGATCTACAAGCTTCTCGAAGAACTGGCCGGGCAGGGCAAGACGATCATCGTGATTTCATCGGAACTGCCCGAGATCATGCGCCTCAGCCACCGCATCGCCGTGATGTGCGAAGGCCGACTGACTGGCATTCTGCCCGGCGGGAAAGACACCACTCAGGAAGACATCATGCATCTGGCCACCCAACGCAAGGCGGCGATGCAGGTAACAGGGACAGTCCAATGACCACAGCCACGGATATCGACAAGAAGAAGCCGCTTGCGGGTCTGTCGGAGAGCGGCGCCTATCAAAAGCTGCTGGCGTTTGCCAGTTTGATTGCCCTGCTGATCGGGTTCTCGATCGCGTCGCCGAATTTCATGCAAACCTCGAACATGATCGCCATTCTGCAGGCCACCTCGGTCAACGGGGTGCTGGCCGTGGCGGCGACTTTGATCATCATTACAGGCGGGATCGATCTGTCGCTGGGCACGCTGATGACGTTTTGCGCGGTGATCGCCGGGGTGGTACTGACCTATCTGGGGATGCCGTTGCTGCTGGGTGTTGCGGCGGCCATTGGGGCAGGGGCGCTCTGCGGTCTGTGCTCTGGTACGTTTGTGGCCAAGATGAAAATCCCGCCCTTCATCGCCACGCTGGGCATGATGCTGATCCTCAAGGGCCTTTCGCTGGTAATTTCGGGCACGCGCCCGATCTATTTTAACGACACTCCAGGTTTCGACCAGATCTCGCGCGGGTCCCTGGTCGGAGAGGTTGTCCCAGCGCTACCCATCCCCAACGGCGTGCTGATCCTGTTCCTCGTGGCCATCGCGGCCTCGTATATTCTGGGCCGCACGGTTCTGGGGCGCTACACCTTTGCGCTGGGATCGAACGAAGAGGCGGTGCGCCTGTCCGGAGTGAACACCGACATGTGGAAAATGCGCATCTACGCGCTGGCCGGAGCAATCTGCGGTATCGCCGGTATCCTAATAGCGTCACGCCTGAACTCGGCGCAGCCCGCGCTGGGTCTGGGTTACGAACTGGAGGCCATCGCGGCCGTGGTGATCGGGGGCACATCCCTGTCCGGTGGGCGCGGCACGATCCTGGGTACGCTGATCGGTGCGCTGATCATGGCAGTACTGACCAATGGGTTGCGCGTTCTGTCTGTGGCACAGGAATGGCAGACCGTCGTGACCGGCGCGATCATCATTCTGGCCGTTTATGCCGACATGGCACGGCGCAAGAAAATTGGCTGAGCTTACACACAAACGACCAACAAGGAGGAGAGAATTATGTTTACACGTCGTTTTATTCTGGGGGCGCTGAGCGCGGCCACCCTTGTGGCTCCGGCCTCGATGGCTGTGGCCGAGGATGTTTTCATTCCGCTTGTGTCCAAAGGCTTCCAGCACCAGTTCTGGCAGGCGGTGAAATCCGGCGCCGAACAGGCCGCGGACGAATATGGTGTGACCATTACTTTCGAAGGGCCCGACAACGAGACTATGGTCGACCGCCAAATCGACATGCTGGCCGCGGCGTTGGCCAACAATCCCAAGGCAATAGGCTTTGCCGCTTTGGACAGTCAGGCCGCCATCCCGCTGCTGAAACAGGCTGACGAAAAAGGTATCCCGATCATCGCCTTTGACAGTGGCGTCGACAGCGACATCCCGGTCTCGACCGCAACAACAGACAACCTGGCCGCAGCAGGTCTGGCCGCAGACAAGATGGCCGAAATGCTGGGTGGCAAAGGCAAGGTCGCCGTGGTCGCGCATGACCAGACCAGCCGCACCGGCATCGACCGCCGCGACGGGTTCGTAAACCGCATTGCCGAGAAGTACCCGGATATTGAGGTTGTCACCGTTCAATACGGCCAAGGCGACCACCTGAAATCTACCGAGGTCACCAAGGCGATCCTGACCGCAAACCCGGATTTGAAAGGTATTTTCGGTACCAACGAAGGCTCGGCCATCGGTGTAGTAAACGGCGTGCAGGAACTGGGCACCGAAGGGCTGGTCATTATCGGATATGACAGCGGCAAAGCACAGAAAGACGCGATCAAAAGCGGTCTGATGGCGGGGGCCATTACTCAGAATCCGGTTGGGATTGGCTATGAAACTGTCAAGGCCGCCGTTGCCGCTCTGAATGGCGAGGAAGTGCCGTCGCTCATCGACACTGGCTTCTACTACTATGACGCATCTAACATGGACGACCCGAAGATATCGGCCGTTCTGTACGACTAACGACCACACCACTCACGGCGAACCGGCCCGCCTGTTTCAGGTGGGTCGGTTTCCGTTTGGCTTTGGTCTACCGTACACAGGCCCGTCGGAGCAATTCCGCCGGGGCCGATGTATTCTCGTTTCGTATTTGATGAACAAGTGTGTTAGGGTCCAGAATGTATTTTCTGACTTTAATTAAAGGTAGTTGATCCATTGCCAGACACATCCAACAGCGTATTCAAGCTGCGTCCCCTCGAGAAGGCGGATCTGGAGGTCATCACTCCCTGGTTTCAGGATATCGAGGACCTCGCCCGATTTGACCGCACGTTACGTATTCCATTCAATATGGCACAAACCGAAGAGGTCTGGAACGGCGCGCTGAACCCATTTGGAAGCGACAACAGATGCTGGTTCGCTATCGAATCCAGCAGCGGACAGATTCTTGGAATGGCGGGACTCGAGGGCATATCCCCAGTCAACCGGGACGCAGTTGTTGCCATGTTCGTCGAAAAATCAGCCAGACGGTTAGGTTTGGCTATCAGGGCGACCGCTCTGGTTGCCGATTTTGCATTCCGCCAGCTTGGCTTGAACCGGCTTACCTCGTACTATCGGGAAGATAACCACATAAGTCGCGACCTCGTGGAAAGACTGGGGTGTCAGGTCGAAGGGACAATGCGGCAAGCTTGGTTCGCGGATGGAACATTCCACGACATGATCGTCGTTGGCATTCTCAGGCAAGATTGGATGGACAGGCGCCCCATCCTAGCAAACGAACTTGACCGGGCGACAGTCGTGACCCTCGGGTCGGACGGGACTTCGGGTTGGTCCTGGCCACCGCAAGTTGATGAGTGTGAGTAACGGGGTGTGATTTCGCTTTCAGAGCGCAAAAGCACATTTTGCTATAAACTGACGATAGGGTTCGAACGCAGCCCCTGAGACGAGTATTGAATGTGAACACCACAAGTCCAAATCCTTCCATCACGCAGAAGCTGGGCGCGATCCTGTTTGCCGACGTCGTCGGGTATTCACGCTTGATGAGCGAGAATGAGCTGGATACGTATAATGCTTTAAAATCATTGATGTCTCAACTCGAAGAGACCTGCGCTGCGTTTCAGGGCCGGGTGGTCGAGGTGCGCGGGGACGGTATTCTGGCCCTGTTTGACACTGCCACCAGCGCGGTGGAGTTCGGGGTGGAACTGCACCGTATTGCCAGCCAGCACAACCAAGAGCGCACCGATGATCAGCGACTCATGTTCCGCGCCGGCGTCCATCTGGGAGAAATCCTGATCGATGATCGTGGCATCCATGGCGACAACGTCAATATCGCCGCCCGGCTGCAGGAAATCGCGGAACCTGAAAGGGTCTACGTCAGCTCGGCTGTCTATGACCAAGTCTGCAACCGCCTGCGCTATGGGTATGAGTTTCTTGGTCCCAAACAGTTGAAAAACATTCTGTCCCCCGTCTCAACCTACTGCGTGCGCAGTGAGGTGGCCGGGGCGACAATGGCCGGGACGATGCGGCCCGAAATTCTTGGAGACGTGCTGGAGCGCCCCGACACTCCCTCGGTCGCCATTCTGCCTTTCAGCAGCCAGAGCGGGGACGAGTCGGACAGCTGGATCGCCGAGGGGCTGACCGACGACATCATCATGAACCTGTCCAAATTCCGGAATCTGTTCGTGATTGCGCGGAACTCGTCCTTCTTCTTCAAGACGCAGTCGATGCCACCGAAAGAGGCGGCGCAAAAGCTGAATGTGCGCTATGTCGCCCGGGGCAGTGTGCGCCGGTCGGCAAGCCGCATCCGGATTACGGCGGAATTGATAGATGCCACAACCGAACGCACCATTTGGGGCGAGCGGTTTGATCGCAAGATCGACGATATTTTCGATATCCTGGACGAAGTGACCGAGTGCATCGTGGCCGCCACCGCGGTGATGATTGAATCGCACGAAAAGCGGCGCATGATTCAGGCGATCCCGTCTGACCTTGAGGCTTATGGTTCCGTGCTTCAGGGTCAGCACCATATTTTTAAGTATACACGGAACGACAACCGCAAGGCGCAAGACTTCTACCAATCCGCGCTTGACCGGGACGAAGGCTATGCCCGTGCAGCGGCGGCGCTGTCGCGAACACTGAATATCGACTGGCGTTATTCCTGGAGCAAGGATCCCTCTACCGCGCTGGACCAGGCGTTGACCTTTGCGCAGCGTGCAATCGAACTGGACCCCACCGATGCGCGTGGTTTTGGGGAATTGGGCTATGTCCATCTGTATCGCAAGGAACATGATGCAGCGCTGCAATCCTATCGGCGTGCTCTGGCGCTGAACCCGAATGACGCTGACATGCATTCCGATTTCGCCGATGCGTTGGCACATTATGGTGACAACGAAACGGCAATCACTCATTTGCAGCAGGCAATGCGGTTAAATCCGTACTTCCCGGACCAGTACCTGTGGCATCTGGGTGGGGCGTATTTCAACCTCAAGCGCTATAGGGAAGCCATTGACGCCGTCAACAAGATGAACAATCCCACCGAAGGACAACGCTTGCTGGCCGCCAGCTTCGCACATCTCGATCAGTTGGACATCGCGCGAGATATTGCGGATAGACATCGCAAAGCGCATCCCAATTTCTCATTGAAACGGTGGGAGAATGTACAGCCGGACCGCCTGCCTGAGGACACTCAGCATTTTGTCGAGGGCCTGAAAAAAGCTGGGTTCTGAACGAGAAAGGCTCCTGCTGAGCAGGGCCTTTCGCAAATCTATTCTGCTATCCGCCGGAGTATTACCCGCGTCAGTCTTCCGAGCCCCGCGCACGTGCGCCGCTGACCCTGGCTCCGCTTACGCGCGCACCACTAACCCTGGCTCCGCTCACACGTGCGCCGCTAACCCGCGCACCACTCACGCGGGCGCCGCTGATCGCGGGGCTGTCAAAACCGAAGTAGATGTCCAGCAGCACCTGTTCGAACATACCCGACGTGACATCCATACGCATGGTCTGATCAGCCTTGTCATAGTTCCAGTACATAATGTCGTTGGCCATCTGATAGTCAGCGGCCGCGACACCGCTTTTGGATGGATCGTTGGGCGCCCGAGAGGCAAGATTTCCCGGCAGATTGCCATCCGTGGCGCTTTTTCCTTTGCCATGAACAAGGAAGATCGCGGGTTCGGGAAGGTCGTAATATGTACCTTCATAGGCGAACCCGTAAATCTTGGCGAACCTGGGCTCATCTTCGCCGTCCTTGGCAAACTGCTTGTCCAGTTGTTTGTTATTTCCCTGTCCGCGCTTGTCGGTGACGACGTATTTCATGTCATCAAGGACGCGTCCGAAAATCAACACTTCGGAAAAACTGAGCAAAGTTTCTGGCATAAACTCATCTCCTGATTGCAGGCTTGACGACATGGGACGCCTCGCCCCCCCTAACGAAGACCCGAAAAGTCACGAGTCAAAATGTTCCTAAAAATCACCTTTCGATTGAATGCCACAAAACCATTTAAAAATAAAGGGTTTTAGGCATCAGTCCGGCACCTGCGTGCGGACCGAATTTGAATGACTGCCTTCTTCAGGATCAGGCAGGCGCGGTCCTGCGGTTGTCAATCCGATGTCACGCACACGGAAGTTGCCTTCGATAATATTGCGAAAAGCACCACCGGTGATCTCTTGATCCACGGCCAGCAGGGCCTTTTCCACTCCGAAATAGCTGAGCATATCCGCATCCAGCATTTCCCACGTGTCAGCCAGATATGTGCCCAGATAGTCGCGCGCCTCCAGCAGGGCGATGCGAAAGCCTTCGGGGTTTTCGGCATATCGCTTGTCGAAAACACCCTGCATTACCCGGTTATAGTCAGGCGATCCTTCCAACTGATCCGACAGGTTCTCCTCCTCGGCCGAGATCAGGCCGTGAACCAGCAAACGCTCGTGATAGATATCGACAAAGATATCGAACATCGCACCGGTCAGGGGTTCGGACAGAGCATGCTCGCTGGACCATCCGGCGGCGAATTCCGACAAGGACCGATCATTCGCCGCAAGCCGGATCTGCGCGTTTTCAGACAGTTCGGCAAATCGGCTGAGGCGGTTGAAGGTGTAGAGGTTCCCCCGCGTGTTCTCCAGTAAATCATCCACCACCGAACCGAAATGCAGCGACGCCAACAAAGCCACCAGATCGGCAGCGGATTCATGAAATCCGTAATACTCACCCGAGGCATCGCCATCTGTTGGCATCCCGATCACGCTGTAGATGATGGCATGGCCGATCTCATGCGCGACCACGTCGAAATTCAGGCTATAGGGTCGGTATTCATCCCCGTGCTCATGGGTGCCACCAGTTTCCAGAAAGCCCCAACCGATATGCGCGTTGTCCAGACTAGGCAGAAGCGACAGTTCCAGACGGTCGAAATCACGGGCGAAATGCCACGGGATCGGGCGGTCGAAATAGCCCTGCCAGACATCCATGGTGAAATGAGCCGAACCGAACAGATGTGCGGCTTCAAAAGCGGGGTTGCTGGGATCGATATGGATGAAGTTGCCGAATTCATCCGGCATGGCGGGCGGCTGGATTTGACCGTCCCAAGGCGGCAGATACATGCCCGGCCCATTTGGCCCTGGCACGATCGCGCCGTAAGGGGTGGTTTTCCCCACCGGGTCAACCGTGTACATGCGCGGCCCCGACGGCCCGGGCCCGATACTGCCTTGTGGTGCAGAAATCTCGACCAGCTCCAGTGGAGCGTTGGGCTCCAGAAACGGAGACTGTGGGTACAGCAGAAACCGGGTACCGGGTTCTTCATCAATCTGTTCGGGTAAGTTCACAATACGCCCTCCCGTGCGGTACTCGGTCAAGTCCGGTGACCTCTTATTCTGCGGCTCCGGTGTCGGCACCCCTGTGGCAATACAAAAACTCGGCTTCTATCATCTCATAAAACGCATCCCGCCCGTCCAGACCGAGCGCCACTGCATAAGAGTCAAGGTCATCGGGCACCGGCTGGTCAAGACGAGATTCAAAATACCACAAAAGCACTCGCAACCTGTCCACACCGGACCGGCCCGTCGGAAGAGCCTGTTCCGCCTTGTTGGCAGCCCTGTTCCGCAACTCGGCATACTGATCCGAGCGGCGCAGCTCCGACAGCATGTGTTCGTCAAGATGGCCCGCCCGTGACGCAGCGGCGGCTTCAATCCGGGCAGCATCCGCCAGCATCGTTTCATAGCCCTCGGGGCTCAGATCATTCGCGGCAATCCACGCCATCAGGTCGGATCTTCGTGACAGGCCGACAGTGGCCCGGTGGGCCTCCATTTGCCGAACCAACTCCGCGCGTTCGGGGGGGCGATCCTGCCTCAAGGCCTCCTCGCGCGATAACAGGGCCAGAATTGCACGCTCCCGCACCTTTGCGTAAAGCTCGGGCTGAAGCCGTAATTCGTCGATCACACTACGGTCGGCGGCATGATCTCCGGAATCAACTCTTGCGCGCAACGCCTTCCACATCAAGGTGGGCTCGGTTCGTGCAATGTCTGACGGGGGCAGGGGGGCTCCGGCCTGATGTTCCGACATACGTGTAAGCATGGCAAACGCATCCTGGGCCTTGGCGTCGATGCGACCCTTCGGCAACCAGTCCGCGAATTCGCTAATACCCGGCAGGTTTCCAAGCGTGCCGAGAATGTCCGGCCAGATGCGATGACGGTAGTGCATCGCCTTGGCGCAGCGCAGCACCTCAGAGGCCGTATCCGGCGGCAATACCCCGACGGTCCGGGCCTGTGCCACAGTCGCGCGAATTGACACCATCGGTTCGCTCAGCGGTTGGAAGCCCAGCTCGGCCGGACTGTGCAGAACCGCAACCTCGTCATCGTCCTGCAGCGTGCCGTTACAGTAATCCTCGTAAATGCGCCCAACACCGATCATTCCGAAATCAGCCAGCTCTGCCGCGCGCAAAGCGCCCATGCTGGCGCTGCCGAAAACCGGAATGCCCTGTTCGATCGCCCACAGGATTTCCTTGTGCCAGACCGAGGGCACGCCTTCGAAAAACCCGTCGATGATACCGATGGCAGCCGGATTTTCACGCACAACGCGGTATACGTCACCCTGCCGGACGGGGGGCAGGATTGTAGCATCCAAACACTTCAAGACCGCCTCTGGCGCAAGGGTCGGACCGACAAAAATCACCGCAGTCATGTCAGGCCGTCCCTGATGCGCAGCGCCCGGGGACCGGGGATGTAATCCGGTTCGTCATGCGGTGCCTCAAGCCCGGGAATGACGGCCCGGACCACCGATATATCATATTCCGGCCGCGACAGATCAACCGTCACAACCTGCGCGGCACCAACAGCAGAGAGCCGCTGCAATAACAGGCCCAGATCCTCGTCAAAGGAGTTGGTTACATGAGTCGGACAGTCGCAAAAACTCTGATCCGCCGCAGTACCATCGATCAAATCGCGCACATACTGGCCACGTTCCGTTTTGGCCTGATTGGTGAATTCCTCGGGGTCCAGATCATCCCGCGCACCTGAGATATAGGTCAGCCGCGTCTGCGCCGCTTCGGTCAGGGCTCGGAGCAAGGCGATGGCACGATCCGGATGGCATCCATCACCGATGCCAATATGACCGGGTTGCCCGCCACCTTCGCAGATCACGCAGCGGAAACTGGCGATGCCGACGTCCGAGGTCGTGTCCCACAGCCCGACCTCTAGCCCCGCGTCGGTGATCATCTTGATGGCTTGGCAACAACGCGGATCATCAACGCTGTCCGGATCAAGACGCGGTGTTCCCTGTTGGTGATGCCACAGGGTTGTGGCATCCCGCTCGATCAGTTCGCATATGGCGTGGCAGCTGGCCTCAGTCAGGTTGTTGCCCGAGGCCAGCCCATTGGTTGTGCGGGGAAAGGCGGCCTGACCGCCAACCGGCGCGCTGGTATAGTCGGTATCGACCATCTCGAGCGGAACCCAGCACGGTTCATCCCCGGCCAGATCGTGCCCCTGAACCCACAGCATGTTCCGATGCGGGTCAAAGTGCCCTCCGGTCACTCGCGGCAGGCCGGTCACGTCGACCACTGCGGTTTCCTCGGCCAATTCGGAATACCTAGCCAGACGTTGCGGTAGCTGAACCCGTTCAGCGTGCCAGGACTCGATCGCTTCCATCACGCCCGAGGCCTCGGCCGCCCGCAACGACAGTCCCTTGCCCAGCGACACCGCAACAGAGCGGGAATTCGGCCGGGCAACCATCACCGTAGGTAATCCGATCCGATCCAGCCCGGTCAGGTTCGCAATTCGGGTGATGCCCATGCTTTTCAGAAACGGCTTGACGATATGCAAGGTCTGCTCGGGGTCGCGCAGCCGATGCGTGTCCAGCACATATTGCTTCTGCGATGCATCGGGCATGTTTCGGACCTTGCTGAAAAAGTGACCGCAATGAAAAATAACCGCGCCGGGCCAGTCTGTTACGCCGCAGGATGCTGGATCGAGCCCTTTCGGTCAACCATTGTGGTGCGCCGTTTGGCTGAAGCCGATGTGGGATATTTGCCGATACCGCTCCCAGGCTTGCTGGATCACACTGAGATGAGGCGGATTGTTTGACGTGTCCGGCCAACCTTGCGGCTCGAGTGCCAAACCTGAGTGGGCCGTATAGGGTGGGTCAGACAAAGCTGAACGATCCATGTGATTCAGGTGCGTTCTGGAATAAGCTTGCAAGACCGGTTCGGTCGAAGAAAGCGCCAATCGACTCCCCGGCACGAATCCAATATCGCCGCAGGCTTTCCTGAAACCCGTTGGTCTGAGATGCGGCAATTATGGTCGAACGGTTTTGTCTCCACCACCGTTCAGATTGAAGTAACAGTGCGGGGAAAACTGCGGACCGTGGCGCTGTTCGAAAGCGCCTCGATCTCCAATCGCAACGACGGATTTGAAATGCGGTATCCGGCCGACACGCGCAAACCTCCACCGAACCTCACATGTCCGTCAGGCCAACGCCGAGTAAATGTCACGCTGATCTTGGAGCATTGAACGACCTCCCAATCTGCATTGTTGCCCATCCTGTCCACCATGCAGCCAGTGGCGCCCGCTTGGCTGCTTGTCGTGTTCTAAGCTCCTTGAACGTGATGTCGACGGCAACTTGAACATATATAATGGCAAGGCCTGCTGAGGCAGACAGTATCTGGCTCGAGGCACTCCGATCTCGGCTGATAGCATTTTTACATAACCTTGATTACACCCAAAGCGACTGAGCGTTCTCAGACCTGTCGGAGTACGAAAATACTGGGACCGAATTATTGAGACTCGCTTCCCATTGAATTCAACACCTTAGGATTTTTGCCCTTTTGGAGTGTTTCGACGGTTCAAGTGCGTCAAGTCGACGTTAAACAGAATGCCAATGAGCCTCTTCGCAATCTGGAAACCGGCGCAGTGTGTCTTACTAGGGCCTGGTTGATCAGCAGAATACCCTGCCCCAGCACTCGGCCTTGAGCAGCAATTGGTCCGGCCCAAGTATCGCTGCGATGCGGCCCGTCGAAACAGCCGTTCGCTGCGGTCCAGAATCGCAAGCCATTTGAACTCACAGTTCGCGGGACTTAGCCGACCTTGGATTTTTGAATTTCGTTGACGCAGCATCTTTTTGCAGGCGCAGCACCCGCTTTGCGGCTTCACAATAGCAGATTCACCTGCCCACTGCTGGCGGTATAAGAACAAGCTTTCCTGTATGTTTCTTGGACAGGAAGTCTTCCTGAGCCATCGCGATATCGGACAACGGATAGGTTTTGGCGACTACTGGGCGGATTTCGCCTCTTTCGATATAGGTCACCAGGTTCTCGAAAACCTCGTCTTCCTGAAAGGTGCATCCGAACAGGGTGAGGTCCTTGAGATAAAGGGGGCGAACGTCAATCTCCGAGATGGGGCCCGCGATGGCACCTGCGGTGGCGTAGCGCCCCCGCGCCGCAACACGTCTAGGAAGCTCGGCCATTGATCGCCCGCCACAAGATCGACGACCACGTCCATCGCAGCTTTGTCCAGTTCCGCAACCAGGTCCGCGTTGCGGTCGATCACGCGGTCAGCACCCAGGGCAAGGACGTCATCCGCCTTGCTGGCTGAAGCCAGCGCGGCCACATATGCCCCGCGCCGCTTGGCCGGTTGCACCGCAGCGGATCCGACCCCGCCGGAAGCGCCCGTGATCAGGACCTTTTCCGCGCCCACATGCGCACGGTGCAGCATGTTTTCGGCACTGGAATAGGCGCATGGAATCGAGGCGAGTTCGGCATCGGACCAGTCACAGCTCACCTTGTGGCCCTCGCGGGCCGGGGCCAGGGTAAACTGCGCAAAACCGTCGTCGCATTCTGATCCGATGCTCCAGCATTCATAGGGTCGGTAATCCAAACAGCTGCGCAGCATGTTGCGCACGAGAACGCGCTCGCCGATGCGCGCGCTATCCACACTTTCGCCCGCGGCGACGATCCGGCCACACACATCGGCGCCTTGTATCCGAGGGAATGTCAGCGGTGTGCCGGACCAGCTCGCTTCCTGGTCATCGACCTCGTCAAACCCTTCGCCCCCGCCTGTATTGGTCTCTTCCGTCACTTTCTTGGAGTACCAGCCGATCCGCGTGTTGATATCGGTGTTGTTCACGCCTGCTGCGGACGTCTGGATCAGCTCCTCCCCCGGACCGGGTGTCGGAGTGGGCACATCTTCGCGGTAATACAACATGTCGATGCCGCCATGGCCGACAAGTTACTCGGCGGTCATAGTTGCTGGGGTGTTTCACTCATGGGATTGGTGTCCTCTTCTGGCGGCTGAGCAATGCGTTTCTAACCTCAACGAGGTTACAGACTAGCAAAACCGCCTCAAACGAGGATTATGTCTGCAAAAGACAGAGTTTTCGTCATGCCAAACCTGAAATCCAAACTGCCCAACCTAAACGCTTTACTGTCATTTGAGGCGGCGGGTAGATGGCTCAGCTTTACCCGTGCCGCCGATGAGCTTTGCGTAACGCAAGGCGCTGTCAGCCGTCAGGTGCGGGAGTTGGAGATCTCCCTCGGAGTGACGCTGTTTCGGCGTGGGCATTGCTCTGTGGCGCTGACCGATGACGGGCGGCGCTACCATCATGCGGTGACAGTCGCCCTTGATCATTTGGCAGATGCGACAACCGATCTTGTTTTGCCACCACAGGACCGTCAGGTGACAGTGGCGGCGACAGAGGCCATCTCGATCTATTGGTTGATGCCTCTTTTGCCAGAGTTGAAGGTCCGTTTTCCCGATATCTCGATTCAGGTTCTGGCCTCTGATGCAGATCTATCGACGGCCCAGGATACGTTTGATATTGGTATTCAATTCGGCCATGGGCGTTGGGCTGGCGTGGATAAGACCTTTCTGCGCACGGGCGAAGCGGTTCCTGTCTGCAGCCCGGGGTTTCTGGATGGGCGGGCCCCGTTCGTGGATGCGGCGGACCTGCTTGATCAGCCGCTGCTGCACTTGGGTGACGCGACCATGGATTGGGTCAGCTGGCCTGCGTGGTTCCGTGCAGCGGGTGTGACGCGCGCAATGCCCACCCCTGCCATGCGACTGAATGCCTATACGTTGCTGAACAAGGCGGCTTTTGAAGGGGCCGGGATCGCGCTCGGCCTGAAGCCGCTTTTGGGTGAGCAGTTCGCGCGCGGCTGGCTGACTGTTGCTTGCGACATCCCGATGCAGACCGAGTTCAGCTTTTACCTGATCGTCCCGTCACAACGGCAATTGTCGCCGGATGGGTGCCTCGTCCGGGACTGGATCATCTCGAAATTCAGAGCCCCATCGCCGCTCTGAGCTATGACTAAAACTGAGGCAAAGCCCCTACGAGAAATGCTTTGACCACCGGAATCTATGCGGCGAGCCTGACCTCGGCCCTATCCGTTAAGCGAGGCTCGGTTCTTCATGAAAATCACCCAAATCTCCGTCTATCAGGTCGATGTACCGATAAAACCTGCCACTATTTCCCACGATCGGGTGATGTCCAATTTTGACATCACTCTGGTTCGGATCGAAACCGACGCCGGGATTGAAGGTTGGGGCGACTCTGTCCCCTGGGGCGCGAATTTTGTCCCGGCCTGGGCACGCGGGGTACGCGCAGGCCTCGAGGAACTGGCCCCGCATCTGATCGGCAAGGACCCCCGAATGGTGGGCGCAATCAACGAGGTTATGGATTTTGAGATGACCGGCCAGCCATTTGTCAAAACCGCGCTTGACGTGGCCTGTTGGGATATTTTGGGGCGATCGCTGAATGCACCGCTCTATATGCTTTTGGGAGGAATGCTGACGGAAGCGCCTGAGGTAGTCGGCTCGATACCACCCGATCCGGGGCCGGAGCTGGAAGAAGCGATTGAACGGCATCGTCGCCACGGCACGCAGCAATTGTCGGGCAAGACCAGCGGCGATGTGGCCCATGACATCGAGTATCTGCGCTGGATGAAAGAGCGGATGCGCCCAGGCGAGTCGCTCAAATATGACGGCAACGGCGGCTGGCGCGTGGATGAGGCGATCCGAGTTGCCAAAGCCATGGGTGATATCGATGTTTATTTCGAACAACCCTGCGCCACCTACGAGGAATGCAAGGAAGTGCGCCGGACCACCGGCGTTCCGCTGATACTAGACGAATCTGCCCTCGACATCGGCGTCGTTCTGCGTGCGAAAGAGGATGGCGTGCTGGATGGGCTGAACCTCAAACTGGCTCGGGTTGGCGGTATCTCCAAGATGCGCCTGATCCGCGATCTGTGCATTGCGCTGCGTGTGCCAATGGAAATCCAAGATAGTTCCTACAGCGAATTGGCTTGCTCGGTCGTCGCGCATATGGCGCATTCCACGCCCAACCGCGCCATCCGATCCGCAATCAATGCAAAGGGGCTGTTGAAAGAGACGGTTTCAAACGCGGCGGTGGTCGAAAATGGTCGCGTCAGAGTCTCGGATTTGCCGGGCCTTGGCACGACCCCCTTGCTCAATGCGATCGGAGAGCCCATCGCCGTTTATGTTTAGAGCTAAGGATGGCCCATTCTTGCGCTAGGCAGCGACGACTGTGACGCCGCGTTTACAGTAATTCGGTGCCACGAACACACGAAGCTAGAAATAGCAACGACCGCATAGTGCTCTGGGCTACCGCCCTCCGGCTCCCGAATCCATCATCCAGATGGACCAAAGGCCTGTCATGCACTAACAATCAAATTGGACCACTCAGGTGGGGCTGATCATTACTATTAAGGTGATCCGACATGACCCGTCGCGACACTCTTGACTGAAACTGATTTGCAGCCAGTGGCCACTGTTACAGTCAGGTTGATTTTCTTAGTTTCGCTACCTTACCCTAGTCTAGGAATTTAATGCCGAATGGCATGGTGTTTCGACGAACTAAACAGCGAAGATCACTGTGGAATCAAAACTCGCCACCACGATAATTGCAGATATCTCGGATAGCACTCCGTTCTATGAAGCAATGGGAGACGATCAGGCACAGAAGCTGATACAGTTCGAGATTGACCGCCTGAGAGAATCTGCAATTTCCTTTGGTGGCGTTCCTGTAGGGCAAAAGGGCGACGACGTCTTATGCTATTTTCTTGATCAGGATGCTGCGGTTAAGTCGGCATTGGATATGATTGACAAGCCACACGGCACTTTGTTGTCCGTTCATGCAGGAGTACATCATGGTCCAATCGTTTTCGCTGAGAATGGTATTTTTGGTGAAACTGTTAATCTAACAGCCAGACTAGCCGCGGCCGCGAACCCAGGCGAGGCTTGCGTCAGTGAGAGCGTCGCCAGTTATCTGAGCCCAGACATCAAGCAGTTGCTCACCCCGATTGGACCCCTTCACTTGAAAGGAGTGAGCGATCCAGTAAGGGCTTATTCAATGCGAGCACCCACAGACGGGCTGAGTACGGTTGTGCACCCGCCGGGTCTGATTGATCGCGGCAACAATCAAGAAGCCCAGGGGAATAATTTTGCCCTTATTCTCTATCAAAACGACCGCTCATGGCGTTGCAGAGAGGGTGGTGAAATTAAAATCGGCAGATCCAAACAATGCGACGTAGTTATGACACAGCCGTGGGTCTCGCGATTACACGCTGTGCTGAACATGAAAAATGGCAAACTCATGCTAACAGATCGGAGTTCTTCTGGCACGTACGTAAAGTTCGAAAATGAAAGAGAAATTCAACTAAAACGAGAAGCGGTCATGCTTGCTGGCGGTGGTTTGATTTCGCTATCTCTTCCCACTCAACATGCCGATGCCCGACCTCTCGAATTCGAAGTCGTGCGTCGATAGCCATTTCCAAAGTCAGTCTTCTGAGTTCTGTGGCGAAAGTCTCAGAAAGATATATTCATTTCGTGCTAGGATCATCTTGCAGCGCTGATTTCAACAAGCTCAGGAGGGAAGCATGCAGCTTATTCATTTAAACCTATTGTGTCGCAGTGGTTTGATCCTAGGAGCGACCGCATTTCTGTCCGCTGTGGAAGTTTCGGCACAATCAGATATGCCTAACGCCTGCCCGGTGGATGGCTGCGAAGTCCGTATCGTTTCGGTCGAAAAAAACGGTGACGAACTTACAATCACCTACGAAGCAAACTTTGAACCGGACGTCTCCAAGAACCACCTACACGCTTGGTGGGGGGAAAGTTATGCTGTCGAACAAGTCGGTAGGAATGCTCAAAGCGAGTTTAATGTCGAGCAAGGCCGATGGCACCGACACGACGATTACCCCGCTTATGTGACCAAGGAAGCTGCCTCAACGTCGGCACGAGATGGGGCCACAACCATGTGCGTTACTGCGGCTGACAGGGATCACAACATTCTGGACGCGACCAAGTATCATTGCGTGGACGTGCAGGAGCATCTCTGAGGTAAGGGATGAGCCATGAGTTTCCCCGCTTTTATAGGCCGTTATGCCGTAGAAAGGGAAATTGCCAGCGGCGGTTTTGCAGCTGTCGTTTTGGCAAGGGACGAAGAACTGGAAGTCCCTGTCACGCTCAAGATTCTTCATGCAAATCTAGCCAGCAATGAAAAGGTCATTACACACTTCCTAGAGGAAGCGCGGTTGCTGAGGCGCATTCGATCTCCACGCGTTGTGTCCGTTCATGACGTGGGGCGGCTGGAGGACGGGCGGCCTTACTTTGTCATGGACTATGCAGATCGGGGGACTTTGGCGGAACGCCTGAAACGTCTGGAGCCAGCGTTGTTGGCTCAACGTGACGGCGTGGGCATCTTGATTGACGCGCTGGCCGATGGCTTAACGGCCGTTCACGAAGCAAACGTTGTGCATCGCGATGTCAAACCGGCAAACGTGCTTTTGCAACGCATCAAACGCCCGAAGGGCCCTGACATCGCAAACACTTTTAGTGCGCTTGTTGAGCCAGACGAAAGAGTTTTTCTGGCTGACTTGGGAATCGCGAAGGACATGGCGATTGACGTGACTGGGGCAACTATGATGGCCGGAACACCGCTCTATCAAGCGCCGGAACAGGTCGAAAGCGGACAACCTGTTACCCCAATGACCGACGTTTACTCGGCGACGGCGCTCATGTGGCACGTTTTGACAGGTCGGGCGCCGCCACCGTTTCACCGTATCTCAGAGAACTTGCCGGAGTTGCCAGAGATGTGGCGCGACTGCATCGGGCATGGAATGGCGCTGGACCCTGAAGCGCGATTTCAGCAGATGGTGTCCTGGCGGGATGCAATGAATGATGCCTTGGACCGGGATAGACGAGAAGCCGCTTCCGAGGCCGTTACGCAGATTTCAGAGAGTCAGGCTGAATGTCCCTACAAAGGACTGGCAGCCTTTCAGTCCGAAGACGCAAGGTATTTTTTTGGTAGGGAAGATCTGGTCGAAGAGCTTGTCAACAGGCTTCAACAAGGCCGAATGCTGGTATTGGGCGGCTCATCGGGAAGTGGGAAATCATCGGTACTTCGTGCCGGATTGCTCCCTGCCTTGGCAGCAAATGCAATACACGGAAGCGAAAACTGGCGTGTTTGTGTTTTCACACCCGGCCGGGACCCAATGACGGATTTGTATTTCCAACTCATCGGGGACAATTCACATCTTACCGCTCAGATATCACTTAACGATTTTATCGCTTTTCCCAGCGCAGCGCGTCGCCTCGCGACGGCCAACGAAGGCGAACTGCTCATTTGCATAGATCAGTTCGAAGAGCTTTTTACCCTGGTCACACAAGAGCGCAGAATGAAGTTCTTAGAAGCTTTGTCTGCAATGACCGACCCTGCAGATAGCCGCGTTCGAACTGTGATCACCATTCGCGCCGACTTTTACGCTTCATGTGCAGAAATACCTTGGCTTGCTGACCGGATATCGGAAAACCAACTGTTGGTGGGGCCGATGACCCGTGCGGAACTACGCCGAGCAATCAGTGAGCCTTCACGTGCAGCCGGGCTGCATATGGACAGGTCTCTGATAGACGCAATTGTCGATGAAGCAGGCAAAGAGGCTGGCTCGTTACCTCTAGTGGCGCATTCGCTTTATGAAACCTACATCCGACGCAAGGGTGCAACCATGTCTCTGGACGGCTACAGAGAGGCAGGAGGCGTGGCGGGTGCGATTAGCCAAACAGCCGAAACACTGTTTTCGAACAGTTTTGATGAGGACCAGCAAAAGGCCACGCAGCGATTGTTTTTGCGATTGGTAACACCCGGCGAGGGTACGCCGGATACGCGCAGGTTGCTTCCGATAGACGAGGTTGAACAAGACGTTGCACCGGACACAGCCCGGAAGGTTGTTGAAGCCCTGACAGACGCACGCCTTTTGACGGTGGATGAAGACACCGTTCAAATCGCGCATGAGGCCCTTCTCCGCACTTGGCCAAGATTGAATTCCTGGATCGAGGATAGCCGAGACGATCTGCGAATGCGCCAACGTATTCAGCATGACGCTGCAGAGTGGGAACAGGATAGCCGCGAACCTGACTTGTTATATCGCGGAACAAGGCTGTTGGCTGCGGAAGAGTGGTCGGTTGACAACGAAAACGAGTTGGGAAAGCTTGAACGAGAGTTCCTCGGCCAGGCGCGTGAGGCGCGCGAGGCAGCTCTGAAGGCATCTAATCGGCGCAAACGGCGGCGGCGTCTCTACTTTCAGATTGCAGCTGGTGCGCTGGCTGTACTGACCATTGGGGCGACGGGTGCTTCAATTCTGGCAATTCGTGCATCCAACCTTGCTGAAACCAATCGCAAGATTGCAGTTGCCGCGACAGCAGAAGCCAATGAGCGGTTCGCGCGCGCGCTCGGAGCGGCCGCAAATGGCCTATCTCAGTCAGACCCACTGCTCGCTCTTTCCTTAAGTGCAGAAGCCATCGCCCGAGCCAACTCGGCCAGTTCCACCTCTGATGCGCGGTCTGCAATGCTATTGGCTCGCCAGAAACTGAGCGAACCAGGCCTTATTCCGTTGGGTAGCCCACTTACGGTCGGAGACGCTCAAACCATGGACCTTGATGCCGCAGGACAACGGGTGGCCGTCGGATTAAGAGATGGACGAATTGTGATCCACAGCACCAATTCGGATGAAGGTGTTTTGGCTGAATTGGTAGGACATTCGGGGGGGATTCGAGATCTGGCCTTCTCACCGAACGGAAGCCTCCTCTTGTCGGCTGCAACCGACGGAGAGGTCCGTTTGTGGGATGTTGGTCCTTCTCGAATTGGTCCGGTCACAACCCTGTTTTCCGGTGACGATGTCGCGTTCGGCGTAGCCTTCGATTCAATTAGCAGACGCGCAGCCTCTGCCACCGGAGACGGTACGGTACGCCTTTGGGACGTTTCGACCGGGATGCAAATAGGTCCACCCCTTGCGGAACAGCAACTCGGTTTCAAACGAGTCGCTTTTTCCCCGGTGTTGGAAGGTTTGGTCGCCGGAAATGTCGACGGGTCCATCTACGGATGGGTGGACATAGATGCACGTCCGGCCTTTCCGCCGATACCCGGTGGTCCGCTGGGTCCCGATCCTGACCACCTTTCATTCAGCAGCGACGGCAGTCTTTTTGTCGTCTCCCATACGAATGGAAAGGTCACGACGATCGGATTTCCATCAGGTGGTCCAATCGTTGATCGTTTTACCCACGCTGATGCGGTTGTAGCTGCAGCGTTTTCCGGCCCAAAAAACGTTCTTGTGGGCGCCACGGTAAACGGAACGCTCATATTGGAAGATGCCAACTTGTTGCCTATTGGGGACGAAGTGCAAGCGCACAGCCAGAGCATCGTAGATATTAAAACTGCCACGCAGGTTCCCATTCTGGCGACACTTGGTAGGGACCAACAGGTCCGTATTTGGCAGGTCGCTTACGAAACAAGCAGCGACAATACCTTGACCTTTGAAGGTGGGAAAAAGGCTCTTGGCATTGCGTATAGCCCTGATGGAAAGAAGATTGCCGTAGGCGATGGCGAAGGCAATGTGTGGATTTGGGATGTAGGCTCCACCATGAAACCCATGTTGTTAAGGGGGCATCGAAATCAGGTTTGGGCCGTAGCGTTTTCGCAAGATGGCCGACACCTTGTCACGGGTGATCGGGATGGCACTATCCGGATTTGGGACCCAATTTCCTTGCAGCTTATAGAAGAATTCAGCTTGGGTCAGGCGCCGGTCTGGAACATTGCGCCTACCGCCTCATCGTTGTTTTTTGCCGCCGCGGGGAATGGGGTTCATAGAATTGATGCTGCAGACACAAGTATAGTCGAAACGATTGGGTTGCCCGAAACGGCCATAAACCGAGTAACCATTTCTTCGGACGATGCCAGGCTTGCGGCAGCTTCCGCCAACGGAAAGGTCTATATCTGGAGTATTACACGTAATGAGTTGGAAAACGTGATAGACGCGGACGATAACACGCTCTGGAGTGTTGCGTTTTCGACTGACAATTCAAAAGTTGCATCGGCGTCAAGCGACGAAGTGGTAAAAGTCTGGGATTTGGCAAGCGGCGACGAACTGGCGTCGTATGGCGGGCACAAAGGCGGCGCGACGGATATTGCCTTTTTGGCAGATGGCGCGACCTTGGTTGCAGTCGACAGATCAGGAGATTTGCATTGGTGGGACACGGCGGTGAACCGACGTCTCATGCCTGTTCAGAAAGTGCACGCAGCCCCAAGTTGGAGAATTGCACTGGCGCCAGATGGTCATTCCTTTGCGACCACAAATGAAGAGGGTGTGACCCGCGTTTGGGACAGATTGAGTTTGGAAATTGCCTGTGCATTGGGCGACCCTACTTTTGACAGAGAAAGACGAATTCAATTTTTAGGCAGTCAAAAGCCAGAAACCAGTTGTGATACCTTCCGTGAGTAATCAGGAGTCACAACTGCAAAAGCCTTTGAGGATCGGAGAGTTCAGCCCGTCTTGTTTCCTTATTTTCGCGGCAGAGGACCAAGTTTCTTACTTCTATGGGCTGGAAGATACCTATCAAGAGCATCCAAATTTCTCCGCTCGTTGTCGAAATTGGCGCTGGAGCCCATTTCGTTCCCGGCAAATTTCAGTATCTGCCTGAACTGTCATGAGGAGCGCTTGTGTTCTTGAATCGCACTGGTTTCAACTGACATCACAATGATGGAAACATTGTCTGGCGCTCCCTTCGCAAGCGTAGCTTCGAGCAGTCGCTTCACGGCTGTTCCGTTTGAATGAGACAAAACCTGCTCAATGAACGGAATCGGAACTACATCCGTCAGTCCGTCGCTGCAAATCAAGTATTTCGAACCCTCGCTTACTGGCTCGATACCTGTATGGGGATCAATATCATGGAAACTTGGTGTCCCCCCGAGGGATTGAGACAACGCAGGTTTTTTCAAGCTCGAAAGGGATGCCTCCGAGACGAGGTCATCCACACTTAACTGGTGCAAAATCTTATTGCGAAAACGAAAGACTTTACTGTCCCCCACATTGAACCAGATCAGTTTGTCGGAGAAACAAACCACGCCGGCTACGGTCGTACCCATCCCCTCAAAAAGTGAGTTTTCAGCTGCCAGATCGTATAAATTCCGATTTGTATTTCTTAAGAATTCAACAAGTTCGTAGGGACTCGTTAGTCCCGATGTACGTGAAAGAAATGCGTTTACGGCCATTTCACTCGCGTACTCTCCAGCGCGATGACCTCCTAAACCATCAGCTATCAGAGCCAGTTGGCCGGTGGGCTCAGAAAACTCAAACCTATAGGGCTCGGCCATTGAACGCTGCTCTTTCCAAGATCCCGCCAAGATGCAGTCTTGATTGGAGGGACGAGCGCGTCCGGTGTTTGTAAGGGCCGATCCTAAAATTTTCATGATTGTGTCAATTCAATATACTGTTTTGCGGCTTTCGAGAAATGCGACCATGATTAGACGGCAATGATAAGCCCAATTGTATTTAAACGTATAACTGAAAACGTGATTGCCAGCTTGTTTGGGCGTTCTGCACAGGTCATGCATCATGCATTACAATACCGCCCAAAATACCGCGCCTGAAAGGTCTACGTTTTTCGCCTAAGATCATCGCCTATGCTGTTTGGGACTGCTATCGCTTCGCGCTCAGTACCGCCGATATTGAAGATCTGCTTGCGGAACGCGGAGTAGCGGGCAATTGACGCCTCTTGCCTGAAACGATCAGCTACCCACCGCATACTCTGACAGTGATGGCACAGTTTGTGCCCGCGTGAGTCACGATCTGGAAAGCTTGGAACACCATTAAGGCACCACTGACGTGGACCACGCCCCGATATTCTGACGTATCCGGTGTTGAACTCAATTCACGGTTTGACCGAAGACCGCTAGTTTGCGCGCGAACTTCCCCGTTTTTCCACCGGCCTTGACTGCTTGCAAAGCTGACTGAACGTCCGACGACCCCGCCGGTTCATCAAATGCCACGCAAAGCTCGTATAGCAGTTCCAGAATGCTGCCCAGATCACGCGGAAGCACTGCCGGCAGGTCGACCATCATGCCCGCCAACGCAGTTTTCACCACCCGCGCATGGGTGTTGGAAATTCCGGCCAATTGGGTCAATCGCTTGGTCCACCGTCGCAGCGGCAGGTTCGCGTGAAACACAAGGGAATGCGCGGCTGATGCAAACGCGCTTGGGTCAAACAACTGCTGAGCCATCAATGTGGCCATTGCATCAATTGTTGTTGATCCGACACCCTCATCGGCACTGGCAAGATACCAGGAGAGCATGGCGTGTGCCATCACTCCGGGCTTGGGATCGGGGCGGAACAGCGGATCCAGGAACATCAGGCAATGATGATTGGTCAGCTTCTGGTCCAGTTCCAGTTCGAAAATGCCGGTGGCAAAGAACAACTCGGTATGCGCTGGTCGGATCAATCCCACCCAGGAGTTCGGGTGCATCATCCAACTGCTGCCCGGATCGCTCAAAAAAATGTGCTCAGATTTTGCAGGCAGGGCAAAACCCAATGCAGCATCGAAATTATCGGGAATTGGCGGGGTGATCCGGATTTTGGGCCTCGGCCAACTATATTGTTCTATCCGCCGAATATCTGCGAAGAACTCAAACCGTGCCGGGTGACCCACACCCGGTATTGGTCCGCCAATGAGGGACTCTATGCGTGGATCGGCACGCAGCGGCAGGGTCGACGACCACGCAATCGCCCATAGCTGTTTGTCCACTTCTGGTGGCAAGTCAGCCCCCAACGCAAAAGCAAGTGCCCTTTCCGGTTCAGATAGCTGCTGCACGTCGTTCAAGGCCGTTTCACGCCCTTCGGGCGCCAAACGCATAAGCGCCAGTTTGAAATCAGTGTCACCCGGTCGGGCGCCGATCTTTCGGTATTCTGCCAGCCGTTCGATCAACTGTCCCGCCGCCAGATACCCGCGGTTGTCACCGGGCGCCGACAGCATGGGTGCCGCGTGCCCCTTCCGCACAAGAGCAAGCACCTCTTGCGCCCGGGCCGCAAACATCCCCTCAAAGCTGTTGCGTTCAATCCCAAGCGGCGTGTGCCCGGAATACCGAGGCGTAAGGAATGGCTGCAGTTCAGCCTCAAAATCCGTCCCGTTGGCCCATGCCAGCGCGGTAGCCACGATTGGTTTTTCGAAGTTCCCTACCCCGCTAAACACATCTTGCACCATGCGGTTTCTTAATTGATTTGCCCGCTTCGCCAGAGGGGACAACAAGGGATGAGCTGCCGCCCCGAAACGGGCCAAACCGTCAAATGCGCGTTCTGTCAAAAACGGGTCGCGACCGTCTTCCAATAGCTCAAGAAACGCCGCCACGGCTTCTTCGGCCGAGGCGACCGGACGAAGGACCTCGAGCTTTGCCACCAGATCATCGGCATCAGGCAGAGGGGTTGGTTTGCCGCCCCCCAAAATCTTTGCAAGCCTTCCCTGAACTGTCGGCGCGGCAAAGTCCATGTAATCGCGCAGTTTTTCCTGAACCTCTGGTTCAGAGTGCTGACCCAAGGATTCGATCAGGTCCAAAGCCTTTGCCTGCACATCTCCGGCTTCGGAAATCAGGGCTGATACCGCCATCAGAGCCACGTCAGTTGCCCTGTCGGGATGGCACTTGGCGCAGCTTTTCAGCAATTGCAACGCCAAGACGGCACTGGATTTCTGGCGGCCTTGTAATGCGGGTTCGATCGAAGCCAACAGCGCGACAGGATCAATCCCGCTCAGTTTGTCGATCCTTTTCAACACCTTCAACGCAAAGGCCATAGTCGGAGGCGCAGAGCTGCCAAGCAAGTCCAGATACCGCGTGGTCCGGTGCAAAACCTCTGTGTCCGTAGGGCAAAGGCTGGTGTGAAACCGCGAGTACCATCCGGCCCGAAACTGCCCGAAATCCCGTTCAAGCGCATCCAGTGAGGCGTCCAACAGCCGGTCTCGGTCCAATGTGCCGTCGTCGCACAGGCCGATCAGGAAATCTGACCAAGATACCCCCGGCCCGCAGTATTTGTCATGTGCGGAAAGGCTAAGGTCACCGCCTCCTTCAACCTCGAAAAACCGCCAGACGTCATGCGTCAGAAACTGCTTACGCGCAGGGCCGGGAATGGCCGCTTGGTGCGCATAGTAACCCAGTATGTAGGCGTCCGTCTGCGGGATGCTGCACTGCCCTTGTGCATAAAGCGCATGGACCACTTCGATCAGGCGGGGGTTGTCTTCAACCGCCGCCAGCGCCCAATCGTCCATCCAACTGAGGTCAAGGGCGCCGAATACATCCGTCAGAGGGATCGAACGCGGCAGGATACGCCAATCTCCGCATCTATATTCGGATGGGCGCGCTGTCGCCAGAATCGCGACTCCAAGCGCATCGCTGTCCTTGGCCAAATTCAGAGCCTGTTTTTTACCGCTGAACTGGGCATCCCAATACGCTTTTTCATACGCTTTCTGCGTTTTAAGCGCGATCGGAGCAAAGGCGCGACGGTCGGCTTCAGGGATACCACAAAGTGTCTTCAGCACGTGACGCACCCGCTTGGTTGAAATCAGTTTCACGAATTCTGCTTCGGTCACTGCAAGCGCTCCATTTCCAGTTCCGCGGCCAGAATGTGCTTGCAGGGGCCGCGTGTGTTTTTGTTTCTGGCATACCATGGGCACGTGCAACTCGGCGCGCTATCGCAAAAACGCACTCGATGAAATGCCGCGTCGCTGATCACCTCTGCACCGTCCTGATCAAGTGTGACCGCCCGGGCATCCACCAGTTCCCGAGCTGCTTTCAGGCGGGGGTTCATTGCCTCGATCCGGTCCATGTCGAACGGAAGAACTCTGTGAAACCAAGTGGAATGGGCAAGGTCAAACCCCACAAGACCCAAGGCCGCCAGACGCGACATAGCCGTGTTGACCCGATCATGAGACAGTCCGCTGCTGTGGGCCAAAGAAGACAGGTTCAAACTGTCCTGCCAGTTAAACTGCGCCCGTAGGGCGGCAATATTCGCTTCATTCCGCACCAGATCTGACAGAAGCCGGCCATCGCCGGAAAACCCGCGCCAAGGTTCGGCATTTAGTACCAGGGTCAACCGCTGCGATCCGAAATCGAGCATCCAGGCCGAGCTTTGCAACGCGTGATTGCCATAGACATGAAGAGCGGCGGCCCTGCCAACTAACGTTTCGAACACCCTTAGTCGATGACCTCCACGCAACGGCACGCTGCCGGGTGCCTGACGGGTCGTGGTTCTGACCCTCGAACCTGAGGCGGCGATCCAGATCCGGTGATCCGACTTCGAGCGCGGCAAGCTGCGGAGAAACCGCCGGGCCGATACGGAGGGCAACGAGAACGCTTTCTCCATTCCCGACAGGTGCCCCTGCACTTCGCCAAAACCCTTGATCCACCGCAAGGGCAGTGGGACCTTGCGCTCGGTGACGTTGGCGCGTTCATGCGCCAGTCCAACCGCACGGGCTCTGATTGCAATCTCCAGACGACTTTCCGGTCGGGTCTGAGCCAACAGCGCCCGCAATTCGGCCCCGAAATCCACGTTTGTGGTTCCTTTGCCGCGGTGTTCGACCTCAAGAGCGTCTTCATCAATATCCAGACGGATGTAGGCGCTACAACAGGCTGAGAAACCTTCGAACCGAACTGTTGTCGGGCCAACGGTCGCAACGGGATCGGCTTCGCGCAATATCCGTGACAACATGGATGGCGGGACGTAAAACCTTGACCCCACGATTTCAGAAACCGCACGCAACGCTCTGGCTGTCACGTCGGGTTCTTTCGCAAAAGCCTTCAGAAAAGTATGCGGTTCATCGACACCAGTCTGATCCGCAACAAGAAACAATGACCGGTCTCGATCCTGCCCGACCAGTGTCGAGCGGCCTGTATAGCGGTAAACGTTGTCAACTCCGGTCATTCCGGCATTCCTGAAATCTGGCTCAATGAACCATGACTTTATAATGATCTAGGAAACAGATTGACGGGGTAAAGATGTCAACAATGAGACCCTTTTCCGTCTGGCCTGCGGGCTGTGATCTTCGGGCATTTGGAAGCTCAACTGTTTTCAACTGGGCAATACTTTTTCTGAGCCTATGTTGAAATCGGAACTCAGATCCTTTCATGCCGGGCCCGAATTGCTGGCCATTACTTCACGCCTGCACCAGGCCGAGGTTGATGCGGAAACCGAAAAGCGCGGGATTCGAATTCGTCCCCTGCCCCAATTTGCGGGCGATTCCGATCACGGTTGCCAATGTGGCAACCAGATATTACCTGTTTCACCTGAATGACTGGGTAGAATCTCGATTGGTTCGATCCTTTTCGACACCGTAATTGAGACCAGTTTGGGAACCATATTAGCGTCAATACACCCACCGGGCGGTCGTTGGCTTTACAGCAAGTAGCTTTCCGCCGATCCGCTAACTCTCGCATTTTCAGCACCGCGCTATAGATTTAAGATGCGGCCCATCGCAAATGCACTAGCCCTGTAGAGTAACAGTTACCAAAGGCCCCGTACGTGAATATTGAAAATCGCATGATGATGCCACCTCGCCACGAGCTGCGAAAAGTGCGCAATCAGGGCATGACATTTCTGGCGCTGGCGTTTCTGTTCAGCATATTTGTCAACATCCTGATGCTGACCGGGCCTTTGTTCATGTTGCAGGTCTATGACCGGGTGCTGGGATCGCGCGCGGTTGAAACGCTGACGGCGCTGTTCTTGCTGGTGGCACTGCTATACGCGCTCATGGCAATGCTGGATTACGCCCGCGGCAGAATCGTTGCTAGGTTTGGCGCCCGCTTCCAGTCGCAATTGGACGAACGTGTGTTCGATGCAACCATGCGCCGGTCGCTGTACCCGCAGGCACGTTCAGCCCCGGCAACAGCGCTGCGTGATTTGGAATCGATTCAAAACCTGTGTTCCTCTCCCGTTTTGCTGGCGGTGATGGATATCCCGTGGACCCCGGTGTTTCTGGCAGCGATCTTCCTGTTCCACCCGCTGCTGGGCTGGCTGGCCGTTGTCGGCGGTTCCCTGCTGATCGTGATTGCGTTGCTGAACCAGGGTCTGACGCGCCACAAGGTGGCCTCGGCACAACAGGCCTCGGCGCAAGCCAATGCCTTTTCGGAACATGCCAGACAAGCCGCCGAGGTGGTGAGATCGCAAGGCATGCAAGAGGACATCACCCAACGTTGGCAACGCCAGCGGACAAGTGCCCTGCGCCAGACCATCGCTGCCAGCGACTGGACCGGCAGCTTTACCTCGCTGACCAAGTCCCTGCGATTATTCCTGCAATCGGCGATGCTGGCGCTTGGTGCCTGGCTGGTACTGCGCAACGAACTGACGCCGGGCGCTATGATCGCCGGGTCGATCCTGCTGGGCCGTGCGTTAGCGCCGGTCGAACAAGCCGTGGGCCAATGGGGTATGGTCGAGCGCGCGCGAACGGCCTGGTCCTCGCTAAACCGATTTCTGGACGCAACCCCGCCCGAAAAGCCACGCACCAAATTGCCCGTGCCCGAGGCTCGTCTGACCGCCAAGGGTTTGACGGTCATCCCGCCGGGTGCGGACAAACCGACCCTGCGAAACGTGACGCTGCAGCTTGAACCCGGCCGGGCGCTTGGCGTCATCGGCAAAAGCGGGTCGGGTAAATCGACGCTGGCCAAGGCCCTGTTGGGCCTGTGGCAACCGGCGACTGGGGAAATCCGACTGGGCGGTGCGACGCTGGATCAATACGATCCCACTGATCTGGGCCAACATATCGGTTACCTGCCTCAGGCAGTGACCCTGTTTAACGGAACGGTGGCAGAAAACATCGCCCGCATGTCGGAAAACCCGAATCCCGAGGCCGTTGTGGCTGCGGCAAAAAAGGCCAAGGCGCATGAGCTGATCTTGAAGCTCAGCAAGGGGTATGACACGTTTCTGGAAGGCAATGACAGCCAGTTGTCCGGTGGCCAAAAGCAACGGATCGCGCTGGCGCGTGCCTTGTACGGGGACCCGGTCATGTTGATCCTGGACGAGCCGAATTCGGCTCTGGATGCTGACGGAACCGAGGCGCTGAATGCTGCTGTTCGAGAGCTGAAGGAGGCTGGCAAATCCACCATCATCATGACACACCGCCCACAGGCGATTTCGGAATGTGATGATCTGGCGGTTGTCGAAAACGGACAGGTAGTGAAAACCGGCAGCCGAGACGAGGTGCTGGCTGCAATGGTACAAAATGCCGGTGCGATCAAACGAGGCCTCAATCAGGTGAAGAAAGATGCAGGATAAGGTGTCTCGAGATACGCGCCCGGTGTGGCGGATCACCGTACCGGCTTTCGTTGGTTTTGCGGCGCTGATCATTCTTGTCGGCGGGCTGGGCGTCTGGGCTGTTCAAACCCGTCTGGCCGGAGCCATCATCTCGCAGGGGAGTATTGAGGTACAAAGCAACCGGCAGGTCGTTGAACACCCTGATGGCGGTGTTGTCGGAGAGATTTTTGTCCGCGACGGAGATGTGGTCTCCGACGGAGACATGCTGGTCCGTCTTGACGATACGTTTTTGTCCTCGGAAAAGACCATCGTTGAATCTCAACTGTTTGAGCTGATGGCGCGGCGGGCCCGTTTGGAGGCCGAACGCGACGGAGCAGGTGCCGAGGAGCTGGCAACCCAGTTGGCGATTGTTCAAGAGCAGGAAAATATAGATGAAGACCTGATCGCAGGTCAGCGGAGCTTGTTCGAAGCCCGGCTGGAGACCCTGACGCAACAAACTCAGCAATTGGGCAAACAGCGGGATCAGATCGAAACAGAGATCGAAGGCACAGAGGCGCAACTTGTCTCTCTGCGTCGTCAGGTTGAACTCATACAAGAGGAACTGGACGATCAAAAAAGCCTGCTGAATCGTGGCCTGACGCAGGCAAGCCGGGTTTCCGCCCTGCAGCGCGAAGAGGCCAGCCTGACCGGCGAGATTGGTCGGTTGGAGGCTACAGTTGCGCGCTTGGCAGGGCAAATTGCTGCAACAGAGATCGAAATTGTGGAATTGGCCGCCACGCGTCGCGAAGAGGCCATCACGGAATTGCGGGACGTTCAGACACAGATATTGGAATTGGCTGAGCGTCGCCTGTCACTGGATGTACGGCTGTCGCGTCTGGATATCCGCGCACCTGTCTCCGGGACGGTCTATGGCAGTCAGGTTTTTGCGCTGCAGTCGGTGATACAGCCTGCAGAACCGATGATGTATGTAGTTCCTCAGGACACACCGCTGCTTGTCGCTGCACGCGTGGATGCAATCCATGTAGATCAGCTATATGTTGGCCAACCCGTGTCCTTGCGCTTTCCTGCATTCAACCAACGTGAAACACCCGAAATTGAAGGGCAGGTTATCACTGTTTCGGCAGATACCTTCACTGATGAAAACACCGGCCAGACCTATTACCGTGCGGAAGTTGCTCCGGAAGACAGCGAAGTCGAACGTCTGAACGGTCAAGCTTTGTTGCCCGGGATGCCGGTGGAAACCATGATCAAAACTGACGAAAGAAGCCCCCTGTCTTATTTGATCAAACCTTTGGCCGACTATTTCAACAGGGCTTTCCGCGAATAACGGCGACGGTTGTTTTCAGATCTGCTCGATGTTCCCCAACAGGATCGCGGTCATGTCTGTGGCAATCACGTTGTCGACTACCGTGACGTTTACGCCGGTTTCGTAACTGACATTTGTCTCTGTGATGCCGGACAGGTCTGCGTTCTTGTCCAGGAAAACCCATCCCGCGTCATGCCCCGTCGGCAGACCGACAGATAGCTTAAGGATAGCCAAGGCGTCGAAAGCATTGACCGTTCCATCCTGATTGACGTCTGCTGCGATCAGGTTTTCCGGCGTCGCAGTCCCCCATGTCGGGTCGAGCCCGACTGAGATCCGTAAAACTTGCAAGGCATCCAGTGCCGAGATTTTGTCACTGGCCAGCGAATAGGTTTTGACGATATCCAACTCACCCTCAAACGTGCCTGAGGGCAAACCCAGATCAAAACGCCCTTCATCATCCGCACGAACGCTGATGGTTCCGCCTCCATCCGGGGTAAAGCGAATCTCGGCGTCTGACAGGCCGGGATTCGCGGTTTCCGAGTTGATCGAGATATCGCCCAAAACGCCGTCCGAACTGCCTGGGTCCAGCCCACCGAAATCTCCGAAATCCACCGGGATGTGATCCGGCCCGCCAAACCCCGCTCCGAACACGTCCGCGCTGGTCAGGGGCCCTCCGGTCGCGGAGTTGATGACGACCACCTCGTCGATGTATTTGATTTGCGCTCCCTGCACGGTGGCGGTAAATTCCAACTGTCCGGGACTGCGCAACAGCGGATAGTCGAACAGGTCTAACCGGTCGACCCCTGCCTGGAAACCGTTAATGGTTGTTGGGTCGCTACCATATTGCATGACAAAGATATCCGCCCCGGTTCCGCCATCCATCGTGGTCGCCCCGACACCCGCGATCAGAATGTCATCCCCTGCCCCTCCCACCAGAGTGGTCTCTAGGATGTTGCCGCTGAGTATGTCGTTCTGCGCCGACCCGGTAACCGTACCGAACCCGTCCCGCACGTTACCCAGATCATCGATTGAAACGCTGATCTGTGTCAGTCCCGCATCCTGTTGCGAACTGACGAGAATTTGCAGCTCGTTCCCGACATGAGCGACACTTAGCGTTTCGACGTTTTGCAGGCCGCTTTGCACGGTATCGGCAAAACTGTCCAAATACACCAGCTGGCCATTCGGTGTCAGGGCAAAAAGGGTAACACCATCATCGCCACCGCCCGCCACGACAAACGCATGTCCATCGGCTTCGATCACGGCCAGATCCTGCACAGTTTCAAACCGTGTATGCAACGAATCCAGAACGTGGTCGGTTGCAATCAGGCGCCCATCGACCGTTAATTCCATCACGCTGAGCGAGTTGCTGTCCGCCCCAGCCACAACAACCCATGATTGGCCGAAAGCCTGCACCACCTCGACTGCCGTCGGCGTCGCAATTCCCAGTGTCGCCAGCGCGTCGCTGTTATCCACCGCGGTCAGGGCGCCGGTATCCTGATCGACGTTGTAAGTGCCGATCGTGTTGCTGACAGAATCGGCCATGATCACGAATTGGACTGCCCCGACCTGCAACACCTGCATCGAGTCAGCCTGCCCTGTGACCGAAGCTGCCGAGCTCAGCGAACCATCCCCGTTCACGGTATAGGTCGAGATCTGCCCTGTTCCCTCATGCGCAATAGTCAGCACGCCGCCGAACTGAGCAATGGCCGAGATATCCCCGCCACCGACCAGCGAGTCGGTTTCCTGCAAAGCGCCCACGGTCCCGTTTGGATTGATCTCATATCCGACCAGCCCTGTCGCCGTACGCACATCCAGAACAAGCTGATCGTCGCCGGCCAGCACCACGGGTAAGGCGCTGTTACCGACCTGATACGTGATCGTGCCACTGAAGTACTCGGTGTCCTGCAACTGCGGCAGAGCGCCTTCGACCAGTTTCCACACCGCAATCCCACCGCCCGGACCGGTCACGCTGAACAGATACGTTTCGCCATTAAGCGTTTTTAAAGCCGTATCGCCGATACCTGAATCGAGCGCTGTGCTCCCTGTTGCAACCACGCCTTCGAACTGAAGCACCATATCAAATCACCCCACGCCAAATCTGGCACCAACTACAGGATGATCCGATGCCCAGTGCGAAACCAAAGCGGGAATGTGGAGAAAACGAGGAGTTCGGCTTCAGTTTAACTCAATTTTTTCTGGTCCGACCGCATGATTCACCGAAGGGAAAGACAGATGAACAAAACCTCGACCCCTCGGGCCGGTGCGGAAACCACATGTGAGGGCAAGATGACCAAAGAACCTGAAACCAAGATCAATCCGGCTGGTGGTCAGCCCGATTTTGAGCGTAAACAGAACATCCGCAAGTGGATCGACGGAAAAATGCGCCGTTGGGCCGGCCGTGGCATTGCTGGTGGGATCGGATCTGCGGTTCTGGCCCTGCCTGCCTTGGCGCAGGCCACTATTGAAGAGCTTTATGCCTTTCAGTTCGCAGAAACGATTCCCGGGGTGCGTTCGGTCAAGCTGCTGGACAATGGCGACGTTCTTCTGAAACTGGCCGATGGTCGAAAACTGGTTGTTGCCGCCGAAAACGTACAGGTGCTGGACAGCGGTGCTGTCATGATTGCCGAGGACGTTGTATCCGAGATTGCTCAGTTCAGCCTGGCCGAAGCTGGCGGCGCCGCCGCAATCGGGGGAATCAGCGGAACCGGGGCTGCTTTGGGTGGTCTGGGTCTGGCGGGTGCCGCTGCCGCTGCCGGCGGCGGCGGTGGTGGAGGGGGCGACGATGTCGCCCCTACGCCTGCGCCTTCACCTACCCCCAGCTACCCCGTTCTCAACCTGGCGGGCTCGCAAGCCAACACATTGAGCAGCGCCAACATGAACCTCGCCACGCCGGAAGGTACGGAAACGGTGGAAGTAACCATTGGCTCGGTCACAAAGACCGTTACGCCCGAAGATGACGGGTCCTGGAGCGTTTCACTGACACCGGGCGAAGCAGCCAGCCTACCGCAGGGTGTGCAAACCGTGACCATTCGAAATCTCGATGCTGAGGGTACAGAACTGTCGTCTGAGACGGTCGCATTCGACGTGGATACTAGCCCCCCAACCCTGACGATCTCAGGGTTTTCCGACGGCGTGGTGATGAACGCGGCTGAACAGGCCACCAATCTGACCATTACCGGAACAACAACGGCCGAAGACGGACAAACCGTCACCGTCTCCCTCTACGGGCAAACCTACGAAGGTACGGCTTTCGCCGGACAATGGAGCGTAACTGTGCCCGCCGCAGGGCTGGCTGTCATGCCAGACGGCGCAACGATTGCCGTCACCGCTGACGTCACCGATCAGGCGGGCAATCCGGCGACACAAGCCGATGCCAGTTTCGAGACGGATTTTACCGCTCCGACGATTTCGCTGGACCCGGTTGCCGGCGGATCGATTGAGTTGATCGATGTCAGCGCCGACCTGACACTTACGGGATCGACCACAGCGCTTGACGGTCGGCCTGTTACCGTGACGTTTGGTGGTCAAACCTATTCGACAACTGCCACCGGCGGCGGCTGGAGCGTAACGATCCCCAACACAGATCTCGTTGGCCTGTCGACCGGCGTGCCAGCCGCGTTCAACGTGACTGTCTCCGATGCGGCTGGCAACATCTCAGTCCCAGCCTCGGTATCCGTCCCGGTTGATTTGACTGGCCCTTCAGTCACCATCTCTCCGCTATCCGTCGGCGCGGTTCTGAACGCTGTTGAAGTGGGGGCTGACCTGACGATCTCTGGGACGACCGGCAATGTACAGGACGGCCAGCAGGTCACAGTAAACCTGAACGGTCAAACCTATACCGATACCGTGTCAGGCGGCACTTGGAGTGTGACCGTCACGGCCGCAGATCTGGCAGCCCTACCTGACGGAGGGAGTTTTACCGTGACTGCGGACGTTTCGGACGCCGATGGTCTGGCGGCGCCTCAGGTCAATGTACCACTGGGCAAGGATGCGACCGCACCGACGCTTTCAATCGACAGCTTCTCGGATGGTGCCGTGCTGAACGCAGCTGAGCAGGGCACGGACCTGACCATCACAGGTTCCACCACTGCCGAGAATGGTCAGACCGTGACTGTTTCTGTGAACGGTCAAACCTACACCGGCGCAGCATCCGGTGGCGCGTGGTCAGTTACCGTTCCTGCCGCAGATCTGGCAGCCCTGTCGGACGGGGCCACCATTGCGGTCACCGCAGATGTTGCCGATCAGGCAGGAAACCCGGCGATCCAGGCCAGCGACAGTTTTGATACAGACTTCACTGCGCCAACGGTGAACATCACAAACCTGTCGGATGGTGCGGTCATGAACGCTGCGGAACAGGGCACCGACCTGGTCATAACCGGCACCTCTGACGCCGCAGATGGCACAGTGGTGACGGTCGAAATCGCCCGCCCCGACGGAACAGTGGATGTCACCGGCACCGCCACGGTCAACAGCGGCACTTGGAGCTACACGGCCCCAGCCTCGGACTTGGGCGCGCTTCAGGATGGGGTCTCGTATGATGTCGATGCTTTGGTAGCGGACGCAGCGGGCAACAGCGCCCAAAATAGTGCAAGTTTTGACACCGATTTCACTGCTCCGACCGTTACACTCGATCCCCTATCCGTGGGCTCCGAGCTGGACGTGACCGAACAAGGAAGCGACCTGACGATCACGGGCGCAACCAGCGCCGAGGATGGGCAAACTGTGTCCGTCACCCTAAACGGCCATACATACACAGGCACCGCTTCAGGCGGTTCCTGGTCGGCAACTGTCCCCTCAGTCGATCTGGCCGCTCTGTCGGACAGCACCGGCTATCCGATCTCGGCCAGCGTTACCGATCAGGCTGGTAACCCGGCGACATCGGCTACGACTATGCTGACGACGGATTTCCGACCAGTATTGACCGTGAGCCCTGTCGGCACGAACAGCGCTATATCGCTAGCTGATGCTCAAGCATCTGGTGTGACAATTTCGGGAACTTCGACCGGCCTGAGCGTCGGCCAGGCGGTGGATGTTTTCCTCAACGGAAGCCCGATTGGCAGCGCGACTGTGGCCGTCGATGGCAGCTGGTCTTTGGCCGTCCCAGCATCGGAATTCTCGAGCATCGACGCGGGCGACTCCCTTGACTTCTCAGCAGATGCAACGGTTTCCGATGGGCCGAACCCTGTAACCGCAACCGACGAGAACACCGCACACGAACCAGCAGCCTATGTCATCACTCAGGCTGGGATTTCCGGGAACACGGTGACCTTCGAGGTCTACGCGGATCCAGACACGGATATTTCAGGCGGCTTCGCCTTGGCTATGAATCTGGGCTTCGACCCTTCCGTTGCGACCTACGACCTCGGGTCTGAGGTCCGCGGTAGTGGTCTCATTAGTTTGGTTGCCAACCCGGACGGGGCCTCAGTGATCCGTTACTCCGGCATCTCCGGTATCCCCGATGGCGTCAACCCCGTCATTGACCTGAGCCAGCCCGTGATGACCTTCGACATGACGGTCGTCGATGCAAGCAAACCCATTGAGCTGACGATCGCGACTTCTGTTGGCGGGTATTCCGTCTTCCAACTCGGTACCAATGGTGATGACACGCTGGTCGCAACCGACGTCGACAACATCATCCGCGGGCAGGATGGCAGCGATGCGATTGATGTCTCGGCTGCAGGGCGAGACATTGTCGTGTTCGAGGCCGACCTGGCGGCCAACGGTATCGACATGGTGACAGGATTCACAATTGGCCCGGCAGCCGAGGTTACGGATGCCATTACGTTCAGCGGCCTGAGCGTCGGAACGCTGCGCGGTAACGGAACGGATGTCGAAACCCTGGCAGTAGGTGATGCGATTGGCTCGGATACCGGTGTCGTTGGCCTGACAACGGTTTTAGGCGATTTGTCCCAAAACTCGATCGAAACCGCCGTCGAAAGCTTTGCCGGCCTACAAGCGGGTGACGAGATCTACGTTATGGCAACGGACGGTGCTGACAGTGTGTTGGTCAAGGTCGACTACAGCGCTCCAAACTCAGCGTTGGTTGAAACCGTCGCCCAATTCACTGGGCTAGATGATCTGACCGACCTTAGCGCGGACAACATCCTGCACACCGACCCAACCGGGGCAACGGCTTAAGCAACCAAACGGCTGCCGATCACGACGACCGGCAGCCATCCTGTTAAACATGGAGCAGTAATGGCGCAGAATGGCCTGGTTCCTGTCACCGCCGCCCGGCACGGGCATCGATACTGGAAACGTTTCACCTCTTACGAATTTGCGGCCAATCGCACCGAATGTGCGATTGTATTCCGGGAAGTTCCGCAGATTGCCGCCACCTTTCCGATAATGTTCAGAGAAACCGGCGAAGATGTTGAACCCAGGGCCATTTTGTCCCTGTCAGACGATATGCCCACCCCTTTCGTATCACGACAGGGGCAGTGGTTGGCGGCCTATGTTCCATCCAGCTTGCGATGCCATCCGTTTCAGGCCCTGCCCCTTGGAGAAAAAACGTCTAACGGATCCGCCCTGTTTCAGCTGAACGTGGATGAATCATCCGGGCTGCTAAGCACCAATCCGAGAGACGAGTCCTTCTTTGACGCTTCCGGGGATTTGTCGCCAGAATTGCGCGATGTGCGAAGCTTTCTTCAAACCCGCGTTGCAGCCCGTGAGGCGACGCTGGAACTTTGCCAGACAATCAAGACTATGGGGCTTTTTGAACCCGCTGAACCCCTCGACGGGACCACTTTGCCCGCTGGGACTTTGTCCATATCAACCCATCGTTTAAAGAAACTAACTCAGGCTGAAAAACTGGAACTGGTCGAAGCGGATGCCTTTCTGCTGATCCACGCCCACCAGATCTCGCTTTGCCATTTAGCGTGGCTGGCACGCGTAGAACAACAGCTTGAAGAGCAAAACTCACTAAAGAAATACACCGAAAATTCAGATATTTCCGATTTCCTTTGTGCAATGGCCAACGCGCAGAATGACGATGTCCTCGGAACCAGTGGGGTGTGAAACACCTATGCCAATACTCAATCGCAGTCTCGGAATTGCACCTTATATCCTCTTCGCCGCAGTGTTATCGGCCTGTACGCCTAAGCCCGACTTGACAGGGGTTGAGATGTCCCTGTCCAGCGGATCCGTCGGGGCCGGTGCAAACACACCTGCACCCCGGCTGACGCAGAGCGCCTTTGGCCAGCGGATCAGAGCCGCCGTGGAAACAAACCCTGATCTGGCACAAAGTGCGACACGGCTGGAGATTGCCGCAGCCAACGAAGATGCCGCCAAGGGAGCGTTTCTGCCCCGGCTCAACGTTGGCGTAAACGCCCGTTCTGAACGCATAGAGTCCAATATTGCCGATGTCACTCCGTATCTGCGCATCTCGCAATTGGTGTACGACGGTGGCGCTGCGTCGAATGATCTGGCAGCAGCAAAGGCGCGCGTGTTGCAAAGCCGTGGAGATCAGGTGCAAACGGCATCAGCGGTGGCGCTGTCGGCGATCGAGGCCTATGTCGTGGTTCTGGACCGGCGAAAAATTCTGGATATTTCGACCCAAAATGTCGCAGTTCATGAAGATATGGTGCGTCAGATCACGGAACGCGCAACGCAGGGCGCGGGATCAAATGCTGATGTTCTGACGGCACGATCTCGGATGGCGGATGCACAGACGCGGCTGGCAGATGCCAAAGCGCGTTTAGACCGAGCAGACGCCCAATATCGTGAGTACTTTGGCTCAGCCCCCGGGGAACTTCCGTCACCTGTCACGGCTCCTAAACTTTCGCGAACCGACTCGCAGATCGTGATGGACAGCCCTCAGGTCAGGCGGGCGGATGCAGCCCTGCTGTCAGCAAAGGCAGAACAGGCAGCCGCCCATGCGCGCCGTCAGCCCGGCGTTGAAATCGCCGCTTTTGCCGATCGGGATGACAGCGACGACGCGAATTTTGGCGTGGATCTGTCGTTCAACTACGAAATCGACAGTACGGGGCAACGCCGGGCCGCAATCGCGGCGGCCGAAGCACAGGTCAAAGAGGCTGAGTTCACGCGGGACTCGGTTATCCGGGACATTCGCCGTGAGTTGGAATTCGTCCGCTCCGACCAGCAAGCTGGCGCAGTGCGTCTGCAGGCAGCCCGCGTTGCAGTGCAAGCCAACGCCGCAAGTGTTACCGCGGCACGCGAACAGTTCACCATCGGCAGGCGCAGCCTGATTGAGATTCTTGACGCACAGAGAGACTATGTGAACGCTCAGGAAAGGTTGATCCTGGCCGAGCAGAACTTTTTCCTGACCAACTACGCTGCGCTGAGTTTAACCGGTGACATTCTCGATCTGCTGGGTGTCTCAACGGTGAAGTGGAACGACGACCTATGACACAGCTTCTGCCTATTCCACGCACGCCTTCACTCACTCCCCTCGAAGCTTGTCTGTTGCATGTCGCAGCCCAACTGGACCGCCCCTTGACAGTGGCCGCCCTGCACGCCGTGCAAACCGGCGCATCAGATGAACTTACCCTTCGCCACGCCATTGAAGTGGCGCAAAATGCTGGATTGCAAGCCGGGTATGGCAAACGCAGGTTGCAGGACTTTGACACAATCCTATCACCTGCACTGCTGATTCTGGAGGATGACAAAGCCGTTGTTTTCCACGGTCGAACACGGGACGGCAATCTACTGGTTTTCGATCCAAACCTCGGGGACGGGATCGGCGAAGTGTCCCAGGACAAACTGAGCCGCACTTATACCGGATTCGCAATCCTGTTTCGTCGGAACCATCGGGCCGAGGTCCCGGGCTGTGAGGTTCCCGCATCCGATCATTGGTTCTGGTCGGCGATGGCGGCGAACAAATGGTCCTATACGCAAGTACTCCTGGCCGCGGCGCTCGCGAATTTACTGGGCCTTTCCACCTCTATTTTCATTATGGTCGTCTATGACCGCGTACTGCCAAACGAAGCTACAGAATCTCTGATAGCCCTAACTGCGGGTGTCGCCCTTGCCCTGGGGTTTGATTTTCTTTTGAAACTGTTGCGCGCCGGGTTCATCGATCGCGCCGGACAAAAGGCCGACATGCAGATGGGGCGGCGCGTTTTCGACCAGGTGCTGAACATCCGCATGAAGTCTCGCACAGGATCTACGGGTGCCATGGCAAGCACCGTTCGCGAGTTCGAAACCCTGCGAGAGTTCTTTACCTCGGCAACACTGGTTGCATTGGTCGACCTTCCTTTCATTGCGCTGTTTGTGTTTGTCATCCATCTGGTCGGCGGGCCGCTGGCCCTGATCCCTGCCCTTGCGGTTCCGATCGTATTACTGGCCGGGGTGGCCGTGCAGCCGGTATTGTCGCGTCTGGCCGAGAAGAGCTTTTCCGATGGCCAGTCCAAGCAATCTGTTTTGGTGGAAACCGTCTCGGGGCTTGAGACGATCAAGACCACGGCAGCTGCCAGGCCAATGCGAACCCGCTGGGAAAGCGCAATTGAACGCCAATCCTCGCATGGTGCACGCAGCCGTATGGTGACGCAGTTCGCCCTGAACCTGACCGGGTTCACCCAGCAGGCGGCACAGGTTCTGATCGTTTTCTACGGCGTGTTTTTGATTACGGATGGTCAGGCAAGCATGGGGGCTCTGGTTGCTTCAGTGATGTTGACCGGTCGTGCACTGGCACCTCTGGGACAGCTTGCCCAGACCCTGACCCGTGTCAACCAGGCCCGCAGCGCGTATCGCAACCTTAACGCACTGATGCAGGCCGAAAGCGAAAGACCTCGTGGGCACAGCTGGATCAGCCGAAACAGCTTCGACGGGCGCATCAGATTCAAGAATGTCCACTTCGCCTATCCGGATCACACCGAGGACACATTGGCGGGGGTGTCAATCTCGATCGAGCCTGGTGAAAAGGTTGCGATTTTGGGTCCGATTGGTTCCGGAAAAAGCACAATCTCGCGCCTGCTGCTTGGGCTATATGAGCCGCGAACCGGATCGGTGATGCTGGATGGCGTGGATATTCGCCAAATTGATCCGGGTGATCTGCGTCGCAATGTCGGGTCCGTATTGCAGGACATCTGGCTGTTTTCCGGGACCGTACGCGAAAACATAAGGAGCGGCACTGTCAGACCGCGCGATCAGGACCTGATCCGCGCAGGCAAGGTAGCCGGAGTTGAAGATTTTGTCGCCCGTCATCCCAACGGTTACGATCTGAAACTGGCCGAGCGCGGCGAAGGTCTATCTGGTGGACAAAGACAGGCCATTGCGCTTGCCAGGGCCTTGATTGGACGGCCCCCGATTCTTCTGTTGGATGAACCGACCAGTGCGATGGACGTCAAAACCGAAGCTGAGGTGATCCGTCGTCTGAAGCAGTCAACGCAGGACACCACGATGGTCATCATCACACATCGCACCAGCCTGTTGGAATTGGTGGACCGTGTCATCGTGATCGAAGGCGGACGCGTGGCCGCCGACGGACCCAAGAGTATGCTCACTCAACACGCCCGCAAGGCAGGGAGGCATCTGAATGTCGCGACATCCTGACCTCGCCACCCTCGCGCGCGAGATGCGCGGGCGTTCACCGATACGTGGATCCCTGCTTTTACTAGTGATCTCCTCGTGCCTGATCGCACTAGGCCTTTGGGCGCATCTGACTGAGTTGGATGACGTGACCCGTGTGGACGGGCGGATTGTTCCCTCAGCTGACATTCAGGTGATCGAAGCCACGGAACCCGGAGTTCTGCAGTCTTTGAAAGTTCGCGAAGGACAGGTGGTCGACAAGGGCACGTTGTTGATGGAGTTCGACACAACTCAAATCGACAGCCAATTCAGTCAGGAACAACAGCGCGCCTTCGGCCTAATGGCGCGAACGCAACGATTGCAGGCGGAAATCGACGGTAGTGCTCTGAGTTTTTCACCTGACCTGATCAAAGGCGCGCCCGAAGTCGTGCGATCGGAGACCGCATTGTATAAGGGACGGCAAACCGAGCTTCAGGCAGAGATCTCCATCTTGGATCGTCAACGCCAACAAAGGCAGCAGGAATACGAAGAAGGCCTTGTGGATCGGATCACCGCCGACGAAACGCTCAGGCTTTTAGCGGAAGAGCGCGCGATGATGGAACCTCTGGTGGAAAAACGGATGGAGCCCGCAACAACGCTTTTAACGCTACGCCGCGGTATGGCCGAGTGGGAAGGCCGGAAAACCCGGGCTGTTGCCGCGACCAACAGGCTAAAGACTGGTTTGGACGAGATAGACGACCGCATCCGCGCGACCCGCAGCCGATTTCGCAGCGCCGCGCTAACCGATCTGGCGATGGCAACCACCGAACTTGCGACATTGCAGCCGGTTTTGCCCGCACTTCGGGATCGGGCCGACAGGGCGCAGGTGCGGTCTCCGGTGCGTGGCATCGTCAACCGGGTACATCGCAGCACAATTGGGGGGTTGGCCCGCGGCGGTGAGGAACTTGTTGAAATCGTACCCTTGAATGACACACTGCTAGTCGAAGCATACGTTCGACCGGAAGACATCGCATTCCTGCATGCCGGACAGTCTGTCAAGGTCAAGATCACCGCCTATGATTTTGCCCGATATGGTGCGCTGGACGGCCAGATTACTCGTATCGGTGCCGACACAATCACCCGGCCCGAGCGAAATGACGAGGAGGTTTTCGTCGTTGAGATTGAAACCAGCAATGCGATGCTGGATGCCGATGGTGTCGCCGTCGAAATCATCCCCGGTATGATTTCCGAAGTCGATATCCTTTCGGGCCGCAAAACGGTATTCGAATACCTGCTGCAGCCCGTAGTCAAAATCAAGGACAGAGCTTTGCGAGAATAGGTACCTCTACAATCGGTACAGGCCTTGCATCTGCCGACCGGGTCGCTCTGACGCCCAAACGCTATTGCGGAGAGGTTACCCTTTCGGACACCGGTTGTTTGAACTGGTGGTCGAACAACTGACGGAACACCCCGTCCTTCTCGATCAGGGTTTCAAGATTGCCTTCTTCAAGGACTTCGCCCTCCTGAATGACGACGATTTTGTCCGCCTCGAGCACGGTCGACAGCCGGTGGGCGATAACAATGGTCGTTACATTCTCGGTCAGCCTGTCCAAAGCCTTTTTTACAAGCGTCTCGGATTCCGCATCGAGGGCACTGGTGGCTTCGTCCAGCAACAGGATTTCCGATTTGCGCAGAATTGCGCGGGCGATGGCGAGCCGCTGTTTTTGTCCCCCGGACAAAAACGCACCATTCTCTCCGACCGGCGTATCGTAGCCATATTCCAACTTGCTGATGAAGTCATGCGCATGGGCAGCACGTGCTGCCTCCATCACTTCTTCATTGGTGGCATCCGGGCGCGCAAACCTCAGATTATCCAAAACCGAGGCCGAGAACAAAAAAGTTTCCTGGCCGACATAAGATATCTTCTGACGTAGTGAGGCAAAAGTCACGCCCTGCAAGTCCTGATCATCAATCTCGACAGTCCCGGAATCGGGGTCGTAAAACCGCATGATCAAACCGAAGATCGTCGATTTTCCACCGCCGGACTGGCCGACCAGAGCCGTTGTCTTACCGGCTTCAAAGGTCAGGTTCATATTCGAAATGACCGGCGTGCCCCCCTTATATCCGAAAGTAAGGTCCTTAAGACGGATTTCACCCGGCCCCGCAACCAGGGTTTTGGCATCGGGGCTTTCCCGCATGGGGTCTTCTTCGTCCAGAAGTTCGAACATCATGCTGATCGGAACCAGCGTGGTCTCGATGACTACGCGCATCTTCGACAGGCGTTTTGCCGGCTCGTAAGCCATCAGCAAAGCCGTAATAAATGACATCAACTGACCAGCCGAGGTTGGCTCGCTGTCTCCGAAGCCGATTGTGCTTATTACCAGAATACCCGCGATCGCTAGACCCGCCAGAAACTCCATCAAGGGGCTGGCGATCGACTGCAGCTTGGAAATCGAATTCGCCCGTTCCTCTACCGACCTGATCGCCCCGTTCATGCGGTTCGTCATATGGTTTTCAAGGCCAAAAACCTTGATGATTGTGATCCCGCCCGACGTTTCCTGAAGAACCCTTATGATTTCAGACAATGCCATCATCTCGGATTGCATGATCGCTTTCACACGTTTCAACAACATGCGCACGCTGACCAACGCAACCGGGCCAACGACGAAAAACAGCACTGAAAGCATTGGCTGCTGGTAGATCATGACGAATACCAAACCAACCAGGGTCAGCAAGTCACGAACAAAGCTTGTCACGACGACGTCTACCAGCCTTCTGGCCGCCTGCGCACCCTGCGTAACCCGCAGCAACAGCCCCGAGGATTCATTACGTGAGAAAAAGCCGACACCGCGTTTTATCAGCCTTGCGTAGAGACGTTCTTGCTGAACAGCAATAATGCGGTTGCCTGCGCGCGCCAGAAAGATCGACTGAATGTACGAAGCTAGCGCCTTGCCAAGAAACAGTCCAATAACGGCGGCGGCGATCAGTGCGACCTTGGATCGCATTTCAGGCTCGGTCATCGCGTTGACAATGTTTTCCATCATCCACGCGGTACCCGCCGTTGTTCCGGCGACCCCAACCATGGCCACCATCGCGATCCCGTACAGCCAGCCCTGATTTCGGAGACTTTCGAACAGCAAGCGGCCAATATTACTAGACTTCCAATTGGCCCAGGTTCTTTTGATCATTCTATTCTCCAAAACCTTCAGCGGTTCCGATACCTGCCAGCGTCGCGGTCTTACCTTGTTCCCAAGCTGCGCCGTTGAGGCGACGATTGAACGCGGTGTTGTTAGTTATGCGCGACCGCGCCAAGAATCCATAGGCAGCGCGCAGATATTGAGGTCGATGTGTCCCGGTTGACATCAGGTGCAACCCTTGTTGGTTCAGTTCGCGTATAACAATATGTAATTGCTTGCCTATTTCATTATTGTGACAACAATGGCGACCTTCCGTCCAAACCCTGATCGGCGTTTTATTGCCACTCGACATCCCCCAGAAAAATATATCCTGCCCCATAGATCGTCTTGATAAGGCGCGGATTTTTAGGGTCTTCGCCCAGTTTCGTCCGAAGCCGGGATATACGCACATCCATGGCCCGGTCGAAACTCTCACCTGCAGCACCGCCCAGAGCTTCCTGCATCTGAGCCCGGCTAATCAGCCGTTTGGGGCTTTCCAGAAACAACCGCAAAACCTCGCCTTCCGCGTGGCTAAACGGTATTTCTGTTCCGCTACCATCCTCAAGAACGTAACGATCAAAATACGCGGTCCAGCCATTGAAAATCGCCACATCCGACTGCGACACCTGCGTTCTCGGGGAACGCAGCCTTGCCCGGATACGGGCGACGACCTCGGCAGGATCAAACGGTTTGGTGATGTAATCATCAGCCCCAAGTTCCAGCCCGGTAACGCGATCCTGCACCTGCGCCCGACCCGAGATAATGATCACCGCCGCCCCTTGTTCCAGCGCCAGCCGGTGAACAAGCGCCAGGCCGTCGGTGTCAGGCAAAGAAAGATCGACAAGGCAAACGTCCGGCGTCACGCGTTTCAGCGCAGCTTCGAATTCTCGCGCGCGGGCGAAGCTCTGAGTGCGGAAACCCGCCTCTTCCAGCGCGTCAGTCAGAACGCGCCGGATTTCGGGCTCGTCATCTACAATCGTGACCAGTGGTTGTGTCATCAGGCAGCCTCGGTTCGGATCAGGGCGGACAGTTGCGCTCGGGTAAAGGGCTTGCTCAGCACGGGTGCCAGTGTCAGGGCCTGCCGGTGCAGCGGGTCGGAATGGGGCAATGAAGTCATCAGAATGCACGGCAAAGCGGGTTTAAGCTGTGCCAACAAATCCAGACCGGTCCCCTGCCCTTCCAGCCGAATATCCGACAACACAAACACGATATCGTCGATATCCGCCGTCAGCGCCAGCGCTTCGTCAACAGATGTTGCCTCGATCACCGAGAACCCAAGTTCGACCAGCATATCCCGGAATTGCCAGCGCAGATCGTCATTGTCTTCGACCAGCAGCACTAAACCTTCCTGTATCGGCGGCGCCGGACGATAGGGCAAACGCATGGCCACTGTTGCGCCCGAAGGAGTATTGCGGAGGTTCAGGTCGCCACCGGCAAGTTTCACGGTGTCATAAACCATGGGCAGACCCAAGCCCGATCCCTTGCTGCCTTTGGTGGTAAAGAACGGATTCAGCGCTTTTTCCAATCCTTCTTGGGAAAAACCCGAGCCGGTATCCGAGACCGCGATCTCGATCCAAATGTCGCCGATCTTATGAGCACTGATGGTGATCTGACCGAACCCTCCGCAAGCGTCGCGTGCGTTCAGAACCAAGTTCAGCAGCGCGTCCTGTACCATCCCCGGGTCCAGCATCAGCGCCTCGTCGGGCAGGGTGTTGACCACCGACAACCCGACACCGCGTGGCAGGGAGGGCGAGGCCAGAACACGCAGGTCCTCCAGCAGGCCACGCATATCGGTTGCTTTTGGCTGAAAGGTGCGGTTACCGGTCATGTCCGCAATCCTGTTCAGCAACTGACCACCGCGGCGGGCGGTTTGCTGGGTGGCGGACACCAACTCATGTGCCTCGGCGGAAAGGTCCATCTTTTCCAGCCTCGACTGCATTCCCAGAATGATCGTCAGCAGGTTTGAAAAATCATGCGCCAACCCGCTGGTCATCTGCGCCGCCATGGCCCGGCGCCGGGTCTGCTGCAAGGCAACACGCGCCTGGGTTTCCTCAGTGATATCGACCGACATCACATAGACTCCGCCCTCGCCATCCGGAGAAAACGACACGCGGATGCGGCGGGAATCCTGATCTTCGGTAAATTCGAACACCGAGGCTTCGCCGCCATAGGCCTTTTGCAGATGCGGTTCTACACGCAGGAAGGCCACAGCGCCCAATGCATTGGAAATATGCATACCCAGAATTTCAGACGGGCGGCCCGGCATAACCGAGCTGAGACGCCGGTTCGAATAGTCATACCGCCCATCCGGGTCCAGATGGGCAATATGGGCCGGCATCATCTCGGTGGTCATGCGCGTGCGGGCTTCGATCTCGGTCAGCTGGCGCTTGGCCTCTTCCAGCGCGGCGTTGGTGGCGGCGAGTTTTCGGTTGGTCGCAGAAAGCTCTTCGGCCCTGTCCAGCAACTGGCCCGACAATTCCTCGGACCGGGCCCGCAACAGGGCCTCGGCTTGTTTGGTGTTGGTGATATCGGTGTAGACCGAAACCCAACCGCCTTTGGGCAGCGGCGCTCCTTCGACCGAAATCACCCGCCCGTCGGCCCGAACACGTTCCATGTAGTGCGGCTCAAAGGTCAGCGCCTGTTGGACCCGCAATTCCACGGCGGCTTCGACGTCTGCATCCGTGCCGTATTCGCCACGCGCTGCCAGATAGCGGATCGTGTCCCGGAACTGCGCCCCGGGTCGGACCAGTTCATCCGGCAAATCGAACATCACCTGAAACGGTCGGTTACTGACAACCAGCCGCAACTGGCTGTCGTAGATCGACAGCGCCTGCCCGATCAGGTTCAGACCGGCGGTCGTCATCTCTTTTACGTGCTGTTCGGTAATGTCCAAATTCGCCCTCCCCTCAAGACATGCGTAACATTGGATTTGTCACAGGTGTAGGGGGGACGGACGCGACAGATTGGGTCAATATCGCGGTTTGGTCTTCGCCCCGTCCGAGGTCAGGGAACATAGGGACAGCGTGTGATCCATGTTACGCATCCGATGCCGCAGCATCATCCGACCCAGGCGCGCCAGGTCCGTGGCATAGTCGGGGTTTTTCGCAACGTTCTCCATTTCGCCTTTGCCCTGATGATCGAACAGGAGCGGCGGCAAATCCGCGGCGAACTCGACCAGCGTAAACCGCTCATCCCGCAAGATGCCCAGACACGAGTCGCTGTTACTGGTACCCAGCTGCTGTTGCCACAAGCTCGGTTTTTCGGGGGCCGAGAAATCCAGTTCGCTAAACGAATAGCTGCGCCAATCCTCCGGGACCTCTCCTTGCAGCAAAGGCATCAGGGACCGCCCATCCATTGCGTTCGGAATCGACAGTCCCGCCCAGTCGAGTATCGTCGGTGTAATGTCGATGGACTCTGTCGGCGCGGTCACCACGGTTCCCGCCTGATCCTGATTGCCAGGCATCCGGATGAATAGCGGCGTGTGATAGGCCGCGTCATAAACCGTCATCTTGCCCCAGGTGTGGCGATCGCCCAGCATCTCTCCGTGGTCGGCGGTGATCACGACAAGGGTGTCGTCATATTGACCGGTGTCCTTAAGGAATTGGATGACACGGCCAACATGATAATCCACCTCGGTCGCCAGCCCCAGATAGACCGAGCGCAACATCCGCGCGTTTTCGGGCGTCGGGTCCAGGGTATCAAACCCTTCGACGAAGTCTTTCGCTGATTGCTTCTCTATCGCGGGACCAAAGAAAGGATGCATCGCGCTTTCGTCGGCCACATTTGCAAACCCGGTCGGCAGGGGCAAAGACCCTGGATCGTACATATCATTGTATGGGGACGGCGCGACCAGAGGCGGATGTGGCCGGATATAGGTCAGATGAGCGAACCAGTTCTGATCCTTGAACGGCGCCATGTTGCTCAGGAACGCATCGGTCAGAAAGGCTGTGTCGCTGTCTTCGGCCCGATATAGGGCAGGATCGTTCAGGCGCGGCGCACCACCGTTTGGAGAAACCGGCTTGTAGACATCCCAGTATTTCTCGAACTCGTACCCCTTCTGCATCAGGTACGACTGCCAGGGATAGGACTCCTCCAACCGCATTTCGATGACTTCGTGAAATCCTGCCATAGGGTTTTCATAGGACTTCAGGATCGGGTCGCCCGGATCGAAGGCTCGCGGATCGGCAGAGGTATCAGTATAGCCGAACAGCATGGGCAGGTATCCGGCCTTACGCATCTCGCTCGCGATGCTTGGCGTATCGTGCCGAAGGGGAGTGCCGTTGCGAATTGACCTGTGGTTCATTGCGTATTGACCGGTCAGGATCGAGGCGCGCGACGGGCCGCAGGGGTTGGTCACCGAAAAGTGCCGGTCAAAGGTTACGGCCTCATTCATGAACGCGCGCAGGTTCGGCAGATCGACATGGGCCGCAAGGGTTCCGTTCAAACAATCTGCCCGCAACTGGTCAATGATGATGAACAGGACTTTTCCGGGTTTGTGCATGTGACCTAACCTGATTCCACCGAAGCATTTCAGGTGTGATCTTTGTCGCGGTTCCCCCGTTCGGGCAACCACTTCCTGATGCGGGGTTTTGATCAGGCATAAAAAACTCAACTTAAACGAAAAGCAGGCTTGATATATGCGATCAGTCGCGCCGAGGCCCGGTCGATCCGAAACTGTCACACTACTGCTATTGTGCGGCGACAAATCCCGGTGAGGCGCAAAAATCCGTTGCAGGACAACGCGGTTTCACATCACATATCGCCATGACGCAGCCCATGATACATTCGGATCACGACGCCGACGGCGTCTGCTTGCGTATTTCGGGCGAAATGCTGACCCAATCTCTGGAAAAGGTGGAAAAGGCGTTCGCGGCGATTAGGCCGCAGGTTGGCAAGGTCACCTTTGACCTGTCCATGGTCGAGGCTCTTGATACAGGTGGGGCTTGGCTGATTGCCGACCTGGCGCACCGGGTGCGCACCGTTGGGGCCGAGGTCAAGTATGAAGGGCTAAGCCCCGCGCATTCCGCGCTACTTGATACCGTAGCAAAAAACATACCCGACGATCCGGGTATCGAGGCCGAACACGGTAGCTTTGTTGATTGGGTCGCAAGCATTGGTGAGCGCACGGTCGGTGCATGGAAAGACACGCTCTCGATGCTTAGTTTCCTGGGACTGACGCTGCATCGCCTTGTCCGCACCATTTTCATGCCATGGCGGCTGCGTCGGGCGGCGCTGGTGTCGCAGATGGAAGAAGTCGGGTTCAAGGCGATCCCGATTGTGGCCCTGATGGGGTTTCTGATCGGCGTTGTGCTGGCATTTCAGGGCGCCACCCAGCTGAAACAATTCGGGGCCGAGATTTTTGTTGTCGAACTGATCTCGATCTCGGTGCTGCGTGAACTGGGCATTCTGCTGACGGCCATCATCGTTGCAGGCCGGTCCGGGTCGGCCTTCACCGCGTCGATCGGCTCGATGAAGGTGCAGGAAGAGATCGACGCCATGCGCACGCTGGGTCTGGACCCGATCGAAGTGCTGGTGATCCCGCGGGTCGTTGCCCTGCTGATCATGCTGCCGATCCTTGGTTTTATTGCCGATATGGCTGCCCTTTTGGGTGGCGGCTTGATGAGCTGGATCGATCTTGACATCAGCCCCGGCATGTTCGTGACCCGTTTGAAGGAAAGCACAGGCATCTGGCACTTTGCCATCGGCATGATCAAGGCCCCGTTCTTTGCGCTGGTAATCGGCGTTATCGCCTGCTGGCAGGCGATGCAGGTCAAGGGATCGGCCCAGAGCGTCGGCCAGAGAACAACCGCCTCGGTGGTTCAAGCCATCTTCTTGGTCATCGCGTTAGACGCACTGTTCTCGATCTTTTTCTCGGTGCTGGACGTCTGACATGGACGGGACCGTGCTGGAACAGACCTCGGACACCAACGCCCAGCGTGAGGCGGTGATCCGCGTCCGCAACCTGACCAATCGGTTCGGGCCACAGGTGGTGCATCAGAACCTCAACCTAGATGTCTGGCGCGGCGAGGTGCTGGGTATCGTCGGCGGGTCGGGCACCGGTAAATCGGTGTTGCTGCGGACGATTGTCGGGCTGAACAAACCTGCTGCCGGCAGTATCGAGGTGCTGGGCGTCGATGTGCTGAACGGCCCCGAAGAGGAGCGTCGACGCATTGAAAAACGCTGGGGTGTTGCCTTTCAGGACGGCGCGCTGTTTTCCTCGCTGACCGTTTTGCAGAACGTCATGGCGCCGCTGCGCGAGCATACCGGGATCAGCGAAAAGCTAATGCAGGCCTTGGGCAGCCTGAAGATCAGCCTTGTTGGCCTGCCCCAACTGAGCTGTGGCAAATTTCCTTCGGAGCTTTCCGGCGGTATGCGCAAACGCGCAGCCCTGGCCCGCGCTTTGGCGCTGGACCCCGAGATCGTTTTTCTGGACGAACCCACTGCCGGGTTGGACCCGATTGGGGCTGCGGCCTATGACGAGTTGATCGGTGAATTGCAGCACGCCCTGGGATTAACCGTTTTCATGGTCACTCATGATCTGGACAGCCTTTACGCGATTTGTGACCGCATCGCGGTTCTTGCGGAAAAACGCGTTCTGGTTGAAGGACCGATTGAAGATATGACCAAAGTCGATCATCCTTGGGTGCAGGAATACTTCACCGGCCCCCGGGCGCGCGCGGCGCAAGAGAAGGGGTAGGACAGGTAGAGGCCATGGAAACCCGAGCGAACTATATCCTGATCGGCGCCTTCACCCTTGCGGGTATTCTGGGCGCATTTGGCTTTTTCCTGTGGCTTGCGAAATTCGAGGTATCGCGGCAATACGCCTATTATGACGTGCTGTTCGACAATGTCTCGGGCCTGTCGGCTGCAGGTGGCGTCAGCTACAACGGACTACCGGTCGGGCAGGTGATCTCTCTGCAACTGGACGACACGGATCCGTCAAAAGTGCGGGTCAAACTCGAGGTCGACGCTGATATCCCTGTGACCGAGGATACAATCGCACAACTGCAATCTCTGGGCGTGACGGGTGTCAGCTATGTAGAACTGACCGGAGGGTCATCCACCGGCACCAAATTGCCGGAAAACAGCGTGATTAAAAGCAAGCGCAGCGCAATCCAGTCCTTGTTCGAAGGCGCACCCAAGGTTCTGGACGAGGCCGTCACCCTACTTGAAAACCTCAATGCCGTGGTCGATGACAAAAACCGCAAATCGGTCAGTGACATTCTGGACAACGTCGCTTCGGCGTCGGGCAAACTGAACAAGACCCTTACAGATTTCGAGAACCTGTCATCGGATCTGGGCGGCGCGGCCAAGAAGCTTGGCGATTTTACAGATCGGCTGGACGAGTTGGCCGACACTGCCGAAAGCACTCTGACGGCGGGCACAGATACACTGAACAGCGTGAAAACGGCCTCGGAAACGGCCACAGCGGCTTTGGACAGCGCCAAGACCACTATCCAAACTGCCGACCGTGTCATTCAGCAGGATATCCGCCCGCTGATCGAACGGGTGACGACTTTGGCCGAAAACCTGAACGGCCTGTCGGGTGAGGCTGACGTGGCCCTGGAAACGATCTCGGAAACCTTCCTGAACGCCAACAAGACACTGGGTTCAATTACCGGTGCGATGGAGACCGCAAAAGGTACTCTGACCTCGGCAGAACGCGCATTCGACTCGGCCAACGAGGTAATAAACGAAGATATCGGCACGGTGATGAACGACATCCGCACGGCTGCGAACGAAGTGTCCTCGACCGTGAAAAACGTCACCGAACGGCTGGACGATATCTCGAACGATATCCTGAGCGCTTCCCAATCCGCCTCAGAGCTTTTGGGCACCATTGACGGAATCGTGCAGGCCAACCGCCGCCAGCTGTCGGACTTTCTGCGGGTTGGTCTGCCGCAGTTCACGCGTTTTGTAGAAGAATCACAGCGACTGGTCATCAGCCTGGACCGGCTGGTGGACAAGGTCGAGCGTGATCCAGCGCGCTTCCTACTTGGAACCCAGGCATCGGAGTTTCGTCAATGATCAGGCTTTTTATTGTGGTTTTTGCCCTTGTGTCGCTGGGGGGGTGCACAGGTTTGGAGACGCTCCGGCAAGCCTCCAAACCAAACGACCTGTACCTGCTGACGCCTAAAAGCACGTTTTCTGCCTCGCTGCCGCGCATTCAAAGGCAGATTGTTGTACAGGAGCCAACCGCCACCGCAGCAGTCAACACCGACCAGATCGCTATCCAACCCACGCCGTTGCAGGTTCAGTACCTGCCGCGCGCACGCTGGGTGGATCGGGCCCCGCTGATCGTTCAGGCGCTGCTGGTCGAAAGCTATGAAAACAGCGGCAAAGTCGCTGCAGTTGGCCGATCAACTGTCGGACTGCGTGCGGATTACGTCATCGTGCCTGACCTGCGGGAATTTCAAGGAATAGTAATCAGCGATGCTAACGGCAACCAAACCATCAGGGTGGAAGTGCGTATCAACATTAAGATCATTGACGAGTTTGAAGACAAGATAATCGCCTCGAACTCGTTTCAGGAATACGTGATCGCGGCCAGCGATCAGACACCGGATCTGGTTAAGGCTTTTGATGAGGCTCTGGGCAAAACCATGCGGGATGCAGTGGAATGGAGCGTGCGTAGAATCAACACCCACACCGCCAACACTCCACGACAATTCTAGGGTCCGGCGAACGGGGCGCTGACGGACGCCAGCGCCCCGTGGCTAGTGTTATTGCACCAGCGTTTCGGCCAGGCGCATCAGGGTAACGGCCTCGGCCCGATAGCCGAACGGATCTTGACCTTTGGCTCCATTAGCCAGCGCGATCGCATCCTCGTAAGACCAACCACCCAGATACTCCCCGCCACGCAGCAGCTGGCCAAAACCCGCGATGGCATATGAGAACCGGACATCCCCGGACGCCTGTCCCTGCCCCGACAGGATGGGTTCCTCAATCAACTGGCTTTCGGTCGCACCGGGCTGTTTGTAACGCATCTTGAAGAACCCGATTTCGTCGGTCCCATCGGCTGCCGGTTGTTCGGCATAGCGCAACGGACCATTTCGGATTGCATCCGAGCCGACGGGCGTTACCTCGTAGATCGCGGTCACGGTATGGCCAGCGCCGATATCCCCCGCATCCACCTTGTCGTTGGAAAAATCTTCGCGCCGCAGGGCACGGGTTTCGTATCCGATCAGGCGATACTCGGCGATTTGCGCGGGATTAAATTCGACCTGAATCTTGACGTCATTGGCAATCGGAAACAGGACTCCGGTCAACTGATCTACCAGCACTTTACGCGCCTCACCCAGTGTATCGATATAAGCCGCCTGCCCGTTGCCGTTCTGCGCCAGAGCCTGCATGGTCGCGTCGTCCAGATTGCCGCGACCAAAACCCAGAACACCCAGAAAGGTGCCACTGTCGCGTTTACGGGCAATAAAATCCTTCAGGGCCTCGGGGTCCGACAAGCCGACATTGAAATCCCCATCGGTGGCCAGAACGACGCGGGTTACTTCACCATCTTCAGCCATGCCTTCCGCCACCTGATAGGCTTGTTGCAACCCGGCCTGTCCAGCCGTCGAGCCACCCGCCTCCAACTGATCCAGCGCTGACAGGATTTGGTTTTTCTCCGACGCCGCCGTCGGCTCCAACACCTGTCCGGCGCTGCCCGCATAGGTGACGATCGAAACCTGATCCTCGGGCCGCAGTTCCGACAGCAACAGCCGGAAGGATTGTTTCAGCAACGGCAGTTTGTTCGCGTTGTGCATCGACCCGGAGGTGTCGATCAAAAAGACCAAGTTCAGCGGCGGGCGGTTCTCAATCTGCGGAAGCGCGCCCTGAATGCCAATATGGACCAGTTGTGTACCGTTGTTCCAAGGCGTTGGTGAAACGGTTATGGTCGGCCGGAACGGCGCGTCTCCTTCGGGCGCGGGGTAGTTGTACGGGAAGTAGTTCACCATCTCTTCCACCCGCACCGCATCTTTCTGCGGCAACTGGCCGTGCATCAGCGACGACCGGACAATCGAGTAAGAGGCCGTATCAACGTCAATCGAGAAGGTCGACACCGGGTCTTCCGCCGTGACTTTCAGCGGGTTGGTATCGGCATTGGCGAAAACTTCGGTATTCTGTTCGGGGGCTACATAACGATCATCCTGAACAGGCGAAGGCGCAATTGACGTTGTGCCGCCGAACAATCCCGCACTCGCCATAGACTCTGCGGTGGCACCCAAACCATTCGCTTTCCGTTTGTTTAAGTCTTGGGGAAGCGGTAGTGCCGGAGTAGCTTCATCAATCACCGCTGGCGTATCAAAAACTGGTTCCGCCAGGCCGTCCTGCAAAAGATCGCTTTCGACCGCTACTTCCTGATCCGCTTCCGCCGTTTGAACCGGCGCCTCGGCCCGGCGGCTTTCGGTCCAAGAAGTCGGGTTCACCACATAATCCCGTGTCTGCGGCAGGATCACAATCAGAGCCACAGCGGCGACGGCGGTTGTCGCGGTCAAAGCACCGCGATGCGAGAGGGCATTCAACATGGATTTCGCTCCTTCTGTCACGCGGGCCATCAGGCCTCGCTTGACAGTCGGACGCATGGCGTCGCGCGATCCTTGGGCGCGGGCAAAAGTTTTTTTCGCCTGTTCCATATTTTCCGCCCGCCGCCGCGCGTCCGGCGCGGGCGTAGCGGCATGCATCAGCGTTTTGAGGTTTTCTAGATCATCTGTCATTGAGCCAGCTCCTCTTGCCGCAGTGCTCGCAGGCGCTTGCGGATGTCCGACATGCGCCAGGACACAGTGCCCTCGGACACGCCCAGCACTTCGGCGGCTTCGGCATGGGTCATCTCATCTTCCAGCGTCAGGGCCAGCGTATCCTGCAGGTCCTGCGGCAGCGATCGCATGGCCCGCTGCAGCCAATCGACGGCTTCGGCGGTTTCCGCAGCCTCGGCCCGGCGCATCTGTTCGACATCGCCCCACCCTGCAGCAGCACGACTGTGGCTGGCCTGACGGCGACGCGCGTCCTCGGCGGCGTTCACGACGACCCTGTAAAGCCAGGTGGTAAATTTGGCCTGTGCACGGAATCCGGCAATCTTGGCGGGCAGGGCCGCGCAGATATCCTGCGTCAGATCCTCTGCCTGATCGGCACGCCCGGCAAGGCGAAAGGACAGGCGAAAAATCCGGTCGTAATGCCGCGCCAACAGGGCAGCAAACGCGTCAGCGTCCCCTTTTGTTGCGGCTTTGGCCAAATCCTCGTCCGAAGTTGTCATGCGCATCACGATGGGTAAGACGGATCAAAAAGGTCAATCCTTGGCGGCCGGGCAAAAAATAATCAGAAATGATCCGCCGAGGCTATTTTCCAATCCGTTGCAAACTCATCCGGGATCGAATCTGTCAGCAAGACCCCTTCGTCAATGAACGTGTACAGTTCGGCGTAGGTCCATTCCCTTTCATCCGCCGTACGGCGGCGGATATCGTCCGGGCGCAACTCCGAGACCTTTTCCTTACCCATCGCACCCAGAAGCTCTCGAAAACTCTCCAACGTGGCGTCGTGAAAGCGATGCACCCGTTTGCGTTTTTGCGGCACATGCACAGCCCGCCCACGGATCGGGTCCTGCGTCGCCACGCCCGAAGGGCAGCGGTTGGTGTTGCAGTGCAACGCCTGAATACAGCCCACCGCAAACATCATCGCCCGCGCCGCATTGCACATATCCGCACCAAGAGCGAATTTCTCAACCATGTCATAGCCGGTGGCGACCTTGCCCGAACAAATGATCCGGATCTTGTCGCGCAACCCTACACCACGCAGGCAGTTGTTGACGAAAATCAACGCCTCGTTCAGCGGCATGCCGAGTCGGTTGGTGAATTCAACCGGGGCTGCACCGGTGCCCCCTTCAGCCCCGTCGATGGTGATGAAATCGGGCAGGATACCGGTTTCCAGCATCGCCTTGCAGATTGCCATGAACTCGGACGGCCTACCGATACACAGCTTGAACCCAATGGGCTTACCGTCCGACATCTCTCTCAGGTGCTGCACGAAATGCAACAGGCCGGTTGGACCTTCAAAGGCCGAGTGGATGGGCGGAGAAATAACGTCCTGATGCTCGGGCACGCCGCGGATTTCCGCGATTTCTTTATCTACTTTGGCCGCAGGCAGCACCCCACCGTGGGAGGGTTTCGCGCCTTGGGACAATTTGATCTCAATCGCCTTGACCACATCCTTCTTTGCCTTTTCGGCGAACAGGTCCTTGTCGAACCCCCCTTCAGGCGTGCGGCATCCGAAATATCCTGTGCCAATCTGCCAGATGATATCGCCCCCTTCGGCCAGATGATGCGGGGACAGGCCGCCCTCACCTGTGTTATGTGCGAAAGAACCGTCTTTGGCCCCGCCATTCAAAGCCCGGATCGCATTTGCGCTGAGCGCACCAAAGCTCATGGCCGACACGTTCAGACGAGACGCACTGTAGGGTTGGCTGCATTGCGGGCCACCCAGAATAATCCTCTCTTCGCTTTCCGGAACCTCCTTGGGGGCAAGCGAGTGATTGGCCCGTTGATAGCCCACGGAAAGGATATCGTATTGGGTGCCAAAGGCCTGAGTGTCGACCTGCCCTTTGGCGCGCGAATAGATCAGGCTGCGAACGATCCGGTTGTAGGGGCGACCGCTTTCGTTGGTCTCCACGAAATACTGCCGGATTTCGGGGCTGACGAATTCCAGCATGTACCGGAAATGGCCCAGAACCGGGTAATTGTTAAGCACATTGTGCTTGGTGGTTAGCATGTCATACAGGCCAACCACGGCATAGGGGATCAGGATGATGAGCAACCAATGCGCTGGCGGCCAAAAAAAACCCCACAGCAAGGTCAGAGGCAGGCACACGTAACTAAGAAAATAGTAAAGTCTGCGTACAACCATTTCGTGCTCTCCTAAGGTGCCGCCAAATCAACGTTGTAACAACCGTGGATCAAATCGGCGTTTGATTGCAAGCGATTGTACCCAGCCTCACGCGATCGGGCGGTTTTGTGAGGCAGGCAGAGGGGTTGGCCACAGTTGATCACCCTTGCAGCAATAGGTATGCCAAAACAGAGATTAACTTGGGCAGGATAACCGGCCGTGACACAAACCCGACCCGCCATCCGGACCACGGCAATCATGTTCATCGCCGTCTTCGTGGGCGGCGCTGCGGGGTCGCTGCTGCGCGAGGCTTTCTCGGCCCAGATCCCTGGCGCACCGTTATTGACCGCGACTTTCGGCATCAATGTCGTGGCCTGTTTCGTTCTTGGCTGGCTCTATGCGGTTCGGAACCGGGTCCACGCGCATGTGCTGCATTTGGGCGCGGTGGGGTTCTGCGGCGGGTTGTCGACGTTTTCCTCCTTCGTGGCCGAACTGGAACGAATGGCTGAAACGCAAATTTGGAATGCAATTTCGGCCGCCTCGCTTGAAATTGCCGTCGGCCTTGCCGCTGCCATTCTGGGCGAGGCCATCGGACGACGGCTTCACAGCCCGAGGTCCGCAGGATGAGCGCGCTTTACCTTCACGCCATGTTCGGGCTGGGGGGCGGACTGGGCGCGGTACTGCGGCACTGGATCGCCTTGCGGGTCCATCATGACCTGCCCCTTGCAACCCTGATCGTGAACGTCTTAGGCAGCCTGCTATTGGGTCTTTGGATCGGATACCTCGGCGGGCCGGTCGATCTGGGCGAAGAAGAAAGACGGCTGGTTTTCGGCTTCTGCGGTGGTTTCACCACATTTTCCAGCTTTGCTTATCAATCACTGGAACTGCGGAGGGAACGGACAATTGTGCTGGGTGCAGGAAATATTCTGCTGAGCCTCGCCCTGTGCTGGTTTGCCCTGTGGCTGGGTCTGGTACTGACGCGCTAATGCGCGGGAACGGCAGCCTGAGTGCCAGGTTTCGGTGCTTTACAGAAAAACAGCAGCGGTATCGTCGCCAAGGCCAGCAAACCAAGATTGTTGAACACGGTCAGATAGGAAATCAGCTCGGCCTGCTGGCTGATCACCTGTCCCAGAATGGCAGCCCCTTCGGGACTTTCGGGCGTCAGACCAAGCGGCTGCAAATAGGCCTGCGCTGCCGGGTTGTAGGGCGTCACGTTCTGGCTCAGCACAGCCGTGTTCGTCTGCAACCCACGCACCACCCAAGTGCCGACCAGAGAAATCCCGACCGATGAACCCAACTGACGCGTCACGTTGAACAAGCCCGAAGCTTCGTCCTGCCGGGACTTCGAGATGCTTTCAAAGGCCAGAATCGACATCGGAACAAAAACCAACCCCATGCCCAACCCACTGACGGCCCCCGGCCAGGCCAGTTCCCAGAACCCTGCATTCATGTTCAGCGCGCCCATCATGAAATTGCTGACGGCCGTCAAAAGCATCCCCAACCCGGCCAGAAAGCGCGGATCAAACCGCGACACAAGCACTGCGCCCGTCACAACCATCGATAACCCTGCCGTTATACCGCGCGGGATGAACAAATGCCCTGAGGCGATAACGGGATAATCCAGCAGGTTCTGCACAAAGGTCGGCAAGATCGCAATGCCGCCAAACAGCGAGATGGCAAAACCAGCGATAACCAGATTGCACAGGGCAAAGTTGCGATCTGCAAAAAACCGCAGATCAACAACCGGCCGTTTGGTTGTCAGTGCGTGAACGACGAACCCCAATGCACCCAGAACCGATGCGATCAGCGCCACCTGAATGACTCTTGATGACAGCCAATCCTTGGTCTCTCCCTGATCGAGGATGAACTGCAGACACCCGATGCCAATTGCCAGAAGGGCAAGGCCTGCCCAATCGATCCGCACCTCTTCGGTTTCGTCCTCAGGCAACTCACCCGCCAGCAGCAGCAATGCCATCGCCGCCACCGGGAGGTTGACAAAAAAGACCATCCGCCACGAGAAATACTCGGTCAGAAGTGCCCCGACTGTCGGCCCCAGCACGGGTGCCACCACGACGCCTAGCCCAAAAACAGCCATCGCCTGCCCGCGTTTTTCACGCGGGAAAGCATCAAACAGGATGGACTGAGACAGCGGAATCAGAAACGCGCCGAACATGCCTTGCGCGAGGCGAAAGAAGACGATGGTCTCAAGGCTCCAGGACAGGCCGCACATGATAGACATCGTGGTAAAGCCTGTGATGGCCGTCAGGATCAGCCGACGACGACCAACCCTGCGCGCGACAAAGCCGGTCAGAGGCATGACGACGACAGCCGAAACGATATAGCTGGTCAGAATCCACGTCGCCTGATCGGTCGTAGCCCCGAACGCGGCCTGTATATGCGGCAGTGCGACGTTGACGATAGTGCTGTCCAACACCTCGAGTATGGCGCTGAGCACAACGGCGATAACAATCACCGGATTGACGCGGCTGGCCGCCAGACCGTTCATTTTCCAGACTGATCCGTTGTGGTGTCCACTGTCACTTTGCTGCTGCCGCCCACACGCAACGGCACATCGGTCGGATCAAGCTCCACGCGCACCGGGAACCGGCGGGTCACCTTAACCCAGTTCCCGCTGGAGTTTTCGGACGGCAAAAGCGAGAACGTGTCCCCCGACCCGCGTCCGATCGAGGCCACTTTGCCGGTCAGCGTCACCCCCGGCAGCATATCAACCTTAACTGTAACGGGTTGACCCGGACGTATACGTGGCAGCGCGGTTTCCTTGAAATTTGCATCCACCCACCATTCTGAGGATTCGACGATGGAAAACTGCGGCGCATTGGCCGAAACGGCCGATCCCGGACGAAGGGTCAGGTTGGCGATCCAGCCATCTGCTGTGGCGTAAATCTTGGTCCAGTTCAGGTCGGCCTGTGCGATTTCAAGCTGCGCTCGTGCAGACAAAACTTCGTCCTGCTTCGCGGCGAGCCCGCTTTGCAGCGCCAACAGTTCGGATCGGCTTGTGGTCAGACGGGCCGAGGCCTCGGCAAACGCTGTTGTCGCCTGATCCAGTGAAACCTGCGCCAGATCGCCGTCCGAAAACAGCGCCTTGGACCGTTCAAAATTGTTCTTGGCGGTGTTGAAGGCCGATTGAGAGGACTGAACCGCCGCCTCAGCCGCGGTGATCTGATTGGAATAGGATTGGGCCTGTTGAAGCGAACTGTCCAGATCAGCCTGCGCCTGATCTACCGACGCCTTGAACTGGGTGTCGTCGATCGTGAACAGCAAGTCACCCGCCTTGATCGGCTGGTTGTCGGTGATGGGTACCTCGGCGACTTGCCCGGTCACTTGCGCCGCCACGTTGATGATATTCGCGCCCACATAAGCGTCCTTGGTCGAGGGATACTTTTCCTCGTGACGCCAATACAAAAACAGCCCGGCGGCGATGGCGATCAACATGGCTGCGACAGCGGCAATTTTGACGGGTTTCATGCGTTAGATCTCTTGCAGGTCGTTACATCGGATAGGTGTGCATCCGCACCGCCAGATTGCCCATGATCCAGACGGTCCCAAGGATGATGATCAGCAGAACCAGTGTGGAAAACAGGATCAGATCAAGGTCTTCGCGGCTGCTGCGGCGGCGGTCGATATGCAGGAAATAGACCAGTTGCACAATCAGTTGTGCCAGCCCCAGTAATGCGATCGAGAGGTAAACCCCCTTGGTTTCAATGCCGTATTTGTAGGCGATCAAAAACACCGCCGCCGTTAGCAAAAGCGAGCCGCCATAACCGATGACATACCGCCGACGCTCGCGCCGGTGCATCTCGCTACGCTTATCCATAGGTCAGCCCTCCGAAATAAACGATGGTGATGATGCCGATCCAGATCAGGTCCAGGAAGTGCCAGAACAGCGCCAGCCGCACCACGCGCGACATCAACAAGTCGGTCAGACCAAACAGCCGCAACTGGATTCCCAGCACGATCAGCCACAAACAGCCTGCAGCGACGTGCAACCCGTGCAGCGGCACCAATCCATAAAACGCGGACAGGAACCCGCTGCGCTGAGGGATGCCGCCCTTTTCAGCCATGGCCATGAAGTCACGGATTTCCAGCACCAGAAAGCTGAGGCCCAGGACCAGTGTCACGCAGAACCAGAATACGATCCGCCATCTTGGCAAGTTATACTTCAACGCCAGCATCGCCAGTCCCACGGTCAGGCTGCTGGTCAGCAAGATCAGCGTCTGGGCAAAGATGCTGTACAGATCAAACAGCTCATGCGGACCCGGCCCGCCTGCCTGCGCGTCGATCATGGTGATGTAGATCGCGAACATCAGGCCGAAATAGACCAGGTCACTCATCAGAAAGACCCAGAATCCGAAGGTGACGACCTCGGTGGCCTGGTGGGCACTTTCATGGCGCCGCCCTAGGTTCAGGCCGGGATAGCTGTGGGTGGGCGCTCGCTTCATGTCGCGACCTCCAGATCGGGGCGGGCAAGGCCGCGGTTCTCCGGAGCTGTTTCATGGTCGCGGTCTACAGGTTTGGAGTTGCGCACCAGATCGAGCCAGGCTTCGTGCTGTTTACGCACCTCTTCGGCAGGGATGACCTCTTCAAAGTCGGTATTGAAGGTCCAGGCAATCAAGGCCGCAAGCATCAGAACCGCCATCAAGGCCGCCAGCCACCAGATCCACCAGACCAGCGCGAACATCCAGACACCGCTGAGTACACATAAGGTAAACCCGATCGCGGTATTGCGCGGCATCGAGATGTCCTCATAGGCGTCGGGACTGGGGTAGGCCTCGCCCCGCTCCTTGGCCGCGGCGAAGTTATCGCGGTCGGTCACCTGTGGGATGATGGCAAAGTTATATGGCGGCGGCGGTGACGGGATCGACCATTCCAGCGTGCGCCCGTCCCATGGGTCGCCAACAGGGGCGCGGGTTTTCTCGCGATCCCGTATGCTGACCCACAGTTGGACAAGGATGGACAGCAGCCCGCAGGTGATAATCAAAGCACCGACAATCGCGACGAGCATGTAGGGGTGGAACGAGGCGTCGCTGTAACTGAAGGACCGGCGCGGCATCCCCATCAGACCCACGAAATAGAGCGGCATGAAAGTCAGCAGGAATCCGACCGTCCAGCACACGACCGAAACCCGGCCCCAAAACTCGTTCAGGCGGAACCCGAAGGCCTTGGGGAACCAGTAGTTATAGGCCGCCAGCAAGCCAAACAGTACCCCCGGCAGCAGCGCGTTGTGAAAATGCGCCACCAGGAACAAAGTGTTGTGAACCTGATAGTCAACTGTGGGATTGGCTAGGATCACGCCCGACAAACCGCCGATGACAAACAGCATCAGGAAGGCCAGGCCATAAAGCATTGGGACGGAAAACCGGATGCGGCCCCGATACAGAGTGGCCATCCAGTCATAAACCTTCACCCCGGTCGGAATAGCGATCAACATCGTCGCCACACCAAACACCGCATTGATCAATGCGCTTTGGCCCATGGTGAAGAAGTGGTGCAGCCAAACGGTAAAGGACAAAACCGCAATACACATTGTGGCAATGACCAGCGAGTTATATCCGTAGAGCCGCTTGGCAGAAAAGGTGGCGAAGACTTCGGAGTAGATGCCATAGGCGGGCAGAACCAACAGATAGACCTCCGGGTGGCCGAACAGCCAGAACAGGTTGGCGTAGTTCATCATGTTGCCGCCAAGGTCATTGGTGAAAAAGTGAAAATCCAGATATCGATCTGCTGCCAGCATCAGCGCCGCCACACCAAGTGGCGGCATGGCAAAGATGATCAGGATCGAACTGCTGATGATCGTCCAGCAATACATCGGCAGCCGCATGAACTTCATCCCCGGCGCCCGCAGCTTATAGATCGTGACGGCAAAGTTGATCCCCGTCAGCGTGGTGCCGATGCCCGAGACAACGATGGCCCAGATCCAATAATCCGGCCCAACCCCGGGATTGAACGCCGCGCCGGTATAGGGTGGATAGGCCGTCCAGCCTCCGGTCGAGAACTCTCCCACCACTAGCGACACCATCAGCATCATGCCCGCCGAGACGGTCAGGCCGAGGCTGATCTGGTTCATCACCGGAAAGGCCACATCGCGCGCGCCGATCATCAGCGGCACCAGATAGTTCGCTACCCCAAACACAAAGGGCACCGCCACAAAGAACACCATAATTGTGCCATGGGTGCTGAACAGCTCGGCAAAATGTTCGGCCTCGAGGAACCCAGGGCCTGGTCCAGCCGCTTGCTGGGCGCGCATGACCACCCCTTCCAGCACGCCCCGCGCCAGCATGACAATAGCAAAGACAATATACATGATGCCGATCTTCTTGTGGTCAGCGCTGGTCAGCCAGTCGCGCCACAGCGGCCCCCACAGGCGGAACCATGTCAGCAATCCGACCACCGCAACGACACCCACAACCACGATGCCTGCAGCCGCGTTCGCCACGATCTCATTCGTGTTGGGCGTCTGGATCAGACCCGCGATAGGAAACGCGTCCCAGTTCAGGCGGCCAAAGAACCCAGTGTCGGTCATTGCGCGGCCTCCTGTCCGAACTCAACCGTTCCTGGCTGTTGATCTACCGACAGAGGTTTACCACCGTGATAGCGGTGCAGGATCGAGTGAAACAGATCGCCCTCCTCCAAAGTGAAATACAAAGCGTTGAGCGGCATGAGGGCGGTTCCCAATGCCGCCTGTACCTCATCCCGATCCGAGCGCATGGCCAGCGTCCGATACGTGTCCTGAGTCAACGGGATGCCATTGGCGCGGACGCTTTCAACCCAGGCTGTGAAATCTTGAGGTTGCATTGCCTGGGTCAGAAACTTTTGCTTGGTGAAACCACGACCATTATATTGCGTGTTTTCACCCTGCATCGTCTTAGGCGTATCTGCCACAAGATGAAGCTTTGTCGTCATTCCGGGCATCGCGTAAATCTGACCAGCCAAAGCCGGGATCATGAACGACTGCATGACCGTATCCGTGGTCAACGTCATCGCCACCTGCTGTTTAACCGGAATTCCCAACTCGCCCACGGTTGCAATACCGAGGTCGGGATAAATGAACAGCCATTTCCAATCGAGACCGACGACTTGCACGTTCAGCGCGGGAGTATCGCCGAAAGTGGCCGAATAAGGGTCCAGTCGATGCGTCGCTTTCCAAAGGTAGAAGGACAACAGTGCCACGATCACCACAGGCACGCCCCACATGACGAATTCCAGCTTGGCGGAAAAGTCCCATTTTGGCCGATACGCGGCTGTACCTCCTTTGCATCGCCGATACCGTAAGGCAATCAAGGGCACCAGAACCAGAACCGGAAGCACGGCTACCATGATCAGAACGGTTGCCCGCAACAGATGGGTTTTCTGAATCGCGGCTATCGGGCCCTGAGGGTCCATAAAACTGCCACTCGCCCACGCCGTCTGCACCGAAGCCACCGCTATAGCGACCACAACCAGCACTGCGAGTTTTGAAGGTCTGAGTACCGCCACGCCTGATTGTCCTCTTGCGCCTTCGTTTCGGCCAACTATCGGCAGAGTCAGGAATTTTCTCAAGGTTTTTTCTGAAACTGGCAATTGTGTCAGGCGTGAACTGGTCAACCAGACCATTACGCGAACCCAATCGACACGAATACCACTGTTGACTAAGCTACTCGATCGGGCGAGACATTTTGATGATGCGTCGGATATTAATCGCTTTCAGTCTCTGGTGCCTGTCGACGGGTGCTTACGCGCAGGATCGCGCAGCGGTCGAACGGCAATTCCAAGCTTGGCTGCAAAACACAGTCTGGCCGCTAGCCAAGGCCAAAGGCGTCTCACGCAACACCATGAAGCGGGCCTTTGACGGGGTGACGCTTAACTGGAAGCTGCCGGACCTTGTACCGCCGGGCCAGACGGCGCAGACGCCGAAACAGCAAAAACAGGCCGAATTCGGCTCGCCCGGGCGCTATTTGAACGCAGGCTCCGTTCAAGGAGCAACTGCCACAGGTCGACAGATGGCGCGCCGCCACGCGGCGGCTCTGACGCGCGTCGAGGCAGAGACTGGCGTGCCCGGCCGCATCATCCTGGCCATCTGGGGCCGCGAAAGCGGATATGGTCAGGTCCCCATTCGTCATAACGCATTTCAGGTGCTGGGCACCAAGGGCTTCATGAGCACCCGTGCCCCGTATTTCACCGACGAACTGATCGCCGCTTTGCAAATTGCCGAAGCCGGGCACGCCCCGCCCGGCACATTGAAGAGCAGCTGGGCCGGCGCTTTGGGCCAACCGCAGTTCATGCCCTCGAACTTTCTGACCTATGCGGCGGATGGCAACGGTGACGGGCGATCCGATATCTGGGCCTCACCCGAGGATACCATCGCATCAATCGGGAATTTTCTGTCCCAACACGGCTGGATCTCCGGGCGCGACTGGGGGTTCGAAGTGACCGTCCCGCCCTCGGTTTCCTGCGCCATGGAAGGGCCGGATCAGGGCAAGCCCATTCAGGACTGGGCCGCGATGGGCATAACCCGCGTGTCGGGCAAACCGTTTCCGAACCATGAACTGGCGGGCGAAGGATTCCTGATGATGCCCGCAGGGCGCAATGGCCCTGCCTTCATCGTCACGCCGAATTTCTATGTTCTGAAGGACTACAACAAAAGCGATCTCTATGCGCTGTTCGTCGGTCACGTCGGCGACCGCATTCAATATGGCGTCGGGGATTTCAAGGCGCAGTGGGGCGAGGTCGGCACTCTGTACCGGTCTGACGTAGCCGCCATGCAGAGGGCTCTGGAACACCAGGGCCATGATGTCGGAGGCGCAGACGGGTTGCCTGGCTTCAAAACCCGCCGTTCAATCGGGCGCTGGCAGCAGACCACAGGTCGCGCGCCCACCTGCTTTCCCGAAACCAGTATGAAAGCGGCCCTGAAACCGTAGCGATTCGCACTGTCCCTAACGTCACCGTGTCGGCAAAACGCCTTTCTTGGGGGTCAGCGAATATCGCGACCTTCACAAAAGTGTTAAGAACCGCGGAGGTTTCATTATTATATTTCGGAACCGACCCGGGTTTCATTCACAATCCACCTATGGTTGCCTATTTTTCAGGCAAAGGCTTTATCCTTTTTTGAAATAGTGCCACCTTCGGCGGCAGTGAAAGGCGACTTTCGCAAACACGTTCCCGACTTCAAACTGAAAGACTGCGACGCGGTGTTCCTTGCGATCTGACAGAGTATTCTTTGAACCAGTGGCGGTCTTTCTGGGTCGGACAAACATAGCGGTCAGCGACCATCCTGAATGGATGCGGTCGCCGTACCGCCAAAAATGGGAGTAGAACAAAATGAACAAGTACATTCGGACTTCTCTGGCGGGGCTGTTGACCTCGACCATGATCACCGGCGCCGCCTTTGCCGCCGGTACCCATCCTGAAACCGGCGAGGCGCTGGCGGATGACCAGACCTTTACCTATCGCATTCTGGATGAACACAGCTCGGTCGATCCACAGGTGGTCGAAGACGTAACGGGCGCTGAAATCGTCCGCGACCTGTTCGAGGGTCTGATGAACCAGGACGCAGACGGAAATCTGATTCCCGGCGTTGCCACTGGTTACACCACCAACGATACCAAGGACGTTTACACCTTTACCCTGCGCGATGACGCCAAGTGGTCCAACGGAGACCCGGTGACCGCCAGTGATTTTGTCTTTGCCTGGAAACGCGCAGTCGATCCCGCTCTGTCCTCGCCTTATGCCTGGTTCATGGAACTGATGTCGATCGAGAACGCATCGGAAATCATTGCAGGCGAAAAACCGGTGGATGAGCTGGGCGTGACCGCAATCGACGACAAAACGCTTGAAGTCAAGCTGAGTGCACCGCTGCCGTATTTCGCGCAGATGACCACGCATTCGACCACCTTCCCCGCCCCACAGAAAGTCATCGAAGAGTTCGGCGACGCCTGGACAAAGCCAGAGAACATCGTCTCGAACGGTGCCTATGTGCTGACCGAGCACCTGCCGCAGGAGCGCTCGGTCCGTGAGCGCAACGAGATGTACTGGGATAACGACAACACCATCATCGACAAGGTCGTGGCGCTGGTCATCAACGACGAAAACGTCGCCCTGACCCGCTATCTGGCCGGTGAGCTGGATCGCACCGAAGTTCCCGCAGGCCAATTCCCCCGCCTGCAGAAAGAGAACCCCGAAGAAGCCATCAGCTTCCCACGTCTTTGTAACTATTATTACACCTTCAACCTGTCCGAAGGTGGCCCCGAAGAATTCAAGGACCCCAAGGTTCGTCAGGCCCTGTCGCTGGCCGTAGACCGCGACATCATCACCAAGAACGTCAAGGCAGGTGGCGAGCCGCCCGCATACACATTCGTTCCCGAAGCAACCGCCGGTTTCACCGTCCCCGCCGTCGAAATGGCCTCGATGACTCAGGCCGAGCGCGACGAGTTGGCCAAGGAATTGCTGGCCGAGGCCGGGTATGGCCCGGACAATCCGCTGAGCTTTGAAATGGTCTACAACACCGACGAAGCACACAAGAAAGTGGCCGTGGCCCTCAGCCAGATGTGGAAGCAGAAGCTTGGCGTTCAGGTCGAGCTGGCCAACATGGAATGGAAAGTGTTCCTGGAAGAGCGCGGCAACCAGAACTTCGATCTGGCCCGCGGCGCCTGGTGTGGCGACTACAACGAAGCCTCGACCTTCCTCGATCTGCTTCAATCGGATTCCGGTTACAACGACGGCAAGTACAACAACGCACGCGTTGACGAACTGCTGGCCGAGGCGAAATCCTCAGATGACCCGGCCCCTCTGTACACCGAGGTTGAACGGATCATCGCGCAAGAGACCCCGGTTATTCCGATCTATCACTACGCTGGCGTCTACATGATGGACAGCGATGTCGGAAACTGGCCTGTCAAAAACGTAGAGCAGAACTGGTATTCCAAAGACCTCTACAAACGCGCCGAATAATCATCCTTAAAACACGCTTTGCCCCGAGTTTCTCATCGGGGCAAAGCCAATAATGGGGGCATGAAATGCTTGCCTATATCATCCGGCGATTGCTGGTTGCCGTTCCGACGATCCTGTTGTTGATCGTCGCCTGTTTCTTTCTGATGCACTTTGCGCCCGGCGGGCCCTTCACGTCAGAGCGGCCTTTGCCGCCGGCGGTACTGGCCAATATCGAGGCGCGCTACGGGCTGGACCAGCCGCTGTGGAAGCAGCTGTGGGACTATCTGTACAATATCGTGGTGCATTTCGACTTCGGCCCGTCCTTTAAGTTCAAGGACCGGGACGTGAATGACATCATCGCGCAAGGTTTCCCAATCTCGCTGACCTATGGCTCGTTGTCCTTCCTTGTTGCGACCGTCATCGGTGTCGGTCTGGGGATCGCCGCAGCAATCAAGCACAACAGCTGGATTGACTATTTCGCCGTCGGTCTCGGGATCGCTGCGCAGGCACTGCCGAACTTCATCATGGGCCCGATCCTGATCCTGACCTTCACACTTTGGTTGGGATGGCTGCCTGGTGGTGGCTGGAACGGTGGTCAATGGCAATACCTGATCATGCCTGTGATTGCGCTGGCGACCTCCTACATGGGGTCGATTGCGCGGATTACGCGGTCGTCGATGCTCGAGGTACTGAACTCGAACTTCATCCGCACAGCGCGCGCCAAGGGCCTACCAACCAGAACCGTGATCTGGCGACATGCGTTAAAGCCCACGCTGCTGCCCGTCGTGTCCTATCTGGGACCGGTCTTTGTCTATGTGCTGACCGGGTCGGTTTTCGTGGACATCTATTTCTCGACCGGCGGTCTGGGGCAGGCTTATGTCGGCTCGGCCCTGTCGCGGGATTACGCAGTGCTGCTGGGGGTTACGATCCTTTACGGCGCGCTGACCGTCATCGTGAACCTGCTGACCGACCTGGCTTATGCCTGGTTCGATCCGAAAATCCGCTACTGAGGGGCTGGCAATGCTTGGAAAATCACAAAAAGCCGCCCAATTGGCCGAAGATGTCACAGATTACACGGTCATTCAGGGGCGCTCGCTCTGGCAGGACGCTCGGATGCGGTTTGTCCGCAACAAGGCCGCGATGGCCAGTGTGTTCATTCTGGCGTTAATCGTTTTGTTCACGATCATCGGCCCGTATTTCGCCGTGTGGAACAACGAGGAGATCGACTGGAACGTCATGGGTGACGTACGGGGCATGGGTATGCCATCCGTCGAGACCGGGCACTTTTTCGGGGTCGATGATTTGGGGCGCGACCTCTACAGCCGGGTCATTCAGGCAACGACGACCTCGTTGCTGGTGGGGCTGATCGGGGCGGCGACCGCACTGATCGTTGGCACCTTCTATGGAATCGCGGCCGGGTATATCGGCGGGCGCACCGACAGCGTGATGATGCGTTTCGTCGATATCCTACTGGCCATTCCGGCCACACTGATCATCATCCTTCTGCTGGTGGTCGCGGGGCGGTCGTTCTTCATGCTATTCATCGCCCTGGGTGCGGTGGGCTGGCTGACAATGGCGCGGATTGTTCGGGGGCAGACGCTGACCCTGAAAAACCGCGAGTTTATCGAGGCCGCGCGCGCCGCCGGGGTCAGCGAGTTTACCATCATGTATCGCCACATCCTGCCCAACCTGCTGGGTGTTGTGATCGTCTATGCCTCGCTGCTGGTGCCCGAGATGATCCTGACGGAAAGCTTCATCTCGTTCTTGGGGCTGGGCATTTCGGAACCCTACACCTCGTTGGGTCGTCTGATCGCCGAAGGTGCGGGCACGATGGGCTATGGCACCCTGTGGCAACTGATGTTCCCCCTGACATTCTACGTCGCCATCATCATCACGATGTTCTTCATCGGAGATGGTTTGCGTGACGCTCTGGACCCAAAGGATCGCTGAGATGAGTCTGTTTTCCGTAAAGGACCTGAGCGTCCAGTTCGACACCCCGGATGGCGTGGTCGAGGCCGTCAAAGGCATCAGTTTCGACATCAGTCCCGGGGAATGTCTGGGCATCGTTGGTGAAAGCGGGTCGGGCAAAAGCCAGACTTTCATGGCCGCGATGGGGTTGTTGCCACCGGCCGGGCGCGCACTTGGCTCTGCCACTCTGAACGGCAATGAGATCCTGAACCTGCCCATCAACAAGCTAAACAAGATTCGTGGTTCGGACGTCGGCATGATCTTTCAGGACCCGCTGACCGCACTGACCCCGCATCTGCGGGTCGGCCAGCAAATGCGCGAGGTCCTGCAGGTGCATGAAGGGTTGCAGGGTTCAGCCGCGCGGGCAAGATGTCTGGAATGGTTGGAACGCGTTCGCATCCCCGAGGCAAAACGGCGGTTGAACCAATATCCGCACGAGCTGTCGGGCGGGATGCGCCAGCGCGTCATGATTGCCATGTCGATGCTTTGCAATCCCAAGCTGTTGATCGCGGATGAACCGACCACAGCGCTGGATGTGACCGTTCAGGCCGACATTCTGGACCTGATGGAGCGCCTGCAAAAGGACGAAGGCACCGCGATTGCATTGATCACCCATGACATGGGTGTTGTTGCACGGATGTGCGACCGCATTCAGGTCATGCGTCTGGGTCAGTTTGTCGAGGCCGGGGACACGCGCGAGATCTTCCGCGCGCCGCAGCATGACTATACCCGGACATTGCTGGAAGCGATGCCGCGCATTGATGCGGGTGATGCACCCAAGGCGTTGGAAAAGGTCGATGAGCCGCTGCTCAAGGTCGATGACGTCAAGGTGCACTTCCCGATCCACGTCTCGGGCGGGCTATTCGGGCACAAGGTGCCGCTGAAGGCCGTCGATGGCGTCAGCTTTGACATTCGCAAGGGGGAAACGCTCGGCGTAGTGGGCGAATCCGGCTGCGGCAAGTCCACCCTGGCCCGTGCAGTTTTGCAACTGATCGAACCCAGCGCAGGCAATGTCAGTTGGCTGGGGCATCCGATCGTCGGGCTGAAACGGGCCGAGCTGAACAAGTACCGCAAAGACCTTCAAATCGTGTTTCAGGATCCACTGGCCAGTCTCGATCCGCGGATGACTATCTCGGCCTCGATTGCCGAACCACTGAAAACCTACCGCCCGGACCTGACTGATCGCGAACGCAAGGACATGGTCGCGCAGATGATGGAGCGTGTCGGCCTGAAGGCCAATATGATCAACCGCTATCCGCATGAGCTTTCCGGCGGTCAGAACCAGCGGGTTGGAATCGCGCGGGCCATGATCAACAAGCCCAAGCTGATCATCTGCGACGAGGCGGTCTCGGCCTTGGATGTATCCATTCAGGCGCAGATCGTGGAGCTTCTGCGCGAGTTGCAGCAAGAATTCGGGCTGTCGATGATTTTCATCAGCCACGATCTGTCGGTAGTGCGGGCAATCTCGAACCGGATTATGGTTCTGTATCTGGGCCGGATTGTCGAACTGGGTGACGGAGAGGTGATCTGTTCCGACCCGATCCACCCTTACACGAGATCGCTGATCTCAGCAGTCCCGATCCCGGACCCGGATGTCGAACGGACCCGCCAACGCCTTAAGCTGCCTGGCGAACTGCCCTCACCCATGGACCCGAAAGCTGCGCTTCGGTTTCTGCCCAGCCGGTTGGCTGCAGGGGAAACCGACTACGTCCCACAGCTGAGCGAGGTAAGACCTGATCATTTCGTGGCCGAGCATGACCCGCTGGATGCCATCATGAAGTCTGCCTAAACCCCCTGCCCCGAAGCGCTTAACTCGGCTTCGGGGCAAGTTGCAGAAACATGAGCGACCGGACACTAGAATGCTGTTCAGGTGGCTACCGGTCGGATGCCTCATTTCGCCGCAAAGAGCGCAGAAAACCGCGATGCTTCCGCATGTGTGGCCCCATCTTTTTGACTTCTGCCCCCCCGGGTGGCACCATCTTGCGAAATCGCGGCTTCGTTACCCGTTGACGTTGAATAATCGCGCCACGGGTCATAAGAGGTCTGCTTAGTAAACACTCTGACATACATTGTTTTAGTAACTTGAGAGGTCAAATGGCACGTAAGGTCACAAAGGCGATCTTCCCCGTCGCGGGACTTGGCACCCGGTTCCTGCCAGCAACAAAGTCGGTCCCGAAAGAGATCATGACTTTGGTTGATCGCCCGCTGGTGCAGTACGCCATCGACGAGGCGCGCGCTGCCGGTATCAAAGAATTCATATTTGTAACGTCACGAGGCAAGTCCGCTCTGGAGGACTACTTTGACCACAATCTGGTTCTCGAGCAGGAATTGAAAGCCAAGGGCAAGGACAAGCTGCTGGAAACGCTGAACGCAACCAATATGGAAAGCGGCGCGATTGCCTATATCCGCCAGCACAAGGCGCTGGGTCTGGGTCACGCGGTCTGGTGTGCCCGGCGCCTGATCGGCGATGAACCCTTTGCCGTTATGCTGCCCGATGACGTTATCGCCGGTGACAAGCCCTGCCTGAAGCAGATGGTCGAAGCCTATGAGGAAACTGGCGGCAACATGGTTGCAGCCATGGAAGTTCCAGCCAACAAGACAAGCGCTTACGGCGTCCTAGATGTGGGCGAGAATATCGGTTCGGTAGTCCGCGCGCGCGGCATGGTCGAAAAGCCGAAACCCGAAGAAGCGCCGTCGAACCTGGCGGTCATCGGGCGTTACATTCTGGGCCCGTCGGTCCTGTATAACCTGAACCAGATGAAAAAGGGCAGCGGTGGCGAAATTCAGCTGACCGATGCGATTGCCGAAGACATCGGAAACGGTGTGCCGGTCTTCGGCTACAAGTTCGAGGGTCAGCGTTTTGATTGCGGGTCCAAATCCGGCTTCCTGCAGGCCACGGTTGCCTTTGCGCTGGCCCGCGATGACCTGCGCGAAGATCTCAGCCAGTATCTGCACGACATCGTCGCCACGGGACAGGCTGCGCAGTAACAGGCTGCTTCCCAATCAGCTTATGAATTTTGGGCCGGGGTGTTAAACGCCCCGGTTTTTTGTGCCCTCGAAGGTTAGCAAATGGTTTTTCGGGCGTCCGGCCCGGTCAGACGGGATTCATGCGCCACACGGCAGAGTAGCGCGCAATGCAATTGTCGGACCGACAGCCTCAGGAGGACGCCCATGTCACAGAACTCACCCCGATTGAAACTGCCATTTCTGCAACCGTCGCAGGCACAGAAACATGTCACCCATAACGAAGCGCTGCGGCAGCTGGACCTGATCACGCAACTGAGCGTAGCCTCAACAAATGCCACGACCCCGCCCGCCGTGCCGGATCAGGGCGAGGTTCACGCGTTGGGCGCAGCACCAACAGGGGACTGGATCGGGCAGGAAGGGATGTTGGCTGCGTGGCTGGACAATGCATGGCATTTCATCATGCCCGGCACGGGCTGGCGCGCATGGGACGAAACCACAGGGCACATTAGAATCTGGGACGGCGGTGCATGGATCGATCCTCCGGTCGCCACGCAAAATCTGGACGGCGTGGGGATCGCTACCGGGTATGACAGCACAAACCGTCTTTCGGTGCGGTCTCCGGCGACACTTCTCAGCCATGACGGCGGCGGGCATCAGTTGAAGATCAACAAGGCCAATGCGGGCGACACCGCCTCCTTGCTGTTTCAATCCAACTGGACCGGGCATGCCGAGATGGGCCTGTCAGGCAATACCGGCTTTGCGATCAAAGTCTCGCCTGATGGTGGCACATGGACCGACGCGCTGAATTTCGATCCCGCGACCGGGATCGCCAGCGGCGCAGCGGTTCAGGCCAGCGCAGATGACACCACCGCCGGTCGTCTGATGCGGGCGGATTACGGTTATGGTCCCGGCAATCTGCTGGGTGCCGTGGCACAGAGCGGCGGCACCGCGACCGGGGCCGTCATCGAACGAGGCGCGAACGCAGACGGCGATTACGTGCGCTTTGCTGACGGTACTCAAATCTGCACAATCTCGCTGACGGCCACGGGCTGCGCGAATACCGAAGGCGCCTTGTTCGCAAGCGATGCAGCGGTCTGGGATTTCCCGGTGGCTTTCGCTGTGGGCTCAACCGTTGCGGTCTTCGGCAGCGGAGGTGCAACCACCCGTTTCATGGGGTTTGACGCGCCAACTGAAACTCAGGTGGCGTTCAAGGTTCTGGCTACCTCAAGTGATGCGACAGCGCTGGAGCCAACGGCCATTGCGATTGGCCGCTGGTTCTGATCAACCCAACTGCCCGGGCCCGCGCCCGGGCAGTCACTTGGCGCGCAGGTCCGCGTCCGCCTGATCCAAGAACCAGGCATAGGTTTCGCGTATCCCGTCTTCGAGCCCGACCCGTGCGCGCCAGCCCATATCGGCCAGACGAGACACGTCCATCAGCTTGCGCATGGTTCCGTCCGGCTTGCTGACGTCCTGTGTGATCTTGCCACTGAATCCTGTAGTTTTCGCCACCAGCGCCGCCAGTTCCGCGATCGAAACGTCCTCGCCACAGCCTACGTTGATATGGCTCAACATCGGTTGGGTGTTCGCTTCATAGACATCGCGCGGCAAGTCGAGCACGAACAGTGACGCCTCGGCCATGTCATCCACATGCAGGAATTCGCGGCGGGGTTTGCCGGTGCCCCAGATCACGACTTCCTCCAGCCCATCCCGCTGCGCCTCATGGAACCGGCGGATCAGAGCGGGCAATACATGACTGTTTTCCGGGTGGAAATTGTCGCCTGGTCCATAAAGGTTGGTCGGCATGACCGATCGGTAATCGACCCCGTGCTGCCGGTTATAGCTTTCACACAGCTTGATCCCGGCGATCTTGGCCACCGCATATGGCTCGTTTGTCGGCTCCAGCACACCTGTCAGCAGCGCGTCTTCACGCATTGGTTGCGGCACCGCGCGCGGATAGATGCAGGAACTTCCAAGTTGCAGCAGGTTCTTCACTCCGGCGGCAAAAGCCTGATGGATCACGTTGCATTCGATCATCAGGTTGTCGTAGATGAAATCAGCAGGGTACGTATTGTTGGCGTGAATGCCACCCACCTTGGCTGCGGCCAGGATCACGACGTCCGGGCGTTCGGCCTGCATGAAATCGCGCACGGCGGCCTGATCGGTCAGGTCCAACTCAGCATGTGTGCGGGTGACCAGCTCGAGCGCTTCGCCCGCCGCTTTCCGATCCTGCAAGCGGCGCTGGATTGCTCCGCCAACCATGCCGCGATGGCCTGCTACGTAGATCTTGCGCATGGCGACCTCCTCAGCCGTTTTCCAAGCTTACCGGCAATTCATAGCCATGCTCTTTCAACAGCGCATGGCGTTTTGCGGTCTTGAGGTCTTCGACAACCATCTCGGCGCACATTTCCTGAACGGTCAGTTCGGGCTCCCAACCCAGTTTGGTCTTGGCATTCGACGGATCGCCCAGCAGCGTTTCCACCTCAGCCGGGCGGAAATATTGCGGGTCGATGCGCATGATTACATCACCGGGTTTCAGGGCCGGGGCGTTGTCGCCCTCAATTGAATTGACCGTTGCGATCTCATCTACACCCTCGCCCGAGAACTCCAGCGTGATGCCCAGCTCAGCCGCCGACCATTCGATGAACTGACGGACCGAATACTGCACGCCGGTCGCGATCACGAAATCTTCGGGGTTGTCCTGTTGCAGCATCAGCCACTGCATCCGCACATAGTCTTTCGCGTGGCCCCAATCGCGCAGGCTGTCGATGTTGCCCATGTACAGGCAGTTTTCCAGACCTTGAGCGATATTCGCCAGACCACGGGTGATTTTGCGGGTCACGAAGGTTTCGCCACGACGCGGGCTCTCATGATTGAACAGGATACCGTTGCAGGCATACATGCCATAGGCTTCGCGGTAGTTCACCGTGATCCAGTAGGAATAGAGCTTGGCCACCGCATAGGGCGAGCGCGGGTGGAACGGTGTCGTCTCGCGCTGCGGGATTTCCTGCACCAGACCATACAGTTCCGAGGTCGAGGCCTGGTAGAACCGGGTTTTCTTCTCGAGCCCAAGGAAACGGATCGCCTCAAGCAGGCGCAGCGTGCCGATAGCATCGACATCGGCGGTATATTCCGGAGATTCAAAACTGACCGCCACATGGGACTGTGCGCCGAGGTTGTAAACCTCGTCCGGCTGCACTTCCTGAATGATTCGCGTCAGGTTCGATGTGTCGCTGAGGTCGCCGTAATGCAGATACAGATTTGGGTTGGGAACATGCGGGTCCTGATAGATGTGGTCGATCCGCTGCGTGTTGAACGAGGACGCGCGGCGCTTAATCCCATGAACTTCATAACCTTTTTCCAGCAAGAATTCGGCCAGATAAGACCCGTCCTGCCCGGTAATACCGGTAATCAACGCCTTTTTTGTCATCATTTTTTCCCACGGAATACTGTGTGCATCTTTGACGTCTCAGAAACAGCAAGAATTCGCAGAATGCAACCCAAGGCAAGAAATGGCTTTGAAAACCGGCGGCAGGTTCCTACCTGCACACCGGTCAGGGAAATCAAGCGATAACGGAGGTTTCGCAACAAGCGGCGGTACAGGTGAGGCCAGCCCCTAGCGCTGTTAGGTGTAGTCAGCTTGCCCCGTACAGCGGAACCGCGCTTTCGGCCCCATCCGCCAGTGCCTTACTCTGGTCCCGGCGCACCTGATCGTAAAGGGCCAGCGCCTGGTCCGAGAACAGGTGGCTCGGTGGCTCGACATGCACAAAATTAGACTGCCCGTCCTGCCCGCGCGCCAACATGGCATAATCACGATCCGCAACCAGCTGCTTTGCATTGGGGTTCAGGTAACGGATTGCCAGACCGATCCTACGATCCCCGGACCGGTTAGGACCCGAACCATGAATGGTCAGCCCGTGGTGCAAGGACATCTGCCCCGGCGCCAGTTCGATATGGGTCTTGTCCTCCTCGGCTACATCGACAGCAACTTCCTGCCCGCGCGACAGCAGGTTGATTTCGGAATAGGTATCGTTATGCGGCAGGATCGGGTTCTTGTGGCTGCCCTGCACAAAATCCATGCAGCCGCTTTGAACCGTGGCCGGGGACAGCGCGATCCAGGCGGTGACCTGATCCGGCGTTTCACCCATGCCCCAATAGGTCAGATCCTGATGCATACCAACAATGTGATCAGTATGTGCCTCTTTGATGAAAAACTCGGCTGACCAGACCATGATATCCGGGCCCAGAACGCCCTCGACCACGTCCAATACCCTGGGGTGCAACGCGATCCTGGCCGCCAGCGGGATCACCAGATGTGCGTTTACACGCTTGTAGGTGTTCAGCGGCAGGGGTAAATCCGCAGCCAGCCAATCCTGTTCGAGCTGTTCCAGCTCTGCGCGAATCTCAGCGGTTTCTTGGGCTGAAAAAATCGTCAGCGGAAAAAGAAACCCGTCTTCCCAATACTGTGCGGATTGGGCTGCAGTCAGCGCGGTTTCAGACTTTGGGGCGGTTTGCGGCATGTCGTACCTCTTGGATGCGTGTCGCCGAAGGATAGGGCACAAACCTATCGGGCCAGCGCGCAACCTCTTGCCCGTGAGGGTAAGTTCAGCTTAGCCTTTGTTCATGTCGTCCCGCATCCCCTCTCTCAACTGGTTGCGCGTGTTCGAGGCCGCAGCCCGCACCGAAAGCTTTGCCCGCGCTGCCACTCAGTTGAACATGTCGGCAGCAGCCGTCAGCCAACAGGTCAAGGCGTTGGAGACACGGCTGGGCACGCCGCTGTTTCACCGCCACGCCCATGCGGTGACCCTGACCGAGGCGGGACGGGCTTATCTGCCATCGGTTCAGCAATCTCTGCTGATGCTGGAAACCGCCACTACGGGGCTGTTTGGCGAAACCCGGGCACAGCGGTTATTTGTACAGTCCGTCCTGTTGTTCGCGCATGGCGTCATTGCCGGTGGCTTGCCGGTTTTTCAATCAGCGCATCCTCAGATCAACCTGTCCCTCACCACTGGAAATCTGGTGTCGGATTTCGCCAACCAGTTCACCGATTTGCAGATCGTCTTCGGCAACCCAACGCTCTACAGTGCCGAAAGCGACAGGTTGTTGCATGAAACTCTGTACCCGATGGCCCCGCCGGAAATTGCAGCGCAGATCCAAAGCCCCCAAGACCTGATTCAGTTCCCGCTGATCGAGGTCTCGACCCATCGCGCAAGCTGGCTGCACCTGTTCGAAACCCTACGTCTGCCCGCTGGTCAGGCGCGTTATTTCTTTGCCGACAATTCGTTGACGGCGGCCGAGCTTTCGGCCAGCGGCGGTGGCATTGCGCTGGCCCGCGCGCCTGCCTCGGATCGTGTCATGCAGCTGTCGGGCCTGGTTCCCTGCCTGCCGGACATTCAGGTTGCCGGGCAGGAAGCGTATCATCTGGTCTATCCCGCGCGCGCTGCGCTGCGACCGCCGGCGCGCGCTTTTCGCGACTGGTTGCTGGATCACAGCGCCGCAGTCCAGACCCGGTAACGCCCCTGCCCCGTCACTTCGCGGATCAGGCCGCGGCGGGTGAATCGGTCGATATTGCGTTGCACTGCTGCGCGCGAGGCTTTTGTCAATTCCTCGGCCAAGGGCGCCGAGACCATGGGCCATGCGGTCAGAACGTCAATCAACAAGGGCGGCGTTCGCCCGCTGAGCCCGCTGGTGGCCTCGCGCGCGCGCTGGTCCCAGGCGCTAACCCGGTCCAGATGCATCAGCGCCGCCAGCGCCGCCTGCCCTGCCCCCCGGACCCAAGCCGAGAGCTTTTCGTCCACCTCCCCTGCCCCGCGCAACGCGCCCGGGCCTGACAGGGCCAGCGGCATGAACATCGCCCCACCCCGCCCCATTGTGGCCGCATGTCGGGCCGCGATGATGGCGGCCTCGGTATCCTGCCCAATACCTTGCGACAGCGCGCGCCAGGCATGAAACGCCATGGCCGCCTGCGTGACCGGGTGCAACCCTTCGGAATTGCGCATCACTTCGGCCAGATCGGCCACCGCCTCGGGGATGTCCTCGATTCCCTGCGCCATCCGATCCAGAAACGCAGTCAGGCCGGTCTCCCACCCGCCCTCAGAAGGGCCGGGGCCTGCTGTCAGACGCCGCACCGCCCATCCGGCGCGGAACAGCGCCTGAACGTCATCTCCGGTCGCACCGATGCGCAGACCCGTCCACAGCGCCAGCCGATCCACGCTGATCCGGTCGCCGGTCCACCAGCCCAGATCGGACACATCCATCAGGGCCAGCCGATGGGTCCACCCATCCGGTCCCGCGCGCAACCGTTCGTCCAACGCACCGAAGATCGCGGCCAGATCGGCCAGTTCATAAGACAGCTCGGCCTGTGCTGCACGCCAGTCCCGCGGATCGAACAACAGGCGGTGATCGGCCTTGGGTCCGGGGATCAGGTAATCCTCGACTGCCTCTTCATCCTCCGGCGGTAGAAACCACAGATCATCGTCTTCGGGCGGGTCCGCGTCATAGATACTGGGAGGACCAACCGCCTCGGCGTCCTCATCCGGATCAGGTATGACAGGTTTTGTCGTCATATCCGGTATATTTCGGGGAATTGCCGCAGTTCACAAGGCGTTTTTGCGCCCCCGCGCCCTCAGCCTGGGAAACTTGTGGTCAGGATGTCCAGTTGCCCGGCCAGATCGGTCTGATCCCTGGCGCCGATCAGCATGTAACCATACCCATCCTGCGCCCAGGTTGCCGTGGCCAAACCACTAAGAACCGCCTGCTTCAGTTCCCTTGTCGGTGCGCCTTCGCCCTGCCGGATCACACAAAAGGCAAAAGGCTGGCCCTGTTCATCGGCAAACACGACTTGAACCAGCGGCTTGCCCTTGAAGGACAGAATCTGCGCGCGCTTCAGCTCTCCGCCCGGCAGCGCCTCAAGCGCCGCGCGGTTAAGCGACCGCCCCAACTGTTCCTCGGCCAGTGCAAACTGTTCGTCCAGCGCCTGGGGCGAGCTGTCCAGCGACGCAATCGTGTCCGGCGTATAAAGCGACTGATAGATCGCGGCCTGCGCGGCCCAACCCAAAGGTTTCGGACGTGTGGCCCAGTAGGTTGCGGACACGGCCATAATCGCTACCGAGGCCGCAACGGCAAGCAACCGCAACCCGCCGCCCGCAGGCCGAACGGGCGCAACAGCCACAGGTTCGGGCAGATCGAACAAAGGCGTTTCGGCAGGGACGCGCTCGAACACCGACTGCACTACGGGCGCAAACGGGTCCAGCGCCATCAGGCGCTGTTCCAGCTCTGGGTTGGCCTCAACCGCGCTTTCGATAGCGCGTGCCTCGGCCTCTTCCACATTGCCTTCCAGATACGCCAACAGCGTCTTATCGGAGAACTTCATTTGCCACTCCGTCGCACTGTGTCTGCCACCTCATGCTGCATAACGGTTTTCAGTTTCTGCCGGGCGTTGGACAGCCGGCTCATTATCGTTCCTATCGGCACCTCCAGCAAAGCTGCGGCCTCGCGATAGCTATAGCCCTCGACGAACACAAGCATGACCGTCTCCCGCTGCGCTTCTGGCAGTTGCATCACTTGAGTAAACACTTCAGCAGCGAAAATATTCGTTTCCACATCAGGTCCGGCGGCAATCAATTCCGCTTCAGACGTAACCGAAAGCGCCTGAGCCTTGCGGACCGAGCGCGACCGGACCTCATTCAGCCAGATCGAGCGGCAGATCGTCATCAGCCAGCTGTCCAGCCGGTCGTGCGAGGTGACCTGATGGTGACGCTCCAGCGCGCGCAAACATGTGGATTGCAGCAGATCGTCGGCTACATCCGATGCACCGGACAGCGCCAACCCAAAACGCCAGACGCGTTTCGAATGCGTCTGGATCGCGCCGCGCACGGCCTGTTCCGAGCTTATTTCACCATCCATCGACTAAATCGCGACCTGTGTGTGTCTTCATTCACGGACCGGGCCCGCGGACTCAGATTTGACATAACCCGCGGAGGAATGAAATGAAACTTCTGTTGTATGCAGTCACGATTGTGTCGGCAATTGTTGCAACCCCGGCGTTTGCCGAAAGCTCGAAACTGGCACCCCAAGGCGTTTCTGATGGAATGGACATCCCCTGATCTCTCATCTGGTAGGTTTTGGAGATGGAAACCATCAGGAGGTTAGCAAAATGGCGGATTTGGACC
>NZ_JBQFZU010000018.1:0-90581 GCF_056542405.1 Ruegeria sp. AD11(2025) | reverse complement strand
GCGACCCGCTACGACAGGTGCCCGAAGGTCTTCCTGTCAGCCATCGCCCTCGCAGCACTCGTCATCTATTGGCTATGAGTCCTGACCCTAGAAAGGTTGTAAATTGGACATTTTTTCTAAAACAGCGTATCCTTAAGAAATTATAAGAAGGTTGATAATCTATTGGAAATTATAGATGTTTTGGGATTCGAACAAAAGCCGATTTCTAAGTGCGGCAAAGCTAACGCTCTCTGTGCTCGCGAGCGTGTTTCTCTTGTTCCCTAATAGTGCTCGCGCACTTGAGATAAGTGTGATGGTGCCTCAAATCATTGACCCCGCTACCGAGCGATTCTTGTCGTCTTTGGAAAGTTCAAGTGCGTTAAAGGCTGATGATATCTCTATTATAAGAGTAACTTACGAAGAAGTCTCGGAGCCCAATCAAATTGCGCAAAGCCTTCTTGATCGAAAAACCGACATGGCTTTATTACCCGCTCTGCTCTTCCCAGGAATAGGAGAGGATCCAGGTTTAAACATTTCAACCCTGGCGTCTCAACCCGGTCTCACACGTTCTCCAGAAGAAACATTTTTACTTGAGGACTCAGTTTTCGGTGATGCTGTGGCAATGGAGTTGGGAGCAAAAGGTTTCGTTTTCTTGTCATTCTGGAACACAATTAATAGATCTTTGTGGTCGCCAAAAAGGTTCGGCGAAGGTGGGCTGAGCACATTGGAGGGTGCAAAAGTCCGAACATTCAGCGAGAGGTCAGAACAAACGCTTTTGCAGCTTTCCGTTGAGCCGATCTTTGGCCCTGGCGGATCAGTATTTGATGAACTTCGAGCGGGAAACATTGACGCTGCGGAATTGGCCTTCAACGCTGAGTTTTCGGAGCAGTTTCAGAGCGCATTTCGCGGTGGAAGTGTAGTTGCGAACACTGACCAAAGAAGTGGGTTTCTACTTGCCAATCTGGAGTTTTGGCTCAGCATCACAGAGGCTGAGCGGCAGGCCATCGACGAGGCTGTTGAAGAGTCGAAGACTTCGGCTAGAGAGGTTGTACAATCCGAATTCGAGACAGCTCGCGAGTTTGCTCTAAGCCAAGACATCCAGTTTCTTTCCGTTGAAGAACGCAGCAGAGAAGATGATCAAATTGTCTTGGCTGCAGTTTCTGCCTGGAACGAATTGTACGATGCAGAAGACGACTTCGTCGAAAACAAACTCGCTCAAGTTTGGGAAGCTGGGCAACTGCCTCGGCAAGAATTGGATGCGCCGACCAACCAAGCCGTTGGTCGGGTTTTTTTTGTCACTAATCGCAATGAAGAAGCACACTCTGATATTCGAAAGCGATTTGGAATTAGTCAACTTGCCGACGTGAAGTTGAAGTGCGGTGAGTTTGACTATGACCGTAGTCACCAACGCAGATTTGGTGAACCATACAGCGGTCCTGTGAACGTTATGGATGCCAATATTCTTGAAGGTACAGAAGCATGCGCCCAGATGTTTGCCGAGGTCGCTAGAAACTCCGATGAACAGGAGATCACTCTGTTTATCCACGGCTACAATACTTCTTTCAAAGAAGGGCTAGAGCGCGCAATCTCAATGGCTTTGGATCTAGAAATAGAAGATCCCGTAGTGTTGTGGAGTTGGCCTTCTGAGGGAACCAAGAGTGGATACATTCGAGATCTGAGGGCGACAGACTTCAACAACGCATTCACCCGAGGATTTGTGCGGAGCTTAGCGCGTCAGGGGATGGACTACGAGATGTCATTGATCGCCCACAGCATGGGTGGGACAGTGGGGCTGAAATTCTTGGAAGAATCAGCAAATAACAACTTTGAAATAACAAATTCCGTTTTTGTTGCGCCGGATGTTCCTCAAGCACAGTTTGGCAGCGAACTCAGAGAATACGTAAGTAATGGTGAATTGGTTAGTCTTTATTGCAATAGCTTTGATCGCCCTTTGAATGCATCCCGGTTGGTAAGCCGTGGCCTTCTCCCAGCTGGCCTAGCTGGAGAACATCTTTTTGTAATGAGTGGCCTTGATACTATAGACGTTTCAAGCCTCGACAACGAGTGGATTGGCAACAATCACACTCACGTTTTTGACATTGAAGAAGTCGCGCAAGACGCCAAAGTGCTACTACGTGAAAGGTCTAACGCATCAGAACGTAGTTTACCCAGCAACACGTTACGGGGATTAACTTACTACTATCTTCAATAGCCGCGCTTGGAAATCAAATATGAGAGAACGCGGCGTAGTTTACCTTATGATCAGTTATCTCAAATGCGCTACATAAATACTTGGATGAACGAGTTAGGACTCTGCTTCGCAGATTTGGATTTTTTGCTAAAAGCTATTGTGTGCTTTGGATTTGTTTTACTTGGTATAGTCAGAGCGAAAAGGACACCTTCACCTCGTTGCCGAAACAAGAGCTTGTTGAGGGGCTTCGGTTTGTCGGTTGCAGTCGTTATTCTTCTGCCAGCAGTGCCATTGATCTCCTATTTTTATAGGCCAGACATCCTTGATAGGGAGTTAATGTGGATTGCTGTATTGGTTGGATGGCTAGTATTCTTTTTGATTGGAAAAATGCTCTACTGCGTCGTATTATCATTCTCTGGAGCAAATAAAGCGTGAATATTGACATATTTGGTCGCTTGTTCGCCATGTGGTTCCTCCGTTTTCTTAACCAAAATGGCGGACGACTTCAGAGGGGGAGGATTAGGACCACAGCTCACGAATATCCAGTTGTTGGTGATTTTCACCCAGGTGCAATTTCCAAAGGCACAATACTTCCCCAAGTAGTCATCGGAAGCTCTTTGCCGTCTGCTTCCCCCTGAAAACCATGTGGCAGGTGAATGGCTGCGATGGCGTTGACAGAAACAGTTGTGCCAAGATCTAGCACCAGACGACGGCCGCTTACAGCCATATGTTTTGCGACTAACTGCGCACCGGTATCAAGATTTATTACTCCAGCACCGCTAGGAATATCGTGCCCGTCCGTTGAACCTGGCCTGTTGGGTTTGCGCTTAGGCTGTTACGCTGCTTGGGCAGCGTAACGCCAGGGGAGGAGCTCGTCGAGGCGTGTGATCTTATGATCGACGATTTGGGCGATGCCCGCCGCAAGCTGGCGCTTTGGCGCTACGACTACAACAATGTCAGACCGCACTCATCGCTCAGCAACAAGACGCCCGCAGAAGCGCGCCGGACGCTTGAGCAATTTGAGGGCTCCGCGCCCGACGCGCTTGCCCAAACCGAAACCGATGAATATGAAAACCAGACCCGCAGACTCTCGTTATGAATGAGGGACCATCGGGGGGCAGGTCAGTGCCAGATCCTCTCTTAGCTCAGGTGGCCATCTGTCCCAAAATCCCTGACGACGGACAGGGAGACCAGCTCCGATACTCCTCAATGTTCGTTTTGCAGGGTGTCATCTGGTGAAACAGTCTGCTCATTGTCAGATGTTGCTTCAATCTCCCGAAATGCCAACTCGGCGATCTTTCGAACCAGATACCAAACGCTGCTGCGGCGTGTGTGCCCCTTGATCCAGCCGGTCACATCCTTAGCCGGGATGTCGAGATGTGGGGCTTCATCTTCAAAAACTCGGACCTTGTTGTCAGAGATATTCGCAAGTCCGGACATGATTCCAGCTCGGGCTTCCGCGATTGGAGTACGGTTTACAAAAACAACAATTATGGAGCGTTTGCGACTTCGTGGACCAACCACCCGCTGCACCCGAACAACGGCCAGTCGTGAAATCTAGATCAGTGGCAGCCTTGAGCCCATAATACAAAATGCTTCTCGGCACACTAAGGTCTGTGATGCGCAGAAAGCTGACTTTGCAAAGCTGGGCGAAGTGTCTCTCGCAACGAATTTGAGCACACTGAGAAAGTATTCTAACAATCAGCCATCAATGGTGCACCACGTATTGGGTGTTTGGTTCGTCCATTTTCAACGCTGGTTGCGTTCGTCGACCGACACAGCCTCAAACGAAAAAGAAGGAAGTCGCTTAAGCTTGGCAACAGGTTAGATGCACAGTTTCCGAGTTCAGGCCAGGTCACGTCAGACCAAGGTCTGTGGTGCGATAGCAGATTGTAGTTCATAGTCGATTTCACGATGAGAGCGAAAGTAACTGACCTGACGATTGGCAATTGGTCGTTGTCGCGAGTGTTTCTTGCGGCCAGTATTTTCGTGATGGGTACTGCTACCGCAATCGTTGGGGTCTGGGTGTCAAATCGAATCCAGAACGCTGTCGTGCAAAACTCCGCCAACTCCGCAGCGCTGTATATGGAAAGCGTAGTATCCCCGCTCAGCCAGGAATTGGCACATGGCGACCGCCTTTCTGAGCAGGCGAGCCTGGCGCTGGACGAGATTTTTATGACCCAGCCAATGCGTGACCGCATTGTCTCCTACAAGTTCTGGAAGCAAGGCGGTGTGATTGCGCATGCCTCGGATACAGACATCATTGGAAGCCGTTTCAATCCAACGGATGACTTAAGGCGGGCGTGGAGCGGTGATATCTCCGGCTCGTTCGAAGAGCTTGATCATGCCGAGAGCGCCGCCGAGGCGGCATTGGGGATACCATTACTTGAAGTTTACAGCCCTATCCGCGAACTCTGGTCCGGTGAAATCATCGCAGTTGCGGAGTTCTACGAAAGAGCTGACCAGCTGGAGCTAGACATAGCCAAGGCCAGGCGAACAAGTTGGTTGGTCGTCGGTTCCGCATTTCTTGCAAGTACTATTGTTCTGTATTCCATTGTCGCAATCGGCGACAAAACAATTCGACGACAGGGGACTCTTCTTAAACGGCGCCTGAAAGAAAGTGAGAGGATGGCTGAGCAGAATGTCCAGCTGCGGTCGCGTGTTGTCGAGGCGTCGGAAAGATATGCCACGCAAACAGATCGGTTCCTCAAGAATCTTGGTGCCGAGCTACATGATGGTCCTGCGCAATACCTGTCGCTCGCCGCCCTTAGACTGGAGGCGGCGTTTTCCAAAGGTTCCGAACAGCCCAAGGAGGCAGAGGAAATTCAGCAGTCTCTGCAAAAGTCACTGGCTGAAATTCGTGCTATATCGCGAGGACTGTCCGCACCAGATATCGACAGCCTATCACTCGTCGATGTTGTGAAGAGAGCCGTAGAAGATCACTCGGAACACAGCCCGTTGCGACCCGATATTTCGTTTCAGGGCAGCCGAACTCCAGAGCTGTCATTGTCCGACAAACTATGTGTGTTTCGGTTCCTCCAGGAAACGCTTTCCAACGCCGCGAGATATGCCCCAGCTTCCAAGTGCACAGTTATCTCTGAGGTGCAGAACGACCGCATAGTCATAAAGGTCAAAGACGACGGACCTGGATTTGACAGGTCAGAAGAAACCGCGTTGCGAGACGATGGTGGCCAGGGGCTTATGGGCTTGCGAGATCGGGTCGAGAGTATTGGTGGCAGGTTCGAAGTCGCATCGAGACTGGGCGAAGGCACCACCATTGCTATGACACTGTTATTCAGAAAGATGAGTGCATCATGACAACATCTGTAATTATAGCGGATGATCATCCAATTTTCAGGGATGGATTGCAACGCACGTTGGATGAAGCTGATGGTTTTGAAGTTTTAGCTGCTGGGTCCAGCGCTGAAGAGGCAGTATCGCTGGTCGGCACGCATCAGCCAGACATAGTCATTCTTGACCTGTCGATGCCCGGTGGCGGGATAAGCGCGACACAAAAAATTGCGGCAATGGCAAACCCGCCCTTCATTGCAATCTTGACGGTCTCTGAGAACAGCAGCGATGTCGCGGACGCCTTGGAGGCGGGAGCGATTGGGTACATTGTGAAGGGAGTATCCGCGAGCGAACTAACCGCTTCCTTACGCAGCATCGCCGCAGGTGAAGGGTTCGTTTCTCCGGGCTTGGCGTCGCGTGTACTACTTCAAATCAACACTGACAGCGGCATCTCTAAGAACGGCAGCCTTCTCGATGACCTTACGCATCGTGAGGAAGAAATACTTCGACGTGTGGCCAAAGGTCTGAGTAATCGTGAAATAGCTGACGAGTTAGACCTTCAGGAAAAGACCGTGAAGCACTACATGACGGCAATACTGTCCAAGCTCCACGCGCGAAATCGGGTAGAGGCCGCGCTCATTGCCCATGATGTTTGGAATAAAGGAGGTTAACCACAGTCTTTTTGACGGAGATGGCGGCCCCTCACCAAAAGACGCCGCCAACGGATTATTGACTGGAGTTGTTGTTCAGTTGGCAACCGATTGTAACCTCCGGCGATCAGAGGCCGTTGCGTTTCTCTCAACGACTGTCCGGTTGTACGGGTCTTTCAACTCGTAGCGCCCAAACTCGATCTCCTCTTTCCACCCATTGGCATAGTTCACTTCGATATTATTGCCCTGGCGTTCGATTTTCGTGGGTCGACTTCCAGCAGTGCCGCCTTGCCCAGAAGTACGCACGTTGTCGATTGAGATACCATTCGCCAAAGACCGAAGCCTAGAGACGTCAGCACCGGTCGCGGGGCGTTCCTCAACAGTTCGGTTCTGAGCATTCTTTCTCTCATACCGCCCGTTTTCGATCTCCTCCTTGGTTCCGTCCGCGTAACGCACTTCAATGCCGTTAGCGTTTGTTTCGACCTTCGTTATCCCGGCCGAACCCGACGGTTTGCCCCCTGCTTGAGACCGATCCTTCTTTCCGCTGCCTCTATTGGAGCGTTTGGAGTCATCATCATCATCATCATCGTCGTCGCGACCACTTTTTCCTGACCCCGAATTGTCGTCACGGTCATCATCTCTGTCGTCGTCGCCATCATCGTCTCTATCATCATCGCGGTCGCCACCACGGCCGCTATTGCCAGACCCCGAGTTATCATCCCGGTCGTCGTCTCTATCATCATCCCGATCATCATCACGACCATCCCCGTCTTTCCCCTTGCCGCTTTTGGCAAAGGCATATGACGGTTCAAAATGTAGGCGACCATCAGCATCAAACGCTGGCACATAAGGCGTGGCCGCAATCAACGAAGCCAACGCCGCGGTACTAAAAAGTTGACCCAGCTTTCTTTGAATTTTCATTTTCGCCTCCAATTCTGATCGTCACGCTTCGCGACGTTGGAGACAGGTTACTATTGGTCCGGCTTTCCCACATCGGGCTTTGGTCTGATGAATTTCAAGCCGAACGTCTTAGCCAGATCAGTCAAACCGATAGTGTTTTTGCAGTGCTAATTGACAAGTTTAGTGGGAGTTAACCCCGACACCCTTCAACTCGTCATCAGGTTCGAGGTGAATGACAAAGACGGAACCCGGATACAAACGCTCCAATTCTTCCTCGATGTCATTGCATATATCGTGCGCGGCGCTGACTGGCATTGCGCCGTCCACAACAAGATGAAACTCCACGAAAATGACATTTGCGGATCTACGCCCTTTGAGGTCGTGGTATTCTAATGCTGCGCCGAGATTTGACTCGATAGCGTTAGAGACAATTTGCAAGTCATGGTCCGACAGGGTCACATCCATCAGGCCATCGACGGAGGCTCGAATAACTTTCCATCCCTCCCACAAGATGTTCAGTGCAACAAGAATTGCCAGGATCGGGTCGAGGATTAGCCAGCCAGTGACAAGGGCAAGTATCAGTCCCGCGACGACACCAACTGAAGTCATGACATCTGTGAAAACGTGCCTGGAGCTTGCCTCCAATGCAGGTGAACCCTCGCGCCTGCCGATTTTGAGCAATAGGTAGGCCCATGCGCCATTTACGCCCGTTGCAATGACATTGATGGCGATTCCAAGAAGTGGTGTATCCTCAAGATGCGGGTTTGGGAGCGCCAGCACAGCTTCTCTGATGATCAAGAACGCCGCCAGCACAATGAGTACGCCCTCGACGACAGCAGAAAGATACTCAGCTTTTTTGTGACCAAAGGGGTGGTTTTCATCAGGGGGCTTGTTTGCAACCCGAATTGCGAAATAGGCCAGCAGCGCCGCAACGACATTCACGGTTGATTCCATCGCGTCTGACAACAATGCCACCGAGCCTGTCAGCCACCAAGCCAGCAGTTTCAGGGTCAGTACCGCAATGGATATTGGAATAGACCAAAGAGCGATTTTTTGTGTCACTTGGCCACGACCTTCAATCAGTTATGAACAGATACTCGGGCGATTGCAAAGTTCCGGTGTTCAAAACGTAAAACAGTTGTTTGGTAAAAAGGAAATAAGCCTTACGGCTTCATATTTGCGACCGGCGACAACATATGGTTTTCGCTGCATGGCGCCAAACGACTGTTACTCCGATGGCAGCCCTGTCGATAACGCAGGTACAGTTTTGAGATAGGCAGCAATCGCCAAACGGTCCTCATCCGTGAGGCGGGATGTGTTCTCGATCACATCTACCATCTCACCACCTGCACTGTCATAATCCGGTGTGAAACCGGATTTTAGGTACTCGGCAATGTCAGCTTCGGACCAATCAAGCTGGTCTGAGGTCAGGCCGGGAATGCGACCTTTACCGTTTGGATTTGGAGCACCTGTAAGCCAGATATCGCGTTTCAGACCCCCTAAGCCGTTGCGCGGCGTATGGCATTCAGCGCAGTGGCCAAGCGCCTCCACCAAATACCGTCCATGTCTTTGTTGGTCGGTCAGATCACCTTCGATCACCCAGCCGGGCGACATGAACAAAAGCTTCCATCCACCCAAGCCGCGTCGAACGTTGAAGGGAAAGCCAACTTCATGGGCTGCGCTTTGGTCTGGTGACGCTGGAAGAGTGCCGAGGAACGCATGGAGCGAAACAACGTCCTCGGCCGACATGTTGGCGTAAGATGAATATGGGAAGGCTGGAAAATAGTGCTGCCCTTCGGGTCCGGTTCCATGTATCAGAGCATTGGCAAGATCCAGGGCAGACCAGGACCCAATACCAGCGTCCGGGTCACTGGAAATGTTGGGGGCAATGAACGTGCCGAACACCGTCTCAAACCGGCGACCTCCAGAGAGCATGAGCTTTTCTTCGCCAACCGCTTCCGGCGCTGCGTGGCAAGAGGCACATCCCGCTGCGTAGAAAACGACTTCACCTCTGGCGAGATCGGGAGTAATGCCTTCGAGACGAACCTGATCCACTCTTTGCGGTCGGGTCAGCAACAATCCAGCCAACCCAACCAAAAGAGCAGCGAAAGCGGTGAAAAGGAAAAACCGCTTCACAGCTATCTACCAATTAGTCTTTCGGCGCTCTGTACGCTTTGTGACATGCCGAACAGCTTCCACCCAGATCGCCCATCGCTGCTTTCAGGGCATCAACATCTTGTCCAGCTGCGGCCTGCATCGCAACAGCAGCGTCAGCCAAGGCCTGCCCCTTTGCACCAACGTCAAGGAAGTTTTCCCAGATTGCGGGCAAAGCACGTGTCGAGGGATCGGACACATTATCCGATCCCGGAGGCCACATCGCGGATTGGTCGATCTGCGTAAGAACAACAAGGTTATTCGCGGCCTTTGTTGCAGCCTCGGCATCATAGTCGATCTCTCCCTTAGCCATACCGCCAAGCGTACCAAGATTGAAGGCATAGAGCTGCATGATTGAGGTCCGAGCTTTCACAGCCGGATTTTCGCTTTCATGGGCAATGGCTGCGCCAATAACTGCTGCAGACAATAGGCCAGCCGCGACGACCGAGAATTTCTTCATCATGATGTCTCTCACTGTTGAATATGCTTAATTTTAACTTGAACGAATATTATTGTAATTGTTTGTTATTTGCCTTTTCTTGTTAATTTATGAACAATCAAAACTGGGATGATATTCGGTACGCACTAGCCGTAAGCAAATACGGTTCGTTGAACGCGGCGGCGACGGCCATGGGCGTAACGCACGCTACAGTCCTGCGCAGGGTGGCCGCATTCGAAGAGCGCAATGGCTGCGTGATTTTTCATAAAAGCCCGTCAGGATATTCCGTTCTCCCCGAAGCCAGAACAATTCTCTCGGCTATGGAAAACGTGGAAGATGCGGTGCTGTCAGTAGAGAGGGCAATTGTGGGGGCAAACCGCTCTCCAGCAGGTCATGTGCGTATCACGTCCACTGATAGTCTTTGTCAGATGGTTTTGCCTCAGATTGTGAATGAAATCTCCAAAGAGTACCCAAGTTTGGAGCTGACTCTGTTGAGTAGCAACAGTCACCATGATCTATCCCGGCTGACTGCGGATATTGCTGTGCGCCCATCGATAAAACTTGAAGACGGCTTGGTTGGAGAAAGATCAGGCGTATTGTCGTTCGGGGTTTACGATGATGGTTCCCCAAATCAAAAATGGTTGAGGCTTGATGGCGCGTTGAGCCGCTCTCTCCCTGCCAGGTGGCTAGAAGAAAACGTGGATGCTGAACAAACGACCAACGGAGCAGACAGTTTTTTGGTGCTTCAGCAGATGGCTGCGTCCGGAGTGGGCAAGACGTTTTTGCCTGAGTTCATTGGTGATGCTGACCCCCGTCTTCATAAGTCAAAAGGCACAAGTCCAGATCTGGTGGTTCCTCTTTGGGTGGTGACATTGGAGGAAATCGCGCAAACACCAAGGTTTGCCGTCGTGCAACGGGCTTTGGTTGAGCGCATAACCATGGCTCTGTCCAATTGAACTCATCAAAAAAGAGCAACCCGTGGCTAATTCGGCAGATCAACATCAGAGGCTTAGCATTTCAAGTGTCGCCGTATTCCTTGCAAGGCAACTATCGCAACTACCGTTTTTGCCTGCGAGCGGGCATTGAACGCAAGCACGCGAAGGCCCGCTAGTCAGACTTCGACGTGACGTGCGCAGCATGGTATGTAATTTTTGATGAGTAGGGCATCCCGCAGGGGAAAGGACACGCTATGAAGCCGAATGATAAGTCCCGCCGTAACCTTCTCAGCGGTATTGCAGGGCTAATGGGCATCAGTTCCTTGGGTGCAAAAGCCACTGCGGCTGTGCTTACACCAGGTGCCGCAGAAGGGCCATATTATCCGACGCCGGCCATGCGAACACCTGACATAGATAATGACCTCGTTAAGATCAGAGGGCGTGTTGAAGAAGCCGGTGGCGAAGTCTTTACACTGCGTGGGACGCTGACTGACACCGACGGACAACCCCTTGCCAGGCATCGCATCGAAATCTGGCAATGCGACATGGACGGTAACTATATGCACCCGCGCGACCGTCGCAGTTTTGGCTTTGATCAGGCCTTCCAAGGCTTTGGCCATAACGTAACTGACAACGGCGGGAACTACGTGTTTCGCACAATTAAGCCCACGATCTACCCAGGGCGCACACCACATATTCATGTGAAGGTGTTTGATGGAAATCGCGAACTGTTGACAACGCAGTTTTACATCAAAGGCCATCCGAACAATTCCCGCGATGGGTTGTTTAACCGTATGTCCGAGGCAGAGGCCAATGCAGTGTCTATGGAATTTGCGCAGGGTGCGACTGGTCTTGAAGCGATCATCAATGTTGTTGTCTAAAGAGGAAGCTTCAGTCCCAAAAGCCGGAATCGCAACGTCTTGTTGTGAATGTCCGCTTTGGGCTGGCCGCGGTCATCTGACCAAAACACTAGAATGACCGCTGCATGGCCTTCTCGATTGCTCACCTGGCAAAGGCATCCACTTCTGTAACTGATGGTTCGCGGGAAGCATCCAGCGGAACACGTCGGATACCTGCCGAACTGTCTTCAAAATCGATCTTTTTCAGATCAATCATTCGCACGTCTCGGTTCCAAGCCGTGTGGTAGTACATTCTCATGTTCGTAAGGTCAGAAGCTATCGTCCACTGCGTTGCGCTATAGATCAGAGTCTCCAGAGCGTCGGTTGCCGATGAACCCTCCGCAGCGGATGTCGGTACATTGAAGTTGTCCAATATGCGAAAGGCTTCGCGGACAGTATCAAACCCTCCTTCAGTCGGGCGGGCTGTCTGGGTGAACGCGACAGCGCGTACGAAGCGAGACGGAGGTGTAAAGTCGCCCGGCAAACCGATCATTCCGCTCCCAGCCCCCAAAGGTGCGAACTTGACGCCCTCCAGTTCAATCGAGGGGAGTGATATCGCCGAAAGGTTTAGGTAGTTGTTGAGGTTGGCAATGTGCCAGTCATAGTTAGGCGCATTTGTAACGACGCCCAGAGGGGCATCAAATATCGTCAGTTCGCCTTCTATGTATTGGATAACAACGGCGTCGCCTCCAGGCTCGGTCACCATATAATGCACAGGTGGCACGATGCCGATCATCGGGTCGACGACAGGTACGACCCGCACATCCGGCAATCCGGTTCGAATTTCATCTATCGAGGAGAATTGGGTCGCAAGGTAAAGTGCAACATCCGTGGAAGACATGGACTTCGAGGCGTCTTCCGGAATGTACTCTTGGTACTCCGTATATCCAGGCAAGTAAAACGTGCCGACCGTTAGCCCTCTCTCGTTCATGATGTCGCCCATGATGAGTTGGCCCATTCCCGAAGTGCCGGCTGCGCCAAATCTCGCGTTCCATTTAATACCATCCCGCCCGTCAGTCATTTTGGTCGCGCTTAGTTCAATGCCCCGTGGAATAACGACAAACTCGGCACCGAGGTCAAATGTGCCCCACTCCATCGTTCGTGCAAAAACGAGCGTGCCGTCTGCGCCCTTTAGAGAAATTCCGGTGCATGCATTGCTTGCGGTCGCACAGATGCAAAGACTTGCAATGACTACGTTTGTGAACCGATTTAAGTAATTCAGTAGGGACATATCTACCTCCCGATACCAATGGACTGTGTGACAACAGTGCCACAACAACTAACCTAGGAAAACAGCACCGTCGCAACTCTTGATCATTGCTAGTTCCCTCGATCTCTGCACTAATTCTCAAAAAAGCTCCGCTAAGGGCTGCCACCAGCCAATTATGATCATTGTTGAGAACGGCAACACTGAGCCCGTAAATTACATTCGTCCGAGCGCAATTAGTCGCCAACAGAGTTGTATACCGTTGCTCAAGGCCCGCGTTGTCTGCTGGCTCACCCTAGTTTTGGCGCAGTACGCTCTACGTGTTACACTTCTGCAATCAGAGTCTCTTAAGGGAGGAGGCGACGATGCAATTGCGCTTGTTCTGGCGATTTCACTTGCTTTTTTTGGTTGCATTCTTACCCGGCGCAGCTTCGGCTCAGGATTTGGTTTCCTTCGCTATCTCAGGCGACATGCCAGCCCTGAAAGAAGCTCTTCCCGAAGGTTCGCAACAAGACCCGGAAACGATAGCGAAGCCTCTTTACTTCGCGTCCCAGCGTGGGCAAGCGGAGGTGGTTAACCACCTTTTGTCAGTGGGCGCTGAACCAGATTCTGAGACGGATATGGGCACTGCGTTGGGGGTCGCCGCCCGCAATAACCACACCGAAATTGTCGCGGCACTGTTAGCAGCCGGTGCTGATCCAAACCTTCGCGGAGGTGAATATAAGTCTATGGCGCTCCACCAGGCGGCCGAGCGCGGGTCAATCGAAGCCGCCCGCATGTTGTTAGAAAACGGCGCCGACATTAACGCGCAGGATCGTTTTGGCTGGCCTCCAATTCAGTTTGCGGGGACGAAGGGTCGAACCGAGATGGTCACGTTTTTGAGGGAGATGGGCGCAGGCCCAGTAGCGGTAGACACTCTGAAACCGGGCGAAATTGAAGCGGCCGATCTTGAGGAAGGCCGTCTGTTGGCTTTCGAGTGCGGCGGATGTCATGGCATGACGCCTGGTGAAGTTGGCGCGGGTCAGCATCCTGGCCCCAACCTTGTCGGCGTTGTCGGGAGGGCCAAAGCATCAGTCGAGGGCTTTCCTTTTTCTGATGAGATGCAGACCCAGACTGGATACTGGACACCCGATGAATTGAACGTTTTTCTGGCCGATCCATTCAACATCGTTCCCGGAACCGACATGACTCGTGGCAGTCAACCTGATCGATCAGCTCGGATCGCCATAATCGCCTATCTCACCCAACTTACACCCTAGCAATGGGTGTACGGCTGCTTTGTTCACGGGCTGGTATTGCCAAGCTCAGTTGAGAATGTCAGCTTCGGACTGCGAGCGCAATTTCTGAGGTCTAGCGAATTTGTTGATCGCTGAAATATCTGCCTTTGGAGGTCGGTTGGGCCTCTGAGGCTGAAGACACGCAGACACGCCAACAGCTTGTGTTACAACTGCCTAGCTTAGGGGCTTGAAGCCTAGTGCTAACCGGTGCAATTGACATCAAACGCGGCAGCGCGCTTGGCTTCTTTTTTGAAGAATAGGTATGTCGGCCAGAACTGCAAATGCCATTGACCTCGCTCGCATCCGGGATGGCACCCAGTGTTGAGACCATAGGCCTGCCGCCTTTACGCAACTCCCGCAATCTCAAAGCCAGGAAGTTATCCCAATCTCGCTGCGCTTGTCTTTTTAACTTCAAGCGGGCTTCACCCTGCAAGTCTGCGAACCAGAGCGTGCCTTTTGAAGAGATAGTCTTTGCACAAACGCTCTCTGTCTCAACTCGCATTAAATTTGCGACGCAAATACTCAGTCAAGGCTGTTACGCGCCGAGGTTGGGCCCGGCTGGGTGGAAGCATCATTTGCAAAGGTTTCGGCGGTGGGAGGAACTCGCGCAAGACAGAAACAAGTCTGCCAGATCGAACATCGTCGCCGACGTCAAGTTCCGACTTCAAGACGACCCCATGACCTGCAATCGCCCAATCGCGGATTAGTGAACCATCATTGACTATTCGATTTCCCTTTACCGATACGCGCTTGGCACTTGGTCCTGATCCAAACTCCCAAACATTGTCGATCATGTCTCCAAACCTCATGACCAAGCAGTTGTGGTTTAATAGGTCTTCTGGTTTTTCGGGCGTTCCGAATGAGGCCAGGTAACCCGGGGACGCACATACAAACCGTTGGTAGCTTCCTAGGTTTCGCAATCTGAGCGAGCTGTCTGTGATGTTGCCGAAGCGAACGGCGAGGTCAAAACCCTGGCCAACAAGGTCGACGTAGCCGTCTGAGAGGGACAACTCGATTGAGACGGCAGGGTTATCTTCGGTGAATTCGGCAATAACTTCGGAAACAAAGCTCCGTCCCAAGTCGATAGGCGCGCTTATGCGAATTGGACCAGATAGAGTTTCGGCGCCGTGCCGTACAAGTGTGTCCAGGTCCGCAACCTCGCTAAGTACGCTTTTTGCGCCATCAGCTAGTACCCGGCCTTCTTCGGTCAGGCTAATGGAACGGGTGGTGCGGTTGAACAAAACCACACCGTAATGTGCTTCCAGAGCCGCGAGCCGCTCGGATACTGTCGTGCTCGACATCCCAGTCTCTCGCGCCGCTGCCACAAGGCTGCCTTTCTCGGCGATGGTCAGAAACAAGCGAAGATTGTTTAGAAGCATTAAACGGAATTTCCGGATTATATGTTCAATCCTGCCCTGTTTATCCCGAAAGCACTGCGGCGTAAATCTAGCGCATCGCTCATGAAAACAAGGGACCTATTCCAATGGCCAAGCTGACGATCGTCGCCAACATCAAAGCCAACCCCGAAAAGATTGACCTCGTAAAGGCTGAGCTTATCAAGCTCATCGACATAACCCGTGCCGAAGAGGGTTGCATAAATTATGATCTGCATCAGGACAACGACAACCCGGCTCATTTCGTGTTCTACGAAAACTGGGAAAGCCGAGAGCTTTGGCAGACCCACATGGGTGCTCAGCATCTGACTGCGTACCTGGAAGCAACAGAGGGCGCAGTTGCAGAATTCACGTTGAATGAGATGACCATCATCGGTTGATTAAAAACCGGACAAAGGAGCACGTTATGAAAGCCGTGGGATACCGCCAGACAGGATCGATTGATCGGGCAGACGCGTTAATCGATTTCGAGACCGATAAACCTACACCGAAGGGGCACGACTTGTTGGTGAAGGTGCAGGCCGTGTCAGTGAACCCGGTCGATACGAAAATTCGGCAAAAACGTGCTCCTGAAGGCCCGTCACCTGAAATTTTGGGGTGGGACGCCGTAGGGGTCGTCGAGGCCGTTGGCGAATTGGTTAAGACTTTCAGTCCGGGCGATACTGTTTGGTACGCCGGGGCGATCAACCGATCGGGAACCAATGCTGAGTTTCATCTGGTGGATGAGCGTATCGTCGGAGCCGCGCCAAAATCCATAACTGCGGCAGCGGCTGCGGCGATGCCGCTCACGACGCTTACTGCGTACGAGATGCTGTTCGACCGCTTGCGAGTCCAAAATGCCGTTTCCGGCGGGTCCAATACGCTGCTGGTCATAGGTGGCGCAGGTGGTGTCGGGTCAATCACCATTCAATTGGCGCGGGCTCTCACTGACTTGACGGTGATTGCCACCGCATCCCGTACCGAGACACAAGAGTGGGTTCGAGAGTTGGGCGCACACCATGTCATCAACCATGCGGAACCATTTGGCACACAGCTTGGGGCTCTCGGTGTCGAAAACGTGGATTTCATCTATTCAACGAACCATTCCCAGCTATATGCGTCTCAGGCTGGAGAGGTGATGACACCCCAAGGTCGTTTTGGGTTGATCGACGATCCTGAGAAATTTGACATCGCGCCGTTCAAACCCAAGTCGATCTCCGTGCATTGGGAGTTCATGTTCACTCGGTCGCTTTTTGGGACTGGAGATATAAACCGTCAAAGCGAAATCCTGAATCAGGTTGCCGGGTTGATAGATGTTGGAAAGATAAGATCCACGGCAACCGAAACACTTGGTAAGATCAATGCAACAAACTTAATGAAAGCGCATGCTATCCTTGAAAGCGGCAAAGCCAAAGGAAAGCTCGTGCTTGAGGGTTTCTAGATGAGAATCGAACGGCTGGATCATGTGAACATCGTGACAACTAAGTTGTCTGACATGGTTACTTGGTATGAAAAGGTCCTGGGTTTGAAACTCGGGGCCCGCCCTGATTTTCCGTTTCCCGGAGCTTGGTTGTATGCAGGTGATCACGCCGTGGTCCACCTTGTGGGTCAGGAAGGAACGCCTAATGTCGGCTCCGAAGTACAGCTCAAGCTCGAGCATTTTGCGCTCTCAGCCACGGGGTTGGGTGCATTCGAGGAAAAACTGACCTCATGTCAGATCCAGTATCGCAAAACTAACGTCCCGGGGTCCCGCATGGTCCAAATCCATGTGGCCGATCCTGATGGAAATCATATTCATATCGACTTCGAAGAAATCGAGTAAGTGGCAAACCCTCGAAACAGTCGGAACGCAAAACCAAGCTGGTAACTTCTTGCCGATTGGTGATCGAGGTCCTTGCCGGGTTGCTTCCAAAAATTACACGGGCCAACACTTTTGGGCGGTGCAAACGTCGATTTGGAGATCAGCATGCCGGACATCGAAACAAACAAGAAAAACGTCATCGCTTTCTACGAAATGATGTTCAACGAGTGTCGACCTGCCGAGGCCATAGCGACCTTTGTTGGTGAAACCTATACGCAGCACAATCCGCATGTTGGCGACGGCAAGCAAGCGTTTGTCGAATATTTTGAGCGCATGGCCGCCGAATACCCGGGAAAGCGCGTGGACATCAAACGTGCGTTTTCTGAAGACGACCACGTTGTTCTGCATTGCCATCAGATCTGGCCAGATGGTCTCGAGTACGCAGGGATCGATATCTTTCGCCTCGACGCTCAAGGTAAGATTGTCGAACATTGGGACGTTCTTCAGGAAGTCCCCGCGAAGAGCGAGAATGACAATGGTATGTTTTGACCTAATCGATCTAGATATCGATCTAGATACGGAGCATGGAACTTCGAAAGAGCCTGTCTGCTGAACTGTTATAGTCAAAAAGCATAAGTCTGATCCAAGAAACCCGCCGAAGCGTATCTACCAAGTACCTCTCAGCAAGGAGATAAACATGCTCCCAACCTGCGTTTTTGCGGTGACCCTTGGAGTTTTCTCAGCCACCTCGCTTCAAGCCGGAGTTCAAATTCGCTTCATAGAAGGCGCACCCAAGGACCGTTTTGTTCTGACAAATGTCGGAACGTGTGAAGTTGAAGCCTCGACTCTAAAAATTGACTTGTCGCAATCTGCCGGACGTTTGATTTTCGACGTCACCGATAAAGGCGCGGGCGTGAAGGTCTTCCAACCTCTTGAATTCGTTGAGGGCGCTGATGCACTGCGTCAATTTCCTTCGGTTGTGGACGGGCAAAATACAATTGAGCTTGAGATCGCTTCCCTCGCGGCCGGGGACAGACTAGCCTTTACCATCGATGTAGATGACACCATCGGGCAACGCGAAATCACTGTAACAGGGTCGGAGATCGAAGGCGCCACGGTGTCATATGCCGATGCGGATGAAACCGGTATTGCGACCTTCACTTCCGAAGCGCTTGTCAACGTGACGACCAAGGACTGCTGAAAGCCGACCCACAATGTCGAATTCGTTGATCCGCATAGCATTTCTTGCGCTCATGTTGGGAGGTGGCGTCCTGATCGGGACACTGACCGCACCTGGCGATTGGTATGCGCAGCTTTCTAAACCTGCTTTCAATCCACCAAATTGGATTTTTGCCCCGGTTTGGACGGTGCTTTATGTGTTGATCGCCATGGCGGGTTGGCGCCAGTTTGAAGCAGACAGAAGCTCGACCGCCATGAAGCTGTGGTGGGCGCAGATGGGTCTGAACTTTTTGTGGTCTCCAACCTTTTTCGTACTGCAACTGCCATGGTTGGCCCTTGTGGTCATTGTCGCGTTGCTGATTGTCATCGTCGTGTTCATCGCTCGGGTCAGGAATTCAGATCGGGTTTCCGCACTGACCTTCCTGCCGTACTTTGTGTGGGTCGCATTCGCCACGGCCTTGAACCTTTCTATTGCGATACTGAACTGAGAAAGAACAATATGCTTGGAAACTTCGTTGGGCTTGTTTCAGGTGTTGTTTTTATCGGATCTACAATGGCACAGGCTGATGGAAAGCTTGCTGAGAACTTCTCCAAATCTCCGGAGACGCGTTGGGACTACGTTGCGGACACTGTCATGGGAGGAGTTTCTTCAGGGCAAGTGCAGTTTAGTTCGGAAGGTGATGTTGCATTCGCGCGGTTGACCGGAACCGTCAGTACAGAAAACAACGGCGGTTTCATCCAGTTCCGACGCAAGTTGCCTGATCGGCCAGATGCAGGTGTATCGGGCGTCAGGCTGTTGGTGCGGGGCAACGGCGGACAATACTTTGTTCACCTCAGGACGCGTGGCACGGTGCTTCCGTGGCAATACTATCAGGCCGAGTTCGCAACGTCTGACGAATGGACCGAAGTCCATTTACCTCTGTCAGGCTTCAAGGCTTCAGGTGCCATGTTGCGCGCTATTCCCGTTGCTGACGAAATCACCTCAGTTGGAGTTGTAGCCTACGGGCGCGATCACGAAGCCCGTGTAGATGTCAGCGAGATTGGTTTTTACTGAAGGTCGACCAAGCGAGGGGCTGCAACCTTCAAATAGGTCTGCTTGACGCCGTGTGAGATCGAAATGTGCCAATGCCTGAACGCAGAGGCGCTGTTTCTTCATTTTGGGTTCTGAAAATGCCTTTTCTGAGCGAACGTTCAGAGCGTGCTGCTTTCTGAAGAGACAACTCTTCTGTCAGTCTTCCATTAACGTAACTTAATCAAACCAAAGTACTTTCAGCCAAAAACAACTCCCACATGACGCTCATCTAAAGGAGTGAGTATCATGAAGAGGATTGCAGCTTTGGGCCTTGTTGCCCTGACTCTGTCATTTATCGGCACTGGTGTGTTTGCGGAGTGTTACTTTGGGAACGATGCGGTAACCGGGATGGAGATGATCATCTGTGAGACAGATGGCGGCTTTTCCAGCTGGGGTACAATGATCGCTGAAGCTTGAGCGTTTTCAACGAAAATTCCGGACGCCAAGAAGGTCGAAAACAAGCAGTTATTCTAGTCGGTTGAAGACCGGACACGAGAGGGTCAGAGACTGTTAAGCCGATGCTTTTCGAGAATCCCGCAAAGCATGGCCTTGGCTTGCAGCCTGTGCTCTCGATGACGTTCACGGGCGATATCCGGTCGACCTTCACTAATCGCTTGGAAAACGACGCGGTGATCTTCATTGGATTTGACGGGTAGGGGTCTGATGAACAACGTCGTTGCGCGCGCGCGCCGCACCTGGTCGCTCATCATGGCGACAATCGCTTCGACCCGTTTGTTGCCGCCCAAGCGAACGAGCTCCTGATGAAACAACTCATCGGCCTCCGCCCAGGCTTCCAGGTCTTCGGTTTCGATGGCGTGATCCATTTTTGCGATGGATCCAGCAAGTACCGCCAATTCATCTTCTGAATAACCAGCTTCGGCGGCGCGCTGTGCTGCGAGACTCTCGAGTTCCGTCAATATGTCGTAAATTTCGCGCATATCGTCCGATGAAACAGGCAGTATTCGCACACCTTTGCGGGGCCGCATTTCCAGCAACCCTTTACTCTCCAACATCAGCGCAGCTTCCCGTATCGGGGTGCGGGACATACCCAGAGTTTCGGCGAGTTCCGACTCCAGATGGTCAGTCCCGGCTGCAAGCTCGCCGGACAGAATCATCCGCCGCAAATCCCTTACGGCGCGCTGTGTATTGGAAAGAGTTTTGGTGTCCTGATCCTTCACGGTGTCTCCAGCTTTACCTTTCGTCCCTCCGCAGCCGAATGATAGATTTTCTCTTCGATGCGGATCACGTCCAAATAATCTCGGGCCGTGTTTTCCAGCGGCGTGCCCCGTAGAAGGCCTGAAACAACGTGACTTTGCAAGGCGTGGACGCAATCTCCGCCAAATCCATCATGATCGCTCGGAGGTAGAATTTGTTGTCGATCCTGTTTTCCAAAAGCGCGGAGTTCTACTGAACCGTCGCCGTTAAGAACCAGTGATCCTTCCGTTCCTTCGATGAGAGCTTCGCCCATGGTTTGACGCAGGTTTTCGGCACTGTGGTCCAGGCACCTGTTTCCATCAAACAGAGCCCTCAGACCGTTGGGATGGTCAAACAATATGTAACCTGCATCCTCGCCCGCGATAACGGGATTAACTTGGCGCAAGTCTGCGTAAACCGCGCTGGGCGCATCGAACAAAAATCGGAACGTGTCTATCCAGTGAACCGCTGTTTCATGAACAAGGAACCGCGGCATTTCCTGAAAGTACGGCTGCCGGTCAAGATAGGCGCGTGGCCCCTGTCCGTCGCCGGGCCGAAGTCGGAAAGTAGCTTGGAGGGGCGTTCCAATTCGACCCTCAATCATCGCCTCTTTGATTGAGCGATACCAGGGCTGAAAGCGAAAATTCTCGTGCACAACGATAGTTGTACCTATCGCTTCAGCCTCGGAGGCGATCTTTTCAGCTTCATCCAAAGACAAGCAGAATGGCTTTTGGCAGATCAACCATTTTATTCCAGAGCGCAGTGCCGTTCGGATGGCATCGGCCTGCGCTACAGGTGGAAGGATGATGTCCACGAGATCCGGTTTTTCCGCCTCCAGCATTATTGACAGATCATCGTAAGCGGCCAGCCCTGTTTCTTTCGCCTTTCTGATGTCCCGGTTACAGGATGCAACCGGGACAGTGCCGGGCATTCGAGACCAGCTGTCGTAGTGGAACTTGCTGAAATAACCTGCGCCCACACACGCGACCCTGATGGCTTGTTGAGTATTCATGCCTGCAATGCTTCCATTACTGATGAGGCTGCGGCCTGCGTTCCTGCGGTGCCACCTAAGTCCCGCGTCAGGTTGTGGCCGTTTGTCGTCACTCTTTCCACGGCTTCGCGCAATCGTGCACCGTCGCAGGACAGTTCTGGGTGATTATGGGTCAAACCTAACCACTCAAGCATCATTGCCGCGGACAGGATCATAGCAAAGGGGTTGGCAATACCTTGTCCAGCAATGTCCGGAGCGGAGCCGTGGCAGGGTTGGAACACAGCGTGGTTCAATCCTATATCCGCTGAAGGAGCCAACCCAAGACCGCCCATGAGACCTGCGCCAAGGTCGGAGAGGATGTCTCCGAACATGTTCTCGGTCACCAAGACATCAAACTCCCAGGGCTTTTGCACCATCCATAGAGCGGTAGCGTCCACATAGGCATGATCTGCCTGCAAATCGTGGTGGCGGCTGGCCTCAGCGTCAAACATCGATCTGAAGAATGCAAATGCTCTGAATACATTGGCCTTGTCGACACAGGTGACCCGTCCCTGGCCACGGCCGGTTGCCTTGCGGTTTCGGGCGAGTTCAAATGCGAAGCGGAACAGCTTTTCGGACACCTCACGAGTGATAAGCAGAGTCTCACGTGCTTCGTGCTCGGTGACTTCCCCTGCGCCTTGAGTGAAGAACAGCCCTTCTGTGCTTTCGCGGATCAAGACGAAGTCGATCTCTTTTCCGTTGGGGAGCGACAAAGGAGTCGATTGCCCCTTGTTTACTTTTACCGGGCGTACGCCAGCAAATAGGCCAAGCCGCTTTCGCAGGTCAATCTGTGGTGAAATTTCGGTTCCGTCAGGGTAGCGCACATCCGGTAAACCCATTGCCGACAGCAGTATCGCGTCAGCCTTACGTGCCGTTTCAAGTGATCCCGCTGGAAACGATTCTCCGGTTTCTGCGTAGTGAGAGGCGCCTGCCGGCGCGTCCGTAAACGCTAGCTCGTAGCTGGGATTGTTGCCTGAAAGCTGGCGCAGAATTTCAAGCGTAGGGGCCATGATTTCAGGGCCGATTCCGTCCCCGTGAAACACTGCCACATTGTAATTCTTTTTCATCTTAGCCCGCTTCCTTCCCGTTTCGCATTCATAGCGCGATAGCTGTTTTCGTTACACTCCGTTGACAATGCATTGTGTAATGTATACGCAAATAAATGCAATAATAAACGCGAAGTAGTTTTGGGAGGACTGGAAATGAAACTGAAGCTAGGGCGGTTGGCGGCCGCAGCTGTGATGGCAACCGGGATTGCAGGGGCTGCTGCTGCACAGGATTACCCCTATCGGGATATCACCACAGCTGTGGTTTGGGGGGCCGGTGGTGGCACGGACACGATCAACCGGATGATCATGGCCGAGATGGAAAAACACCTTCCGGTCTCGATCAACGTAATCAATCAAACAGGTGGAGTCGCGGGCTCCAATGGAATGGTTTACGTGATGAACCAACCGGACGATGGCTACACATTGGTTGGTTTGTCGGAGTCGAACGTTACCGCTGCGGTACAGGGTGGTTGGGATAAGACATTCGACTTTTGGTACCCGTTTATTGTTGGCGGATCACCTGACTTGATTTCGGTTCCTGCCGACAGCCCCTATAACACGATGGAAGAACTGGTCGACGCCGCCAAGGCTGCCCCTGGCACTATTCCAGCTGCGGCTTCCGGCGCGGGTTCGATCCACCACTTGAACCTTCTCGCCATCGAGAAGGGGTCCGGCGCAGAATTCAAGTTTGTTCCATACAAGGGTTCAGCGCCAGGGCAGGAAGCGGCGATAGCAGGCGAGGTCGCGTTGGTTGTGACCTCTTTGGCTGAGCAAGCCCCATTGATCGAAGGCGGTCAGTTGAAGCCTCTTGCGATGTTGACACCCGAAGATGCGCAGATTGCCGGAGCTACAGTTCCATCTGCCTTTGGCATTTATGACGGACTCGACCAGTACCTGCCGCTCAAACAGGCCATCGGATTTGCCGTTCACAGTTCGGCCGGAGATGACGTGAAGGCAGCCCTCGGCGAAGCGTTCGAACAGGCGATAGCATCTGACACTGTCGCTGAATGGGCTGCGGCCAACAATTACGATGTCGGTGGTCAACACGGCGAAGAAGCTCAGGAGTTGTTTGCGAACCTTGAGGCTACCTTTGCCTATACCTTGCAAGATCTGGGCGCCGCGACCGTCGATCCGGCCTCGCTGGGTATCGAGAAGCCCTAATCCGATCAGTATTGAAAGGGCGCCCTTGGTCGCGCCCTTTCCCACAGGAGGCAGGCAATGGACAAACCTGACGAAACTCTGGTCATGCGGACACGCGACTTCTGGGCTTCGGTTGTTCTAATAGCGGTGTCCGTCTTTTTCCTTTGGAAGACGTCGGACATCCCCCTTTGGGGTGAAAACCGCGCAGGTGTAAGCGGGTCGGACTGGTACAACTCGGCTGCAATTGTACCGTTGTTCATCTTCGGTGGACTGCTTGTCCTGTCCTTCGTTTTGCTGGCTATTTCGATCCGCTCTGGTGGGGCCCAAAACGCGCTCACTGCTTTGGGGATCGGATGGGACAAGTCGGAAGCCTATCGGGCTTCAACAATAGGCCTGATCCTTCTTGCATATGTCGTCGGGCTGGTTCCCAGGGTGGACTTCATTTTGTGTTCTGGGTTGCTGATTACAGCTTTGACTTACGGCTACTACGGAGGTTACGCGCGGCGTGCTTTGGTGGCCTGTATCGCAGTTGTCGTTGCCGGTTTGTTTGCGTTCGCCGTGTTTCCTGCTCAGGCGGATTGGAATGCACACGGTGATGATTGGTTTACATTGGCCGTTTGGGTCGCGTTGACACTCTTGGTGCTGACCAAAGCGGCTTCCGAACGCGTTTTGCGGTTCGTGCCACTAGTCGCGATATTGGCCCCGCTCATTCTTGTTTGCGCGATGGCGTTTGTCTTTCGGCAAAACGTTCCCTCGCGTGGCGGGCTGATATTCAAACAAATCGAATACCACTACTACGTGACGCTTCGTCCGCTATGGAAAGATTGACCGGATGGACTTTATCCTTTCGCAACTGGCTGGGTTTGGGACGGCGTTCGTTGATCTGGCAGTGGACCCGCTGACCTATCTGTATTTGATTGCATCCGTATTCCTGGGCATCACGTTCGGCGCATTGCCCGGCCTTACGGCAACGCTGGCGGTGACGATCCTGACGGGGTTTTTCGGCAACAAGATCCCGCTGGACTATTCGCTCATCGCCTTGCTCGGGGCCTATGTGGGCGCGATTTACGGTGGCTCTTACCCGTCAATCCTGCTGAACATTCCGGGTACGGCAGCCAGCGCTGCAACGGCCATGGATGGCTACCCGTTGGCCAAAGCGGGTCGAGGGGGCGAAGCACTTGGGCTGACCACAACGGCCAGTTTCATTGGCACAGTTATCGGGACCATCACGCTTTTGATTTTTGTCTGGGCGCTGCTGTTGGTTTCAAAGAACATCGCAAGCCCGGAGAAAGCGCTGCTTGCCCTTTTCGGCATTCTGCTTTCTGGCACTTTGATGAGCGAAGACCTGGTGATTAAGGGATGGATCGCCGGTCTGATCGGGCTTGCGATGTCCATGGTGGGGCTCGACCCTCTGTTGTCTGAGCCGCGCTATACCTTCGGCTGGCCTTACCTGATGAGCGGATTTCAGGTCGTGCCAGTTTTGATGGGGGCCTTTGCCATCCCCCAAATCATCGATGGATTGAGGTACGTTGAGGCCGGGAAAGTTCTGGCATTGAATGGCCGTATTCTTCCGAACCTTCGCTCTATTCGACGCTATCTACCGACCATTGGCCGGTCTGGGGTGATCGGGACCGGGGTAGGGGCGCTTCCGGGCGTCGGCGAAGATGTCGCTGGTTGGGTCAGCTACGGTGTCGGGAAGACCGTATCTGCCGACGGCGACAAGTTTGGAAAAGGGTCATTGGAAGGTCTGCTTTGCTCAGAGACCGCAAATAACGCTTGCATTGGAGGCGCGCTGATCCCGCTTTTGGTGTTGGGCATTCCCGGTTCGCCGCCTGCCGCCGCTTTGATGGGGGCTTTCAAAATCAACAATGTGATCCCGGGCCCGACGATAGACCCAGAGATCATTCTGCGCGTGGTTGCAATCCTAGTGCTGGCATCCCTGACGATGTTCCTGATGGGGCTTTTCACCGCTCGGGTCTTTATCAAAATACTCGCCATCCCGCAGACCATATTCCTGCCGGTCGTGATGGTCCTGACAACAATCGGGTCTTTCAGCGTCGGTGGTGGCATCAACGATCTTTACCTGATGCTTGGCGTTGGCGCCGTTGCCTATTTCATGAACCTCATGAAGTACCCAATCGCTCCGCTGGTTATTGGGGTTATATTGGGAAGTCTGTTTGATGAAACCTTCCGCCGGTCATTGTTCCTGTCGGATGGGGATCTTTCGGTTTTCTTTTCACGCCCCGGTGCGGCCATTCTGCTGGTGCTCAACATCGGTCTGATCCTCAGCCAACTGCCCGTTGCGAAGCGCGCATTCTCACGCCTGAAAGGACTTTCTGTCTGATGTTTGTGGTTACTGTAACATTCACTCTCAAGCCCGGAACGCGGGACACCTTTTTGCCGCTGATGATCGAAAACGCTTCAACCTCTTTGCGTGAAGAACTCGGATGCCAGCAGTTCGACGTGTGCCTCGGCAAAGATAATGAGTCCGTTTTTCTCTATGAAGTTTATGATGACATTACCGCCTTCGAAGCTCACCTCGAAAGCCCGCATTTCAAGTCCTTCGATGCGGCTGTGGCTGATATGATCGCCGCCAAGGTAATTCACCAGTTTTCCGAGGTCATCAGATGAACGATTGGGAAATCCACGCCGTAAAATACGCGGATCGCAACGCTCGAACCCGGCGCGACAGCTTCATCTTGGATGACAACCACGACGCGCCTCATGCGATGGACTATTTCATTTGGGTACTCAAGCACGGTAACGATGTTATTCTGGTCGATACCGGTTACGACACCGAAGAGGCTGCCGCCCGTGGTCGCCCCATCGCGATGGACCCGCGCGAGGCTCTGCGCCCATTGGACATCACACCGGAAGCGGTGACAGACATCATCGTGACCCATCTTCACTATGACCACGCGGGCGGGCTGCATATGTTCCCGAACGCGAAGTTGCACATGCAATCGGCGGAAATGGCCTTCGCTACCGGCCCCTGCATGTGCCACGACCACCTGCGCGCGCCTTTCACTGCGGGCCATATTTGCGAGGTCGTAAAACGCCTCTATTCAGGTAAGGTCGTGTTCTACGATGGAGAGGCCGAGATTGCAGATGGGGTGACCGTGCATTGCATCGGCGGGCACTCGCGCGGGTTGCAATGCGTTCGCGTAAGAACGGCAGCCGGGTGGATGGTTCTCGCCTCGGACGCCTCGCATTACTATGAGAATTTCATGGCGCGCAAAGCCTTTCCCATCGTTGTCGATTTGCAGGACATGATGGATGGCTTCAAGACACTCGAGAAGTTGGCCTCGGCTCCTCGCCTGATCGTGCCCGGCCATGATCCACTTGTGCGTGAGATTTTCCCGGTCGGTGCCGCGCCTCATATCCACCGCTTGGATCCAGGGCCCTTGAGGGAGATCGAAATATGAAAATAGGTGTCATTGCAGACGACTTTACTGGTGCGAGTGATATTGCGAACACCTTGGCGAGGGGCGTGGAACCGGAGGGTGGATTACGAACGGCTCAATTTCCGGGTATTCCTACTACCCCGGCCGATGAGGAGATCGAAGCGGGTGTGATCTCACTCAAAAGCCGCACTGCATCGGTTGAGGAAGCCATTGCAGACAGTCTGAGCGCTTTGCGGTGGCTCGCGGATCAAGGATGCCAGCAGTTCATCTTCAAGTATTGCTCGACCTTCGATTCCACGATGGACGGAAACATCGGCCCAGTTGCGAAAGCGTTGGCGGACGAACTGGGTGCGCAAAAGGTGGTTTTCTGCCCGGCCTTTCCGACAACGGGGCGCACCGTCTATCAGGGTCATCTTTTTGTGCTTGGCAAGCTGTTGCACGAGTCTGGGATGGAAAATCACCCTCTTACTCCAATGACCGATGCGAACATCAGGCGCTGGTTACAGCATCAGACCGACGAAGCGGTCGGGTTGGTGCCAGTTAATATCGTGAAGCAAGGACCAGAGGCGATTGCTGCTGCTTTGCAGAAGGCCGACGAACGATTTGTGATCGGTGATGCGATTTCGGATGAGGATTTGCTGGCTTGGGGTGAGGCTCTGTATGACGCCAAGCTCGTTACTGGCGGGTCGGGGATTGCGCTGGGGCTACCCAGAAATATTCTCGGAAAGGCTTCGTCCAAAAGAGCCGGTAGCGCATTCACTGGTATTATTGGACCCGCAGCGATCCTTGCTGGGTCTTGTTCAGGTGCGACCCGCAGGCAGATCGAAACTCACGCGACGTCTCATCCGACGTTGGCCATTGATGTTTCGGGTGTAATGTCCGGGGAAGTGACCATGCAAACGCTGCTGAAATTCTTTGAAAAGCATTCGGGCCGAGCGCCTCTCGCATATTCATCAGGAAGCCCGGAAGATGTACGTGCGATCCAAAATCACTTCGGTCAGGAAGCCGTGGCGAAAAAGCTGGACAATCTCTTTGCTGATACAGCACGGGAGCTTGTCCAAACGGGGTACAAGCGCCTTGTCGTGGCCGGAGGGGAGACTTCCGGCGCAGTATCCCAGGCCGTGTCTGAGACAATGGGTTTCCCTGCCATGTCGATTGGACCGGAGATTGATCCGGGGGTGCCAGTCCTGAGCGTTGGAAAAACTCAACCCATTGCGATGGCACTAAAGTCTGGAAACTTTGGCGCTGCGGACTTTTTCGCGAAAGCCCTCAGATTGATGGAGGCAGGCAAGTGATTTCTGAAGAACTGGCGCTGCGACAGCAGATGTCGGAACTGTGCGCCTCGCTGTTTGCGCGTGGCTTTTCTGTCGGCACTGCGGGCAATGTATCCGTACGTCTGCACGACGGAATCCTTATGACACCCACCAATTCGACTTTAGGAGATATCGACCCTGAGCGTATTGCCAAGATTGATACTAATGGCAACCACGTCTCTGGGGACAAGCCAACCAAGGAAGTCTTTCTGCACCAAGCCTTCTATGAGACAAGACCAGAGGCTGGCGCCGTGGTGCATCTACATTCGACCTGGGCCACTGCTCTGTCGTGTCTGGAAGACACCGATCCCAATGACTGTATTCCACCGCTGACACCATACGTGGTCATGCGCGTCGGCACGGTCAAACTGGTTCCGTACATAAAGCCTGGTGACCCGCAATCCGGTGATTTGATCCGCAAACTGGGTGGCAAATATAGTGCGGTTCTGCTGGCCAACCACGGACCCGTCGTATCAGGAAAAGACCTTTTCTCAGCGGTCTGTGCAGCAGAAGAGTTAGAAGAAACGGCCAAGTTGCTCGTGGCGCTGCGAGGTATGCCAACCCGGATACTGGATGCAGAACAAGTCACAGAACTCAAGGAAGTTTTCGGAAGGATTTAGACCGACACCGAAATGGTACGTGCGCAAACTTTCGGGCAAACCGCGCAAAGTTATGTGCAAATAGGGGGCTCCTTCGGACTGTGTTTTGTTCAACCTAAATTAATGGTGATCATAAGTGCATGCGCTACAACCCCACACACCCGTTGCATTGCGTGAGTTCGGTATGCCTGCGACTTTGCAATTGCGTCGACCGGCAGAAATGGCGAGCCTCGTCGAACTGAGTTGAAGGGGATCTACCACGACCTACCAGATGTGTTGCCTTATTCAGATGAAGCTTGAATTATATCAATCAAAATACACTTCTAAATGAGCGATAATTCTTCAAAGTTGACGGATTCACGCCGAAACTACCATCACTTGGGCGCGAATTTCGAGCAGCGCAAACTAATGGGCAAGCCCGATGGCATCCGGTCGGTTTCCCTGGCTGGACCTAAACGTCCGAACCACTGTTTCAAAGATGGTTTGCTCACGACCGTTGCCTTCCATCGCCAATTTCATTCAATAAGCCCGCTGAGTTCAGGTGCTCGTCCGCTTTGCAACTATACGAGCGGATTACAAACCGAGGTATTGCACAGGGACGAAATCCGTCAACCAAACCGCATTGTCCGCTCGATAGAACGCATAACCGTCCCGATGCATACTGCCAGTTTCTATTCGAAGGACGGTCGGTTTCCCGTGGCGTTGCCCTACCTTTTCAGCGGTCTCGGGATCAACGCAAGGGGATAGAAGCGCGTGAACGCGTTTCATCGGCGGTTCGGCAAGTTATCGCTGGTCGAAGACTTGACCCGCGCGGACGTTGAGAACATCATCGCCTTGGTAAGAGAATTGAAACTAGACAACGGGATGAGCTGAGCGGTGCTTTTGGACAGGCGCAGATGGACCAGGCTGATGCTCGTCGCGGTCGGCGTGCTCGTTGCCGCCCTGCTTATGTCCAGTGGCGTCGCTGAGGCCCATGGAAAACATGAGCTTTCCGTGGTTTCTCTAGAGGTTCAAACGCACGCTGAACATGCTGCAAAGGACAACCAGGGCCATTGTCACGGTGGGGCGTTCTGCAGCGGCCCTGCGATCGTCCAACTGTCAAATCTTTACGCGAATCTGTTGGGATGCAGCGAACGGTATGGGCTGCCGCGCGCGACCAAGGGCATCCCGGTTGTTTCGAATTTTGATCCGCCCCCACCCAAAGCCCTGATCTGATCCGTATCTGCGCACGCCCTTTGGCGTGATGAGATAACTCAGACAGGGAAATCCGATGAAAACTGAAAAACTGTTGCTGGGCGCGTTGATTGCGTCCGTTCTGGCTGTGTCAAGCCAATCGGTGTTTGCGCATGGCGGAGCTACCGGCGTTGTCAAAGAACGCATGGATGGCATGGGTGTGATGAAAGAGGCGATGAAAATGCTAACGCCGATGATGCGGGGGCAGGTCGATTACGATGCATCCGTTGTGCGCGCACGGTCTGGGGATATCAGTCGCCATGCGGGCGAGGCGATGACCAGATTGTTCCCCGAAGCCAGCCTTGATGCGCCATCCGAAGCGAAGCCAGAGATCTGGCAGGACTGGGACGCGTTTTCGGCCCTAGCTGATCAGCTGCGCGTGATGGCGGATGGATTGGCGGACGCTTCCGAAAACGGGTTGATGATGGCCGGTGAAACGTCTGCTGCAGGTGATATGATGGGCGGCAGCATGATGGCGGGTGGCATGATGGGCACTGGTGCAGGCTCCGATATGATGGACCTGTCACAGATGCCGGCCGACGGGGTTTTCACCATGATGGGACAGGTCTGCACGGCCTGCCATACCCGCTTTCGGGTCGAGAAATAGGCCGGGACGATGCGCAAGTTCTTTCGTCTGGGGCTGACGGGCGCTGTTATCGCCGCGGTCAGCCTTGCCGGCCTGATGGTCTGGCCGATCGGCCAGCCTCTCGCGCTCATCACCGTGGAGGGGGATGCCGACCGCGGTGCCTATCTGGCCCGCGCCTCTGGCTGCATCGCGTGTCACACCGATTATGCGAAAGGCGGAGCGCCACTGGCGGGTGGCATGGCGTTGGATACACCGTTTGGGACGCTGTTTTCGCCGAACCTGACCACCGATCCTGACCACGGGATCGGTGGTTGGAGCCAGGCACAGTTCGCCCGCGCTGTCCGCGAAGGGGTCTCTCCCGAAGGGCACGCCTATTACCCGGCCTTTCCCTATCCTTTCTATGCCAACTTCTCGGATCAAGAGGTTGCCGATCTCTGGGCGGCATTCCAAAGCGTGCCACCGGTCGCCGAACCCTCGCGCCCGCCCGAAATGAACTTTCCGTTCAACCAGCGCTGGGGGTTGAAACTCTGGCGCGCCGCTTTTCTGGAGCCTCCAAGGACAGAGCCGATAACGGGCAAGGTGGAGACATGGAACCGGGGCCGCGAGCTGGCCGAAGGGGCCAGCCATTGCGCGGCCTGCCATACGGCGCGCAACATCGTTGGCGCGCGCAAGTCGGAAACGGAGTACTTCAAGGGCAGCAATGCGTTGCCAGGTGGTGAGAAAGCACCAGCCATCGATCACCTGACATTGGCTGACAAGGGATGGGATGTGGCCAGCCTTGCCTATGCCCTGCGTACGGGCATTACACCTGAAGGGGACGCCTTTGGCGGGTCCATGGGCGAGGTCGTGCTTTACGGCACAAGTTTCCTGACCGAGGCCGACCGGACAGCCATCGCGACCTATCTGATGGACGAACATGAAGGGGGATGAGGCAATGAAAACCGGAATAATCCTTGCATTTGCTTTAGCCGGGATTGTCGTCATCGGTGCTGCGGTCGCCTGGCTCGCTCCATCAGGCACGGAGGCGGGACCGCCAGTGCAACCGAAAACGACCGATCTTGAGGAAGGTGCGGTGCTATATGCCGAGTTCTGTGCGTCCTGCCATGGTGCCGATCTGGAAGGGCAGCCCAACTGGCGTGCCCCAAATGAGGATGGGACAATGCCTGCGCCGCCGCATGACGAGACCGGCCATACATGGCACCATGGGGATGCGCTGCTGTTTGACTACACCAAACAGGGTGGGGAAGTGGCACTCAAAGCCCGTGGCGTGCCCGGCTTTGCCAGCGGCATGCCGGGGTTCGGCGACAGCCTGAGCGACCAGCAGATCTGGGACATCCTGGCCTATATCAAATCTACCTGGCCCGAGCGCATCCGCGACATGCAGGCGGTGCGCTCCGAAAGCGAACAGATGCAGGGCGGCTTATGACCGCCCGCTTGACACAAATCATGACACTTGCCTGCGGCCTCGATTACAAAACGTGTCGTCGTACCGCGAGCGCGAAAACGGAAAGGAAATGACATGACCACCCCGACACTCGACCGCCGCCTCTTCCTGGCTGGCCTCGGTGCCTCCAGCATCGCTCTGGCCTCGCCGGCTCTGGCAACCGCCAAACTGCGGGTAGAGGTCCTCAAGGACCCGAACTGCGGGTGTTGCGGTGCCTGGATCGACATCATGCAACGCGACGGATTCGAGATAGAGGTGCAGAACGCCTCCTGGGAGACATTGTCGCGGTATAAAGCCAGCAAAGGTGTTCCGGAGGAGATGGCCTCCTGCCACACCGGACTGGTCGAGGGCTACGTCATCGAAGGCCATGTGCCGCCAATCGATATCCGGCGTCTTCTGGCCGAGCGCCCCGATGCGGTGGGGCTGTCCGTTCCCGGTATGCCCTTTGGCTCACCCGGCATGGGACCGGAGAGTGAACGGGAGGCCTATTCGGTCTTCCTGATCCGCAAGGATGGCACCACAGAAGTGTTCAACCACTACGCGGCGGCCTGAACCGCGGCACCCGTTTGATGGGTAACAAGGGCGGGTCTCCTGACCCGCCCTTTTTTGCGTCATCTCGGGCAGGACACGTGAGGTGTCTTCACCGCCTGCGCCCGGTTTATCAACGCGGCGACCTTGGCGATGGCAAGATCAAAGCACGGCTGGAAGACCTATTGCAGGCGTTGATTGCACCCAGGCGAGCGCGGCAAGTGCAGAAGGGTTCATGAAGCTTTGAAAAGCTTTGAATTGAAAGGGCGTGCAGCGGCACAACTCAAAGGGCATTCGCGCCATCCGCATGCTGTAGACAGATTTCCTGTTGGAAACCGATATCGTTGCCTTTGTGGGGGATGCCCGGCTTAACCCGAATTAGACGGCCAACTCCCTGACCCGTTGGATGGCATCCGGGACAACGTTTCTATTCATCGTAGATGATATCGGACTTGCGCAGCATCTCTCTCGTATTGCAGGTCACCAGACGATTGCTCTGGAATTGCAAACTTGGCATCGCACTCCGTACAAACAGAGACGAGAATGCCCTAAGCGATCCCGATACCTCCATCAAACGGAACATCGCGTTATTGGAACACTGTCTTCTTCGCTACGCCGCAATTCTCGCTAAATCCGCTGCTTCAATCGCCAGTGCTGTAAACCATTTGATCTTCGCTGACCAAACTGAAGAGACCGCTCCGTTTTTTGTCAAGCGTCGATCATAAGAATTGGGGCTGAGATCACTCCACAAATGTCTTAAAAATATTATAGAATTATCTTTTTACGCCTAACCTTTCGGGTGTGAAACAAAGGATAGGGGTTCATTTGCGAGTCTCGCAAAACGGTTTTCAATTGCTCACTTGGGCTTTCGCGAATGAAAACAGATTGCGAGTTTCTTTGGGCGGAAACCGGTGAGAATTCTCAATGTTTCCGAAAAGTGTTTCGCAGATTTGTCGATATGCCAGCGTTTGCCTTCCGCAAGAAACGATTGTCTCTGGTCCCGATTGCGCCGGAAAGCTAACGCTTCCGCAGGGGACTTTGAACCAGCCAGATTGCTCAGCTAGGTCCCAGCCACTAGGTCTTCCAACGACCCACCATCAAGCAGAAAGTCGCTCCAGATCCACGCCATTCGGTCAACAAACCACATCTTGCCCCCTGAGATCACAGCTATACCGAGGCATGTAAAGCCCAAGTCGAACACCCAAAGACCGTACGCAAACGGCAGAAGACCCAACCCGCTGACATAGGCGAGTGCTTTTGCTACTTGTAAATGATGAGCTGCAACCTTGTCTCGATGCCGCAGCCAGACACGCTCGCCCAGTACACCTTGTGCCGACCAGCTTTCGAAGGTCCTGGGCTGTGAGAACGCACGCGGGTTGATCCAGACCCAAGCCAAAACCACCCCGACGGCAACCCACACCCAACCGCCAATCCACGCCCGACTCCAGATCGCCAACGCGATAAGGGGCAACGGTGTCAGTACGCGGGTCCAGACTGACCAAGGGTTTGTATGCCGCAACCAAACCTCGTCTTTCATACCCATAAGGCGTTCGGAGAAGCGGGCTATGTCCATCGGGTCACTCCAGAATCTGCAAGTTAATAACCGACATTGGATGGATCCAATATCGATCACAACCGCTTTCAAGTCTCGTTCCTTGGTGCAGATCAGGCCTTCGTTGATAGCATGGCGAATACCTGGGTCGAACCTGACAGGGCTGAGTAAAACAAATCTGGTCCGATCTTCGCTTGAGTGTATTCTTGTCACATTTTGGGGCTTTGGGGGGTGAAGTGGCTGATACAGCGGACTTTGAGAAGATGGAACGCCACGGATGGGCGGATCCGTCCATAGCCAAAGGGTATGCCACCGGCTTTGAAACGGCGACACGTCTGGTTGCCAGAAAGCTTGCGGACGAAGTCGCTGCGGGGCCAAATTGCAAAGTACTTGACCTGTGCACCGGACACGGTGTCGTGGCAGCAGAGCTTGTCGCCCGGGGCTCAGATGTGACCGGCTTGGATTTCTCTGGACCGATGATTGAACTTGCCCAATCAGCGGTTCCAACCGCGCGGTTCGTTCAGGGTGACGCGATGGCAATGAATTTTCCAGATGATGTCTTTGATGCAGTCACAATAGGGTTCGGCGTCCCACATTTTCCTGACCCAGCACGCGGCCTCAGGGAAGTGGCCCGAGTTCTGAAACCGGGGGGTAGGATTGCATTCTCGATATGGCAGGGCAAAGGGTCAGATGGCGCGTTTGGCTGGCTGTTTGACGCGGTTGAGCGCCTGGCCGATTCTTCTATTTCTCTGCCCGCAGGGCCGGATGCACACATGCTCGTGGATAGAAAAATTGCCAAACCAATGGTCGAAGGTGCCGGTTTTGGCAATGTGCGGCTAATCGATGTTGCAAGTGAATTGTGCGTTTCAGATCCTCAGTTGCTTTTTGATGTTTTTGACGGTGGTGCAGTGCGTGCGGCATCGCTTCTCAGGCGTCAGCCGAAAGAACGACGCGATGCAATACGAGCGGATTTGGCAATGCGTGTTCAGTCGGAAGCAATCAAAGAAATGAGAGGTTATCATGTGCCTGCTCCCTCGGTTGTAGTCACTGCTTCGTACCATGGCTGAGCAGCTTCGTGGTGAATCGATGTCACCGGAAGATACGTAGAGGGATCGTCCATTGATGCCGCATGGACGTAGATGCAGCCACTCATCTGTTCGCTTCTGCGGGGCAACGGTGATCCACAGTTTTGGCAGAACACGCTAAAGGCGACCGCCCTGATCCTCCTGTCATTTCAAATGTCTTGAGTGCGTCACCAATTGAGAGTGACTTGGCCCCAAGTGGCACCCTCTCTGAATGCCCCGAGCTGGTGAGTCGTTGGCAATCTCGGCAGTGGCACTGAAACATCGCAGCGTCAGAGTGAACCCCAGAATACCGCACCAACCCGCATGTGCATCCACCTTCAACATTATCACTCTTGTCCTCTCCTCCACTCAAAAAGGAAAAACGGTCCGCTCATTGTGTTAGCTTCAGCTTGCTGTTCCGAGTTCAGGAGAACAGGCTGTGGGTCAGAACGTTATAGCCACGCTTGATCCGATACTCCGGCGATCCGCGCCTAAATGGGCGTAGATAATCCTGCGGATGGGCGAAGCGTCCGAATGGATAAGCAAAACGCCCCGGTTTTGCAGAAGAACTGATCGCTGTTACTGTGAATGCGGCGCAACAACGGTGTATGAGGGGTGCAAAATGGCGCGGAAACTCCCACACGAGAGTGACAAGAACTTCCTTGTTTATGCAGGTACAGGTACGGACCTCATCTTTAACCACGGTATCGAGCTCCCGGGATTTGCATCGTTTCCTTTGCTGGAGAAGCCTGACACCCGGGCAGTTTTGGCCGGGCAAATGCGTGCGCTCGTTCAATTGGCTGGCGAAATGGGTGTAGGCTGCATACTTGACGCACCGACCTGGATGGCAAATGCCGACCGTGCTGCTCCTTTGGGTTACGATGCTGAACGCCTTCGTGAGGTAAACAGGGATGGCGTCGCACTGATGGAAGAGGTGCGCAAAGACGCCGGTCGAAACGACGTATTGGTTTCCGCCTGCGTTGGGCCAAGATACGACCCTTATGCTGACATCCCGTCCATGATGGTTGAACAGGCGCGTAAGTACCACGGTGTGCAACTTGCTGTTCTAAAGGAAACCAGTGTTGATCTGGTGACTGCCTACACGTTCAACCGCCCAAGCGAGGCCGCTGGTTGTGTTCTGGCTGCAAGAGACATTGGGTTGCCGATCATTATGTCTTTGGTGGTCGAAACCGATGGCTGTTTGGCTGATGGGACAAAGCTCATTGATGCGGTAAACCAGATCGAGGCAGAAACAGACGGCGCGGCTCTGTTCTACATGGTGAATTGTGCACACCCCACTCACTTCGCTGACGCGCTCAACGCGCACCCAAGACTCAAAGGCGTTGTTGCCAATGCATCAAGTTGTTCACACGCAGAACTTGATGAGGCCGAGGACTTGGATGCAGGAGACCCCGTACAACTTGGCAAAGAAATTGCGGATGTCGTGCGGGAAAACCCGTCTATTCGGGTGTTTGGTGGTTGCTGCGGTACGGATATGCGACACCTGAAACAAATGACGCTCGAGGTCGTTGGGTGATATTATCTCTGATAGTTACACTCAATCTGCTTACGCTGTACTTGGCCCTGATCAGCTCTTCCTTGATTTTCCACCATTGCCCGAATTGGGCTTCGACTCGTGAATCAAGTTAAGAGCGGGGCGAGGTGGGTTTGAATAAAAGCTGAAGGCTGCGTGCGCGCCAGACTATCCGTGAATTTACAGGTCGCCGATGATAAAGATAGGTCGATGGTCCTGACGTTTGAGCATGCACCGGAATTGGCTTGCACCACCAAGGAGAACCGTTTTGAAGCGCCAACTGGCTGCGATTTTATCGGCTGACGTGATCGCCTCGACCAGGCTTATGAGCGAGGACGAAGAAGGTACTCTACAGAGAATCCGTCGACTGCAAAGGGAGGTGATAGAGCCGGAGATCTCGTCGCAAGACGGACGAGTGGTGAAGTACATGGGTGATGGTGTACTTGCCGAATTCCCTTCTGTAGTAAATGCCGTCCAAGCCGCAACTGACATACTCGAAAATAACAAATCCCGAGAACAAGATCAGCCGGAAGACCGCCGCATCCGGTTGCGGGTTGGCATAAATCTTGGTGATATTATCGCCGAAGAAGGAGATATTTTCGGCGACGGAGTGAATGTCGCATCACGCCTAGAAGCACTTGCTGACCCGGATGGGTTGTGCATCTCCGGTTTCGCATTCCAGGGGTTGGGTGCAAAATGGGCACACGAATTCGTAGACAGCGGACCTTACGAGGTCAAAAACATAAAGAAACCCGTTCGTGTCTACAGATGGCGTTCCTCGCTGAACAATTCAGAAGGCGAACGTCGAGGGGAGATCAAACCGACGATTTCCATTGCCCCGTTCAGTTCGCCGCCAAACGACGATGCAATAAACGGATTTGCAGCGGGTCTCGTAGAAGATATCGCAGTTGCAATAGGGACTGTCGAGCAACTCGTTGTTGTCGATGAGACCAAAGCGGTGGAACTACCAAGATACCGGTTGAGCGGAAGTGTTCGAACTCTGGCAGAACGCTTGCGGATTCAAGCGAAACTCGTGGACCAATTTTCTGGAGTTCAGGTTTGGGCGCAGAGATTTGACAGAAAAGCAGAGGACTATTTCGACCTGCAGGATGAACTGGCACAGACCATTGTTATCAGCGTCCATACCAAATTGGGGGCGGGGAGCTATACCAACAGGTGGCAACTCGGTACAAACAACTTCGAAGCTTGGCGATTGAGCGCTCAGGCTTTCAACATTTTCCAAAGGTATTCGCCGGATGCCATGGATCAGTGTATTGAAATTTGGAATGAAGCATTCAAGCACGATCCCGAGTTTCCGACACCACGAATTGCCCGATCCTATTGCCGTGCTCGAAAGGCGTTGTGGTCTTCTCCGGAAGAGGCGCAGGAATTACTTCGCGCGGCAGAAGAAGACTTTGAAGCCGCGCGAAATGCGACGGATGAGACAGATAGCCGACCCAATTCCCTTTTACGCGCCATTCGGATCGCTCGTGGCGATCATGAGGGCGCAATTGAAGCAGCTCGGCAGGGGTTCATGCGAGAGCCTGGAAACGCTGCAACCCGAGCGACATTGGCTTACGCATTGCTAATGGCAGGGCAACATGAGGAAGCGTTAGAAGAAATCCTCAAAAGCACTGCTGAGATCAAGAATTACCCTGGTTGGTTTTCGTCCATCAAAATTTTGAGCTACTTCTTCAGTGGGGATGTTCAACATGCGCGCGCAGAAGCCGAATACATCGTCCAAAAACAACCTGACTTTTATCCAGGCAGACCGCTCCTCGTTGTTTGCCACGTTGAAAGCGAGGCGATGGAGGCAGCACGAAGCATCGCCAATGAAATTAAGGCAAGAGATAGCAAATTCTCTACTGAAGTCTTTGCCAAATCGTTGGGGCTTAACCACGAAGACCGTCGTAATCGCATTCGCTCCGCCTTGACGCGGGCAGGCCTGTGAAAGGCGATTGAGTTATGGATGATCGGTTTGTTATGCATTGCCACCAACCATGCGTCCAACTCCACAGACCTGTTCACGGCGGCCCGCTGGTTTTTTCGATGCAGGGAAATCAGCTTACATAACAGATCATTGATGTTGTTTGCTTCTGCAATGCCCGTGAAGAACCTCATTAGTTTTCCGCATCGTGCATAGAGGGATTTTGATTGCACTTGAACCCGTTCAATGGCTCTGACAATCAGCGGAAAGTTCTAAATCTATTACGCGGGGTCAGAACGCGTAGCGCATTCCGAATTCGGTGCAATTCTGGTTCAGTGTCAGATCGGCTTTCCCGCTATCTCTGATGACACGTTTAGCATTGGGGAGATCGTTCGTTTTCGCGCGTTGCAGTGCGGTCTTTGGGTCAAGTCCGTGCCTGATCCAGCGGTGTTGTAGCCTGTTCTCGAGCTCTTCCAAAGTTTGGCTGACGAAAACCGTTGCGGTATAGACATCTGCCAGTGTACTCCACGGGGCGCTATCCATCAGAAGGTAGTTTCCCTCAACGACGACAATCGGAGTTTCTGGGTGAACAGCAATCGCGTTGGCAATGGCCAGATCCATCTGGCGGTCGAATTTGGGGTGAAAAGACACATGTCGCGCAGACTTCAGCCCTCTGATTGCATTACAAAACCCGTATCCGTCGAAGGTTTCCGGTGCGCCTTTTCGTGCTAGCAAACCACGCGCTTCAAGTATGCGATTGTCCAGATGATAGCCGTCCATAGGAACCAGCGTGGCCAACGGAACCGCGGAACTCTGTTGTCCGTTCAGCGATTGCACAACGGTTTCTGCAAGGGTCGACTTTCCGGATGCAGGGGGGCCAGCGATTGCGACAATCGCGCGGACCCCATCCTGCCTCCGGGAGGAGATCAGATCGCAAACGCGCTTAACATCCTGCTCGATCACGCGGCGTCCTCTTTCGGGGGCTCTTTGGCACCGGTCATGAAAGCCACGGCGTCGGACATCGTGTAGTCCTTGGGATCGATCGTGCAGAGCCTTTTGCCTAGCCGATGTACATGGATGCGATCGGCGACTTCGAAGACATGCGGCATGTTGTGGCTGATGAGAATGATCGGAATGCCACGTGCGCGCACATCCTGAATGAGTTCGAGAACTTTGCGACTCTCTTTGACCCCCAATGCAGCCGTCGGCTCGTCCATGATGATGAACTTGGTTGCAAAGGCCGCAGCGCGTGCAACCGCTACGCCCTGGCGCTGACCACCGGACAGAGTTTCAACTGCCTGATTGATGGATTGTACGGTCATCAGTCCAAGTTCGGTCAATTTTTCACGAGCGAATTTCTCCATCGCGGGTCGGTCGAGCTGACGCATGAATTTGCCCATGAAGCCCTGTTTGCGGATCTCGCGCCCCATGAACATGTTGTCGGCAATGGACAGGGCCGGGGACATGGCAAGCTGCTGATAGACAATCTCGATCCCCATATTCCGGGCGTCGATCGGAGAGGTGAAGTTGACCTTTTTGCCTTCAATGAGGATCTCGCCCTCATCCGGGATTGTGGCACCGCAGATCGCTTTGACGATAGAGGACTTACCTGCGCCGTTGTCCCCGATAACTGCAAGGATTTCTCCTTGGCGCAGTTCAAAGTCGGAATGATCGATGGCGGTGACGTGGCCATAACGCTTCACGATCCCGCGCCCCTGGACGACTGGAGTTGTGTCTGACATTAGCCCGATACCTTTCTGATCCACTGGTCGACCGCGACCGCTGCGATGATGAGAAGTCCGATGAGCAGGAAGGTCCACTGAGCGTCCGCGCCAAGCAACCTCAGCCCAAGTGTGAATACGCCAACGATCAACGCACCGAACAGCGACCCCAGAATAGAGCCCCTTCCGCCGAACAGAGAGATGCCTCCGATCACAACAGCGGTGATGCTCTCGATGTTGGCCAATTGGCCGGACGTTGGCGAAACAGATCCGATGCGGCCGATCAAAGCCCAGCCGGCGAAGGCACAGATCAAGCCGGATAACATGTAGACGGACATGAGGGTTCGATGAACGTTGACACCGGATAGCTCGGCGGCCTCGGGATCATCGCCGACCGCATAGACATGTCGGCCCCAGGCTGTGTGTTTAAGCGCATAGGCCAACACAAAAATCAGGGCGAGCATGAAAATGACGCCAATCGTAAAGGTCGCCCCACCGATGCTGAACTTGGTTCCGAAGAACTGAAGGAAAGGAGCGTTCGCCTCAATATCCTGACTCCGGATGGTCTCATTTGCGGAATACAGAAAGTTGGTGGCCAGAACGATCTGCCACATTCCTAGCGTGACGATGAAAGGCGGGAGTTTGACACGGCTGACAAGCCAGCCGTTGAGTGCTCCGATCAGGGTTCCAATCGCAAGACCGCACATGACGGCGATAGGTACCGGAATGCCGTAGCGGAACGTGAATTGCCCCATGATGACAGAAGAAAACACCATGATCGCACCGACGCTCAGGTCAATGCCTGCTGTCAGAATAACAAGGCTCTGTGCTGCGGCCACGATGCCGACGATCTGAACCTGCTGAAGGATCAGGGTCATTGCAAAAGGCGAGAAGAACTTCGAGCCCAATAGCAGGCCGAAAATCAATATCGCCCCGACCAGGACAATTAACGGCACAAAGGACGGGTTAACATGGAGAAGATGTTGCAACTTCCCCAATACGCCACGCCGATGATCTTCGAACTCGGCTACTGATTCTGTTTTGCTGGCGGCGGATTCAAATCCCTGGGCGCTTTGGTTTGATTCAGACATATCTCCCCCTTTTCGTGCATGGCTTTGCGCCCACGAGATCAGTGTACAGGAAGTTTCGGTTTGCTGGTGAAAGGATTGATGAGGCGCTCTCATGCGCCTCATCCATTAGGTCTGCGTCAGCCCCAGCAGAGATCCAAGCCTTCGGCGACCGAGATTGATTCTACGCCATCAACAGGTTGGTCCGTGATGAGCGCGACACCGGTATCGTAGAAGTCTTTACCGGGCGTGTTTTCAGGCTTCACTCCTTCATCGGCCCACTTTTTGACAGCCTCGACCCCAAGCGAAGCCATCAACAGCGGATATTGCTGGCTTGTGGCGCCAATAACTCCGGCCTGCACATTTTGTACGCCGGGGCAACCGCCGTCGACCGAAACGATCAGAACATCGTTTTCACGTCCAATGGACTTCAGAGCCTCGTAGGCACCTGCCGCTGCCGGTTCGTTGATCGTGTGAACAACGTTGATCGTTGCGTCCTTGGCCAGAAGGTTCTCCATGGCGCGGCGACCGCCTTCTTCGTTGCCGTCGGTCACGTCGCTGCCGACCAGTCGCGCATCCGATTCATCGCCAATGACATTGGGGTCTGCCAGGTCCACACCAAAGCCATCGAGGAAGCCCTGATTGCGCAATACGTCTACCGTTGGTTGGCTAACGTTCAGATCCAGTGTCGCGATCTTGGCGTCCGCTGCCGCATCGCCCATTTTTGCTTTTGCCCATTGTCCGATCAACAAACCAGCCTTGTAGTTGTCTGTCGCAAAGGTTGCATCCGCAGAGTCAATCGGGCTCAACGGTGTGTCCAATGCAATAACCAGGATGCCAGCGTCGCGCGCCTGCTGAACAGCGGGGACAATCGAACTTGTGTCGGAGGCCGTCAGGAGAATTCCCTTTGCACCGTCGAGAATGCAAGTTTCAATAGCCTGAACCTGGGTTTCGTGGTCGCCGTCAACTTTGCCTGCAAAGGCCTTTAGGGTCATGCCAAGCTCTTCAGCCTTGCCCGTGGCGCCTTCCTTCATCTTTACAAAGAATGGATTGGTATCTGTTTTCGTGATCAGGCAAACAGTTTCCCCGGCCGCGTGAGCAGATGCAGCCGCCATAGTAAGTACGGTCGCAGATGCCGCAATCTTGAATAGACTTTTCATGTTGTCCTCCCAGAAAAATGTGTTGCCCCGCATGGCATTCCCGCGAGACCCGCCCTCATCCTCCAATGAAGGTCTTATTCAAGAAACCGTGATTCTAGTCTCTCTGTCAATAAATAAATAAAGTTTATTTATTAATTTACTCCTGTATCTTTTCATAAGAAAACAAGGTGTTTATGTTTAAGGTTATGGAGAGAGAAGCGCTCAAAACACTGACCGGTGGGGTAAGTCAAAGCGGGGTTCGCGATCACAACGAACGTCTGATTTTGACAGTTTTACAACGGCATGGGCCCGCCGCAGGCGCCGACGTCGCGCGATTAACGGGCCTGTCTCCTCAGACTGTGTCGATCATTCTGCGCAAGCTTGAAAAGGATGCGATTCTCAAGCGTGGAATCCCACTGCGCGGGAAGGTGGGAAAGCCTTCGATCCCTATGGAGCTAAACCCGGAAGGCATCTTGTCGGTTGGGATGAAGATCGGGCGGCGCAGCGCTGATCTGCTTTTGATCGACTTTACGGGCACGCCGCGCCGCCAACTTTCCACGACCTATGATTATCCGCTACCCGAGATCATCTTCGGGTTTTTGGAATCTGGTTTGGAAACGCTTCTGTCCCACGAGCCCCAGAGGCTTCGCGACCGCGTTTGCGGGATCGGAATCGGAACCCCATTCGAGCTTTGGAAATGGCATGACCTGTCTGGGCTTGCGGCAAAAAAATTCCGGTCCTGGAAAAACGTGAACTTTTTCTCCGAGGTCGCCAAATTCAGCGACTTGCCTGTTTTTGTGGTTAACGACGCGACGGCCGCCTGTCACGCAGAGCATCTCTATGGGCGTGGGGCAGAATATCGCGACTACTTCTACTTCTTCATTGGCTCAATGATCGGCGGCGGTGTTGCGTTGAACGGAACCGTGTTTGAAGGCAACCAAGGCAATGCCGGTGCCTTGGGTGCCATGCGCACGACAGGTCCTTTGGGTGAAAGCCAGCAACTGATCGATACGGCATCACTGTTTTTGCTCGAGGACCGGTTGATCGAAGCGGGCGTCGATCCGGGGATTCTGTGGAAGAAGCCGCAGGATTGGAGCAGCATTTCTCGCTATGTCGAACCATGGATTGGCACCACGGCACAGGAATTGGCCAAGGCCGCTCTTTCAATTTGTGCTGTCATCGACTTTGAGGCCATTTTCATCGATGGCGCGTTCCCACCGGAAGTTCGGGAAGAACTGGTATCAAGGGTTCGCCGTTACTTAACCAACCAAGACAAACGCGGTTTGATTCCACCGGTCGTGGAGGCCGCAGCGGTTGGCGAAAACGCCCGTGGCATCGGGGCGGCAAGCAGCCCGATTTTTCGTCAGTTTCTACTGAACACCAACGCGGGACTTTCTGGGATGTAGCCGAAGTTCGTCGCCGTCAAATCTCCTAATCTGGAAGAAACCGCGGCGCCTGCAAAAGGTGGTGGCCTTCGAGTGGCCGCTTTGGTGCAGCACCGAATAGAGTAGCGGAGGGCTTGCTATGGGCCGCAGGTGAAGGCGGCGCAGAGGCAGCTTGCAGAAGAAATCGCCAACACTGACATCACCCGATTGGCGGCGGTGAAATAGCTTCTGAAAAAAATCGAAACAACTCTGTGATTGCCAGGCATTCGCTTAGCCTGCAATGTTCAAGGCGACTCTCCAACTGGAAAAGGACCACCCATGTCTCGACTTTCAGAACGCAGAGATTTTGCCGTCGCAGTCTGCGAGGAGGCTGGGGCAATTGCTCAAAAGTACTTCGCGGATCGGGGTAGTCTTGTTGTTGATCGAAAGGGTGCTCAGGACTGGGTCAGCGAGGCGGACAGGAATGTTGAAACCTTTATTCGTCAGAGGATTGCAGAGGCGTGGCCCAATGACGGTGTCTTCGGTGAAGAGCACGGCGCTACTGCTGGCAAGAGCGGTTTTGACTGGGTGATTGACCCAATTGATGGGACAACGAATTTCGTCAACGGCATACCTGCATGGACTATCGTTCTGGCTGGCGTCACCGAAGGACACACGGAAGTCGGTGTGATACGTGATCCAAATGTGGATGAGACCTTTGTAGCGCTGCGCGGAGAAGGAGCAACTCTAAACGGATCACCAATACGCGTCGCATCAGGGGTGGCGCTGCGGGATGGAACAGTCGCCGTGGGGTATTCGAACCGGATTGAGACCCGCCATGTTTTACCCATTGTCGAGAATCTTATCGAGAATGGGGCCATGTTTCACAGAAACGCCAGTGGGGCTCTGTCGTTGGCCTACGTTGCTGCCGGGCGCCTCCTGGGTTACGTGGAAGAACACATGAACGCCTGGGATTGTCTGGCTGGGCAATTGCTGGTCTCGGAAGCGGGTGGCATTGTCGAGGGTCAAAACGCCGATGTGATGATCCGCGAAGGCGGGCGCGTAATCGTGGGTACGCCAGATGTGTTCGAGACGCTGCGCGAAATCGCAGAGAGCGCTTGGAACGCCTAACGTCTATGCCAAGGCGATCCAACATGAGTTAGGCTTAAGCGTCTTTAAATCTGCCTGCCAGAAGTGGCCCTGTGAGGGCTGGTCGTGTTTACGGTCTATCGAACACTCCGACAATGCGCACCAAAGCAACGTGCCGACCGCTCCGTGTGTAACAATTGCAAGATCCCCGGTGTCATGCATCTGGACAATCTCTGCGACCGCGCGATGAATGCGTTTTTGCGCCCCGAAAGCTGTTTCCCAACCGCGATAGCTGACGTCCGGCTGAGCAAAGAATGCATCAGCCGCTGCCTCGAATTCGTCCCGGGGCAAATAACCGGTTGCGCTGCGGTCGTTCTCTCCAAGGCCCAGGTGATAGTTGACGAGTAGCGTTCGTGGTGCAGCAAGAATCTCGCCCGTTTCACGGGCCTTTTGCTCGTTGCTTGCCCAGATTTGCGTGACGTTCGACAAGATTTCACTGGCAGCAAATTCAGTAGCGCGTCTGCGGCCCGTCGCACTCAGACCCCAATCTGTGATCGGGACGACCGGATCGATAGACACCTCGGGGTGTGTGATGATCAAAAGATTCGGCATTTAGTCCGGCAAAAGCACCGGCCCTTTGTCGGCAAAACCCATCGTTATTTCGGTGCCGGGTTCAAGCGGCGCATCGACATCATCATGGACGGCAAAAACCTGACCGAATGCACCTGTCAGCGTGTACTCCATCCGAACGCCAACATAGGTCGCTTTGGCCACCGTGGCTGGTATGCCCTGATCTGAACCGATCACTAAACGTGAGGGGCGCACGGCGATGGTTGCGGTCCCTTCGGACAAACCACGGCGTGGTAATGTGTGGCGGTAGCCTTCGATTTCTATGGTTGCCGCGTCGCCTTCGATACCGACGACCTGGCAGTCCAAAAGGTTTGCCTCACCGATGAAATCGGCAACAAACCGGTCATTCGGGGCATCGTAAAGCTGGCGTGGTGTACCCATCTGAGCGATCGCTGCATTGCGCATGACGACAATCTCATCCGAGACAGCCAGCGCCTCTTCCTGATCGTGGGTAACGTAAACAACTGTCAAACCAAGGTCTTGCTGTATTGCCCGAATATCCTCACGCACTTGACGACGAAGCTTGGCGTCGAGGTTGGACAACGGTTCGTCGAACAGCAGCACCTGCGGCTCAAGAACCAATGCCCGTGCGACGGCAACACGCTGCTGCTGGCCGCCGGATAACTCTGAGGGAAGGCGGTTGTCGAACCCTTGAAGGCCAACCAGCTCCAAACCATGCAACGCGCGACTGCGGGCCTCATCCTTCGCAAAGCCCGAGAATGTGAGGCCATATTTCACATTCTCCAGCACGCTCATATGAGGGAACAGCGCGTATGACTGAAATACCATAGATACATCGCGGTCGGTGGCTGGCAGTTTGGTCACGTCCCGATCACCGATCAGGATCTTGCCGGAACTGGCCATCTCCAACCCTGCAATCATGCGCAATGTCGTTGTTTTTCCGCAGCCCGACGGGCCAAGCAGCGTTACGAGCTTTCCTGCGTCTACGTGAAGGTTGATGTTATCGACGGCGACGACATCCTTGCCGAACACTTTCGACACGTTCTCAAAGCGTACCGGGGCGGCCTTGGAACCGATTTTGGTGTCGGTCATGGCGATGTCTCCGTTCCGAGCTGCGTGCGCCGGCCAATCTGAACCCGGCCGACGAGAAGTTGCAATAAGCCAACCGCCGCGAGCATCACGAAGATCAGCGTCGTCGAATAGGCGATAGCAAGGCCATAGTCGTTATTCTCGACCCGACCGATGATATAGCTGGTTGCCATGTCATACTCCGCGCTGACCAGAAAGATGACGGCCGAGATTGCCGTCATGGCTCGAACAAAGCTGTAGACAAGTGCAGCAAGTATCGCAGGGCGCAACAGCGGAAGGATAACATTCCGGAAGGTCTGCCACGAGTTTGCGCCAAGGGTCAGTGAGGATTCATCAAGGCTGCGGTCAAGTTGCGACATGCTGGCAATGCCCGCGCGAACGCCAACCGGCATGTTGCGGAAGATGAAGCTGACAACAAGGATAACCCCCGTGCCAGTGATTTCGATTGGCGGAACGTTGAAGGCTAGGATGTAGCTAACGCCGATTACAGTGCCGGGGATCGCGAAGGACAGCATGGTGCCGAATTCAAAGGCGTTCTTGCCCGCGAAGCTCTGTCTGGTCAGCAGATAGGCAGTCACCAGTCCAACGGCGGCAGTCAATGGTGCAGCAATGGCGGCGATCGTGATGGTGGTCCAGAAACTGTCCCAAGCAGCTCCGGTCCAGCGTATGCCCTCTTCTTCGAAGCGAACCGAGAATGCGGTGATGTAGTGCTTGATGGTCAGCGAGTTATCGACCCCCCACAACTCGACCACACTGCCGTAGATGATCATCGCATAGACAATGATTGTGAACAGCCCCCAGCCCAGTGCAATGAGCAGAACGGGAACCGAAAGGCCGGTTGGCATCAGCGGATGAACACCCGCATCGCCTTTGCCGGTGACTGTTGTGTAGCTCTTCTTTCCCAGCCAGACGCGCTGCGCGTAAAAGGCGGAAAGGGTAAAGAACAGCAGCACCATTGCCAGAACCGCAGCCCGGCCTTGATCATATTGAGCACCGACGATGGCGAAGAATATCTCAGTCGACAGCACGTCGAAATTCCCACCCAATACAAGCGGGTTGCCGAAGTCAGCCATGCTTTCGATGAAGCCCAGAAGAAATGCATTCGCCAGACCAGGTCGCATCAGGGGTAAGGAAACCGTCTTGAACGTCTGCCATCTGCTGGCCCGCAGGGTCTGGGCCGCTTCCTCCATCGAGGGAGATACACCTTCAACCACGCCGATCAGCACGAGAAACGCTATTGGCGTGAATGCAAGTGTCTGCGCGATCAGAATGCCCGGCATTCCGTAAAGCCAGCGTGTCGGCTGTGTGCCGAGTAGTTCGGCAAAGAACCGGGTGACAGAGCCAGACAGTCCAAAAAGCAGGATGAGCGCGAGGCCGATCACGAATGGCGGGGTGATTATCGGGAGAACGGTCAATGCCCGTAACGCGCGTTTGTAGCGAAAACCCGAGCGCGTCACGACCAACGCGAAGCAAAGGCCGAGGATCGTTGTGATGAAGCCAACGAGGATGGCGAGGAAAAGTGAGTTCCAGGCCGCACCGCATCGGGCACCTTGAAAACACCCCAGCCCCCACAACCGGTCGTCGAAGAACTTCGAGAAAAAAACCGCAATGGAATACGCGCCGTCTTCGGTAATGAAAGCGGCGAAAAGCATCTTGGCGATGGGGAAAAAGACAAAAGCGGTGACGATGGTAATCACGCCGCCGATGGCGCTTACAACAAAGACGTCACCGTTAATGGCACCTCTTGCCGCGATACCTTGAGTGAGCAGGAACAGAAAGCTGGATGCGCAGATCATTGCGCCGTAGCCCATGCCGAACTGACGGTCGCCAAGCTCGCCAAACAACGCTTCTAACCAATCGAAGTTGAAGCCTCGGATGCCAATGCTGAAACCCTGAGCGATCAGCCAGCCGAAGCCGAGCGCACCGGACAGGATCAGAATGCGGGCATAAAGCGGATCAGATTTGGCGCGTTTCAACACCAAAAGTGGTAGGGCCAGAGCGATCAGGAGTGGAGAGAGCCAAAGTTTCTCACCCTGTCCAATCAGAAATGCAGCGGGGGCATAATCCTCATCGAACGGGTAGCCGTCCAAGAGCCATACGAACGACCACAGGCCGCCGTCGACCATGTACCAGGGCAACAGGCAGAATCCGACCCACCCGGCGATGATCCAGAAGATCAAGATCGGATGGGTCGTTTTTGATGTAGTGTCAGTCATTTACTGCGGCAGAACCGAAACCTCTTCGTCCCATTTCTGCAACAGACGTTTTCGTTCATCTGAGGAACCGTACTTTTTGAAGTCATAGTCGATCAGCTTGATCTGGCTCATATCAGGTGCGCTTTCCGATGTTTCCGCCCCCTTGTTCGATGGCACCTGAAACGCGTTGACCTGAAGGGCAAGATTCTGAGCTTCGGGCGACAGGGCCCAGTCGTAGAACTTCTTCGCCTCTTCCTCGTTGCGGGCACCGTCGATGATCGACATTGAGCCAATTTCGTACCCCGTACCCTCGCATGGTGCGACGACCTTGATCGGGAACCCCGAAACGGCCTGCTTTACGGCGTCATGCATGAAGACGATACCAATCGTGTTCTCGCCACGACCGGCGGCCTTGATCGGCGCAGAGCCGGACTTGGTGTATTGGTTGATGTTCGAATGCAGGCCTTTCATGAACTCAAAGCCCTCATCCTCACCAAAGATCTGCACCATTGAGGCCAGTGTTGTATAGGCCGTCCCTGACGAGTTCGGGTTCGCCATCTGAACGTGTCCCTTGTATTCGGGCTTCAGCAGGTCTTCCCAACAGGCAGGTTCGGGCAAGTTGTTTGCGGCGACAAGGTCGGCATTGTAGCCATACCCAAGCGCGCCTGAATAAATACCGATCGTCTTGTTGCCCGCGCTTTCAGCCTGGGATATCGCCCAATCGTGAAGCTGGTCGCGCATTGGCGACATGTATTCCATCGTCAGGCCTTCTTCGGCGGCCTGCAAATGCGGATCACCCGTTCCACCCCACCAAACGTCTCCTTTCGGGTTCGAACTTTCGGCGCGGATTTGTGCGAAGGTCTCGCCTGACGATTTTCGAGTCATGTTGACGTCGATGCCAGTCGCATCTTCAAAGCTGCGTGCCATGAGTTGGCACCAATCTTCTTGCGCCGAACAATAGAGTGTCAGCTTGTCGGCTTGTGCCGCCGACAGTGACGCGGCCAGGGCAATCACCGATCCAACCGCGGTCGATGTCAGTTTCCTCATTTTTTCCTCCCATTGAGCTTAATGCTTCCGGGTTTCCCGGTTCTTTTATGCCCTTCCTCAAGCAGCCTTTCGAAGCTTCTTTACGGCAGTTTTTACTTCTTGATTGTCTGTTAGATTTCTCAGCAATTGTGACAGGTCTTTTTCTTCGACCAGCTTTGCGGCTTTTGTCGGTGAAAACCAGTGACGCGTCCGCTCACCTTCTTCCTTCCAGTGTCGCTTCAGCTTTTCAACGACCAGAGGGTAAAGAGTGACGCGGCAGCGAACGCTGCTTTTGCCCTCGTATCGCTTGTCGTAGAAAAAACAACCGATTGGCCGCTTCGAGATGGTACCGACTGCGCCCGCTTCTTCCTGAGCTTCTATTTCTGCTGCATGCCATGGCTTTTTGCCATCCATTAGCCATCCCTTTGGGATAACCCACCGGCCGGTATCCCGCGAAGTGACCATCAGAACACGCAACTTGCCAGTCTTGTCCCAGCGCATCGGAAGCGCCGCAATCTGATCTGCTGTTTCGCTGTCGCTCATTTTGTCCCTCAATGCCGCACGATCAAAAAACAAAAGGAAGCTGTCTTATTAGCAAGTTGGCCAGTTAAAACACTCCCTCGATTTTGCTTCTGAATTTGATCAGCCTGTGCATCTTTTGCTCTGCGCTTTGAAACACTTGGAATTTCTCGAATTCTCACAACCTTCCGAGGGTTATGCAACAAAAATTATTGCAAAATGCCCGAAAGCCCACAAAGGTAGGTTTCGAAACCTAGTCGGGTTGTCGGATGTCCAAAACCAAAACGCGCGGCAAAATGTTTGAAAAGAACCAGAGCCGGGTCAAGAAATCCGATCGGCGCCAACAGATACTGTTGGAGTTGAAGCTGCGCCCGCACGTTCGCATCAACGAACTGGCACAGCGGTTTAATGTCTCTAACGAGACGGTGCGCAGGGATTTCGACGCCCTGTCGAACGACGGTTTGATCGCGCGTGCACACGGGGGGGCGTCAGCCCCTGCGCAAGGACACTTTCCAGGCTTGGATGAACGGACAAACGCACAGGTTGAGGAACGTGAGCGGATAGGTGTTAGCGCGGCAGAACTAATTCAGGGCGGTGAAACGGTCATGATTGACTCCGGTTCAACCACCATCGAGATGGCACGTGCGCTGGCTTATCTCGGCACCCACTGCACGGTGATCACCAATTCAATTCCCGTTGCGATGACCCTTGGCCATGGAGCTGCCCAAGTCCTGTTATGCCCAGGGGAATACTTGGCAACTGAATCTGCTACGATCGGAACCGAGACGCTGGAATTTCTGTCCCGTTTCAATGTCGACAGGTGCATGATCGGTTCCTCAGGGTTCTCAACCGAGGGTCCTTCAGAGACAGTGCAGGGTTTTGCTGCAGTAAAAAGGATGATGCTGACACGTGCCGAGAAGCGGCATCTTCTTATTGCTTCCGGCAAGTTCGGTCGCAAAGGCCTGTCTCAAGTGGGCGACCTTAGCGGCTTGGATTCCATAGTTACCGACAAAAAACCAACAGGAGAATTGCGTAACGCTATTGAGGGCGCCGAGGTCGATGTTCTCGTCGCCGGGTAGGCATGCCATGATTGATTGACAGCGGATCGAAAAAAGGGCCGCGCATAACTGGGAGGAAAACATGAAGGTCGATTTCAAACTATTGGTTGGGGCATCCGCAATTGCGCTCATGTCGCTGAGTGGGACGGTGTCGGCGCAGGATTGTCCGCGCGGTGACTTGGACGAGCGTTTTTGTGACGCCGACGGAGATCTGATCGCGGATATTCCTACTGATCCTAGTGAGTGGATTGATCCCGACACGTTGATCTTTGCTTATACTCCGGTCGAGGACCCGGCGGTTTATCGGGACGCATGGGTCGAATTCATCGACCACCTTGAAGAAGTTACCGGTAAAAAGGCCGAGATATTTCCGGTTCAATCGAACGCAGCACAGATCGAAGCTATGCGGTCCGGCCGTTTGCATATCTCTGGTTTCAATACTGGATCGAACCCGCTGGCTGTAAACTGCGCGGGGTTCCGGCCATTCACGATCATGGCTTCGGAAGACGGACATTTCGGCTATGAGATGGAGTTGATTACTTTTCCGGGATCAGGGGTCGAGGCGGTTGAAGACATTAAGGGCGGTAAGCTTGCATTCTCGTCACCTACGTCAAATTCTGGGTTCAAGGCACCCTCTGCCATCCTGAAGGGCGACTATGACATGGTTGCGGATCGTGATTTTGAACCGGTCTTCTCGGGTAAGCACGACAACACGGTGCTGGGCGTTGCAAATAAAGATTATCCTGCAGGTGCGGTGGCCAATTCTGTCATGAAACGGATGATCGCTAGGGACGTGATCGATGCTGATCAGGTCGTGTCTATCTACAAATCGCAGACCTTCCCAACCACTGGCTTTGGTACCGTTTACAACCTTCCGCCTGATCTTCAGGACAAAATCAGAGAGGCGTTTTTCACATTCGACTGGGAAGGAACAGCACTTCAAGCAGAGTTCTCTAAATCCAACGAGGCTCAGTTTATTGAAATGAACTACAAAGATTTCTGGGATGTCATTCGCAAGATCGACGCAGCAAATGGCGTTTCCTACGCTTGCCAGTGACACACGGATAATCGGCGGGCCTGAACGGCCCGCCTACAGCCTATACAGGGACAATTTATGCTGCGTCTTCAGGAGCTAACAAAAACATACAAGACCGGGGATCAGGCGCTGAAAGCGGTTGATTTGGAGGTTCCCAAGGGGCAGGTGCTTGCGTTGATTGGTCCTTCAGGCGCGGGCAAATCGACCATGATCCGGTGCATTAACCGGTTGGTTGAACCCACAAGCGGTGGTGTCCTTTTGGGTGACGTGGACCTGACCAAACTCGGATCGGGCTCTTTGCGTAAAGCGCGCCGCGAAATGGGCATGATCTTTCAGGAATATGCCTTGGTCGAACGCCTCACGGTGATGGAAAACGTATTGTCGGGACGGCTGGGATATGTTGGATTCTGGCGCAGTTTCCTGCGACGATATCCGCAGTCGGACGTTGACGAGGCTTTCCGCCTGCTTGATCGGGTGGGGTTGTTGCACATGGCTGACAAACGGGCAGATGAACTGTCGGGTGGTCAACGCCAAAGGGTTGGCATCTGCCGTGCATTGATTCAAAACCCGAAACTGCTGCTGGTCGATGAGCCAACTGCGTCGCTGGACCCAAAGACCAGCCGTCAGATCATGCGCCTAATCACCGAGTTATGTCAGGAGCGCGGGCTGGCGGCCATCATCAATATCCATGACGTGGCACTTGCCCAGATGTTTGTTCCTCGCGTCGTGGGTCTCCGCTTTGGCGAAATTGTGTATGATGGTCTTCCAACAGGCCTTACCCCCGAGAAGTTGACCGAGATCTATGGGGAGGAAGATTGGGAAGCGACCATCGAAAAAGTGGACGAAGATGAAGATGTCGAGGCTGCGGAATGAGCCATCGAGAACTGGATGACATGCTTGGAAAAGGCTGGCGTAAGCCTGCCTTTGTCAAAAACCCATTGCTCCGTTGGGCATTGATCCTTGGCTTTCTCGCCTACCTGATTGCGGCTTTCATGACCATCGATGTTGACTGGGGCCGGGTCTATGAAGGGCTGGACCGGGGATGGGCATTTGTACTCGCGTTTACCAGCCCGGACTTCATTTCGCGGTGGTCAGATATTTGGAGCGGCCTTCTGGAGAGTATCGTGATGACCGTGGCCGCGTCGGTCGTGGGCATCCTGATTTCAATCCCGATTGGATTGGGAGCAGCACGCAATATCGCCCCACTGCCAATCTACATGATTTGCCGGGGCATTGTCGCGATAAGCCGGGCTTTGCAAGAGATCATCGTCGCCATTCTGCTCGTGGCTATCTTCGGTTTTGGTCCGCTGGCCGGATTTCTGACGCTTTCCTTCGCCACCATCGGGTTTCTGTCCAAACTTCTGGCCGAAGATATCGAAGCCATGGACAAGGTGCAGGCCGAGGCGATCAAAGCCTCAGGCGCACGTTGGCCACAATGGATCAACTATGGCGTTCAGCCACAGGTGATGCCGCGACTTGTGGGGCTTTCCATGTATCGGATCGACATAAATTTCCGAGAAAGCGCAATTCTTGGGCTCGTGGGGGCAGGCGGTATCGGTGCAACATTGAACACTGCATTCGACCGTTATGAATACGACACAGCAGCAGCCATTCTAATCCTTATCATCGGGATCGTCATGGCACTTGAATACCTTTCGGGAATTATCCGGGCGAGGGTTCAGTAATGCCGGTGCTTGAACGCGACGATGCGCAAATCTGGCGTCGGCGGACGACGGGCCAGAGTCTGGTTCGATGGTTCGGCTGGCTGTTGGGCGTGGCGATATTTGTTTACTGTTGGCAACTCATATCGGAATCGACGACTTGGTTTTTCGTCTGGGATGCGCCCCGCATCGCCAACGATATCTGGACCCGTGCAACGCCTCCTAAGTGGGACTACATCACCCAACTGGGCCGCCCGATTTGGGATACACTGAACATCGCTACATTGGGTACGATCATCGCCCTGTGCATGGCAGTGCCGGTTGCCTTTTTGGCGGCCCGCAACACCACGCCATCGGCCTTGTTCATCCGGCCCATTGCCCTGTTGGTCATCGTTTCGACCCGCTCAATCAACTCGTTGATCTGGGCGCTTCTTCTGATCGCGATTATTGGTCCCGGCGTCTTTGCCGGTGTCATAGCAATCGCCATCCGTTCCATCGGGTTTTGCGCAAAGCTTCTTTACGAAGCGATTGAGGAAATTGATCACACGCAGGTCGAAGCAATCACGGCGACCGGAGCTTCACGCTGGCAGGTCATGGCTTACGGAATCGTTCCGCAAATCCTGCCCGCTTTCGCCGGCATTGCCGTCTTCCGTTGGGATATCAACATCCGCGAATCCACGGTGCTCGGGCTGGTTGGAGCGGGAGGTATCGGGTTGCAATTGTCGGCTTCGCTCAACGTTCTGGCCTGGCCGCAAGTCAGCCTGATCCTTATTGTAATTCTTGTTGCGGTCATGATCAGTGAATGGGTTTCGGCGAAAGTACGAGGAGCCATCATTTGACCGGGTTCTCTGCGCAAGAGGCTTTTAATGCCTACGAGGCCGTGCGACATCGCCTTCCGGAAAACAGAACGACTGAAGTGAACTATCGTCACGCCGAGACGCTAGAGGACATAGCTCATGAGTTCGACGTGTTCCTTCTCGACGCCTTCGGAGTTCTCAATATTGGTGATACGGCGATCCCAGATACACCAGATCGGGTAAGGTCACTGAAAGCCGCCGGCAAGCGTGTTTTGGTTGTGTCAAATGCCGCAGGGTTTCCGCACGCCGCTCTTTTGGAGAAATATACCAGACTTGGATACGATTTTGCGCCACAGGACGTGATCACCAGCCGGGCCACGTTGCTGTCAGAGCTAAACGGTAAAAGTGGGTTGCATTGGGGATTGATGGCGACCCCCAGCGCCGGTCTTCGCGATTTGGAGGGGTTGAAACTCACTTATCTGGAGGATGATCCGAAGCCCTACGAAACCGTCGACGGGTTTTTGATGATCGGGTCAGCGGTTTGGACTGAAACGCGCCAAGCCATGTTGGAGACCGCCTTGCGAGAGCGTCCCCGCCCGGTAATGGTCGGCAACCCTGATATTGTTGCTCCTCGCGAGTACGGATTTTCCAAAGAGCCCGGTCTTTTTGCGCACCGGCTGGCAGACCGGACGGGTGTCGCCCCTCAGTTCTTTGGAAAGCCTTTCGGCAACATCTATGATCTTGCTTTCCAACGCCTCGGACATATCGACAAGTCGCGAGTTCTGATGGTTGGCGACAGCCTGCACACCGACATTCTGGGCGCACGCAATGCCGGCGTAATTTCGGCGCTGATCTCAGGATTTGGGTTCTTTGCAGGGCATGATGTTGAAGCAGCGATCAAAAAGGCAGGGATAGTACCGAACTTTGTCGTAACCCGCCCCTGAGTTTGGCGCGTTCCTTTTCGATGAATGCTCTGAATACAAAAAGCCAAAGGTCAGTTGTGACCGCAGATTGTGAATTCAGCTGACATTGGATTTCGCACCAGCAGCGCACAGCAGGTTCGACAAGCTGCTGCGCAGCATTAACAACTGATGACCAATGGCAGGAATGAGCCGAGAGCGCGTAGAATTGCATGCTCGTTTGAGCCAATGCTACGCCGATGTCAGAGCGGATTCTGACTCCGAAAAAAATCTCAATCGAAGTGAATGCTGTCGTCAACGACCACAGTTTGCCCAGTAAGCGCCCGTTGATCTGGCTGCAATGACATGCCCAAAGCGGCCCGAGGTGAGGGAAGTCTATGCGGAAAGCAAACTGGCTGTGACAATGTGGAGCCTGACCTTTGCCGAAGCCCATTCGGACGGTCCGGCCCTGTCCGCAGAATTCTTCAACGCGTCGGGCTGCGGGTTTGACAATAACAGAGGTCGGTTCTTGCATCCCAATCAGGATGCCTCTGATCCGCAGTGAGTCGGAAAGGTGGTCGCGGTGATCATTACCGCCATTGCCGGGTATTAGAGTGAGGGCTGAAAATTGTGTGGTTCAGCAAGATTATTCTTCCGGCGTCAACATTATCAGAACATTCTTCTGATCTGGGTGGTGGTAAATTCGCCACAAACACCATATGAAAAGCGTCACGAGTCAATCAGGCAGAAAAACAGTCCCGTGTTCGACCTACCCGCGCAGCGCGCGCATCTCTCCGAAAAGTATGACCTGGCCCCGTCGCCCGAGCTTGCTGCAAGCATGAGCGAAATCTACGACCGCATGTCCCGCGTGGTTTCGCCCGTGGATTGGGCGATCTATGCGCCCTATGTGAAGGCGATCAATGATCTGAAGGCCGAGCGCAACGCCGTTATTCTGGGTCATAACTATATGACGCCCGAGATTTACCATGGCATTTCCGACTTCGGTGGCGACAGCCTGCAACTGGCGATCAAGGCGACCGAGGTCGAGGCGGATGTAATCGTGCAATGCGGCGTGCATTTCATGGCCGAGACCTCCAAGATCCTTAGCCCGCAGAAAACCGTGCTGATGCCGGATATGGAGGCCGGGTGCTCGCTGGCGGAATCGATCACCGCTGAAGGCATCGAGGAAATGCGTCGCCGCTACCCCGGTGCGCCCGTTGTGTCCTATGTGAACACCACGGCTGAGGTCAAAGCGGCCTCTGACATCTGCTGTACCTCGTCCAACGCGGCACAGATCGTTGCCGCGCAGGACAGCGACACCGTTATCATGACCCCCGACCAGTATCTGGCCCAGAACGTGGCCCGCGATGTACCACAGAAGAATGTGGTCTGGTGGGAAGGCTCGTGCATCGTGCACGAACAGTATTCGGCCCGCGACCTGCGCGATTTCCGCGAATGGAACCCGGGCACGCGGCTGATCGCTCACCCCGAATGTCCACCGGACGTTGTGGCCGAGGCGGATTTCTCGGGCTCGACCAGCGGCATCATCAAATACGTCACCGATGAAAAACCGGAAAAGGCGCTGCTGATCACTGAATGTTCGATGGCATCCAACATTGCCGATGAACTGCCCGAGGTCGAGTTTGTCGGCCCCTGCAACATGTGCCCCTACATGAAGAAGATCACGCTGGAAAAGGTGCTGTTCGCTTTGGATACCATGACCGGACAGGTCGAGGTTGATGCGGACGTGGCAGACAAGGCGCGCCTTTCGGTTCAGCGCATGATCGACCTCTCGCGACAATTGGGTATTTGATCGACGACATGCAGACCGTTGAGACGCCGCGTGTGGTCATCATCGGGGCCGGGCTGGCGGCGGTTTACACCGCACTGAAGCTGGCCCCGTGTCCGGTTGTGATGATCTCGCCCGAACCGCTGGGCTCAGGCGCAAGCTCGGCCTGGGCGCAGGGCGGTGTCGCGGCGGCGATGGCGCGGACAGACAGCCCCGAAGCCCACGCCGAGGACACCATGCGCGCAGGCGCTGGGTCGGTCCTGCGCGAGGTGGCCGAGTTCGTCACCAAAGCCGCGCCAGAGCATATTCTCGACCTGTCCGACCTCGGAACCGGGTTCGACCGCACCGCCGACGGTGGCTTTGTGCAATCGCGTGAGGCAGCGCATTCGGCGGCGCGGGTGGTGCGGGTCAAGGGCGATCAGGCCGGGTCCGAGATCATGCGCGCGCTGATCGAGGAATTGCGCCAGACGCCTTCGGTTCAGGTGATCGAAGGCGCGCAGGCCGTTGGGCTGGAAAGCGACGGAACGAAGGTCACTGGTGTTTATCTGACCAACGCAGATACGGCCACGGCGCCAACCGTTCTGTTGCGTGGGGCAGCGCATGTCCTGGCCACCGGCGGGTCGTCTGGCCTCTATGCCCAAACCACCAATCCGGCGCGTATCCGGGGGCAAGGGATCGGCATGGCCGCCCGTGCCGGCGCGCGGATCGCTGATGCCGAGTTTGTGCAGTTTCACCCCACCGCGATTGATGTCGGAGAAGACCCGACCCCGTTGGCGACCGAGGCCCTTCGCGGCGAAGGCGCCGTTCTGATCGACCGCGACGGCCATCGGTTCATGCCTGATATCCACCCCGACGCTGAACTGGCCCCGCGCGATACAGTTGCCCGCGCCGTCTACCTGCAGGCGCAGGTGGGAAAACGACCCGCCTTGGACACCCGCGATGCTATCGGGGCGGAAATTGCGTCCCATTTCCCCGCAGTGACTGAAGCCTGTCTGCGCAATGGCGTTGATCCAGCGCGCGACCCGATCCCAGTAACCGCCTCGGCGCACTACCATATGGGCGGGGTCGAGACAGATCTGGCGGGACGCAGTTCCATGACCGGGCTTTGGGTCTGTGGTGAGGCGGCTTCGACCGGATTGCACGGGGCCAATCGCCTGGCTTCCAATGGGTTGCTTGAGGCACTGGTTTTTGCCCGCTCCTGCGCGCGGGACATTGCGGATGTGGTGACCACGCGGGACGCGCCCGAGGTTGATGCCCAATTGATCTCTGGTGATGAAACCGCGTTGGATCAGGATGTGGCCGCCTTGCGTCGCACCATGACCGAACATGTCGGTGTGGTGCGCGACGAACAAGGCCTGCGCCGTGCCTTGACACAAATAGCTATGCTTGAAGACAAACACTCCGAGTCCGCAGTGTTCCTCAACATGACCGCCACCGCCACTTTGATCGCCGCTGCCGCTTTGTTGCGCGAGGAAAGCCGCGGTGCGCACTACCGATCCGATTTCCCTGACCTTATTCCCGGCCCCGGCCAGCGTTCGGCCCTGACACTGACTCAGGCGATGGCCCTGCGGGACCGCATTGCAAAGGACGCAGCATGAATTATCCGGCTTTGCCCGACATGATCCTTGAACCCATGATCCGGTCCGCGCTGATGGAGGATCTGGGGGCCAATGGTGATGTCACTACGTTGACCGTGATCCCGGCGGATGCCACCTATAACGCCCGGCTGAACGCGCGTGAGGATGCGGTGGTTTCCGGCATGCAAGTGGCCGCGCTGGCGTTCCGTCTGGTCGATCCGTTGCTGCAGGTCACGACCCATCTTGCCGACGGTCAGCGGTGCGTCAAAGGTGATACGCTGATGGAGATCAAAGGCAGTGCCGCGTCGATCCTGTCGGGCGAGAGGGTGGCGTTGAACTTTGCCGGGCGCATGACGGGTGTGGCGACGGCGACGGCTGCACTGGTAGGTGAAACCAGAGGCACCAAAACGCGCATTACCTGTACCCGCAAGACGACGCCCGGCCTGCGCATTTTCGAGAAACAGGCCGTCCAGCATGGCGGCGGTTTCAACCATCGATTCTCGCTGTCAGATGCGATCCTGATCAAGGACAACCACATCGCAGCCGCCGGTGGCGTGCGGGCGGTGCTTGAGGCCACCAAGGCCCGCGCCTCGCATATGATGAAGGTCGAGATCGAGGTGGACACGCTGGACCAGCTGGCCGAAGTGCTTGAGATCGGCGGTGCCGATGTGGTGTTGCTGGACAACATGCCGCCTGAGATGCTGAGAGATGCTGTTGCGCTGGTGGACGGCCGGATCGTGACTGAAGCTTCGGGCAATATCAGCCGTGACACGGTGGCCGCCGTCGCGGCGACCGGTGTGGACTATATCTCGTCCGGCGCGCTGACCCATTCCTATCGCACCATTGATATCGGTCTTGATTTTTAGCTCAGTGCCGGTGCTTCCGGGGCGGGATCTTAACCCTGCTGCGCTCTGCCCAGAAGTCACGAAACATTGATCCCGTTGCCCTTGGCAAGTGGTTGTCACCACCACAAGTGGGGCGACGGGGTTCGGTATTGAGAATATCGGTGAAAATGCAGCCATGACATAGGAAAGGGACACATTATGGAAATACCCGTTATCGGTTTCATCGGCGTCGGCCTGATGGGGCATGGCATGGCGAGAAATATCCTTAAACATGGTTATCCTCTTGTCGTCATGGGGCACCGAAATCGCCAACCGGTTGACGATTTGGTGCAACGTGGTGCGACCGAGGTCACCTCGCCAAAACAGATGGCCGAACAATGTGACATCATCCATCTGTGTGTATCCGGCAGCCCTCAGGTTGAACAACTGGTCCGGTCAGATGACGGGATTCTGGCGTCGGCTAAGGCCGGGTTGATCGTGGTAGATTGCTCGACCTCCGACCCGGTCTCAACATTGCGGCTGGCTGCAGATCTTCGGGCCGCTGGCATGGATCTGGCTGATGCGCCTCTTGGCCGCACTCCAAAAGAGGCCGAGGCTGGCACTCTGGACGCCATGGTCGGCGCCGCGCCGGAGACCTTCGAGCGCATCAAGCCTATTCTCGACTGCTGGGCCGGTCTGGTCGTACACATGGGCGACGTTGGGTTGGGTCACAAAATGAAGCTGATCAACAACTTCATCTCGCTGGGATACGCCACGCTATATTCCGAGGCGCTGGCTGTCGCCCGCAAGTCCGGGCTAAGTGCGGAGCAGGTGGATTCTGTGATCCGCCCCGGCCGGTTGTCGAACGCGTTCTATGAAACCTTCATGAAGTGGACGCTGGAACGAGATGCAAACGCTCACAGGTTCACCATCACCAATGCGCATAAGGACATGCGGTATTTGGCGAACCTTGCCAACGATGTGGGTGCCGTGACCCCAGTGCAGGCCGTGCTGCGAAATGCATTTGCGGCAATGGAGGCCTCGGGACGCGGGGACAGCTACCTTCCGATGCTGGCCGATTTCACGGCTGATGTGAACGGATTGGCTGAAACAGAGGGGCCGAACTAAACCCCTGCGGCACCAATACAAGTGGTGCGGCGGCACAATTCATGACACACCCTAAGCCTGAAGGCTTTTCAGGTCAGGGTGCAGGCATGAAAGACGTCCCCCAAGTGGTCGAGGGTTATCCAAGGCGGTCGCTTGCCGTAGCCTTTGCAATCGGCATCGCGCTTGCGATCATCCTGTCTGTGTTCCTTTACATGTCGCGCGAAACAGGAAACCGCATTGGCGATATGCGGCAGGCCTGGCACAGCTATTCGGTGGAAACCACGCCGCGCGGTTACTGGATTTCCGACATCCGTGCGGATTTCGGCTATGGCGGTCTGATTCACAACTTCAAGAACTACGTGTTGCGGCAGGACCCGAGTTATGGCCCGGTTCTGCGTCAGCAATCGGCCCGCCTTTTGGGCACGATTCAGGCCTATCGCAATTCGGGCCCGTCGCAGGTGGAACTGGACGCCTTGCGGCAGATCGAAGACGTTGCCCTGGAATATACCGGCAATATACCCCTGATCGAGGAGGGTATCGCCGCAGGCCAGACCGCTGAACAGATCGACACCCGTGTCCGCGTTGATGACAGTGGCGCGCTGGCGGCTTTGGCGGCGCTTGAAAACCTGTGGGTCGAAGAGCGGGATCGCAGCCTCTCGGGCATGGTGCGGGCGTTTTCGGATGGCGAGCGGCTGGTGCGCAACTTCTCGGTTCTGCTGGTCGGGCTGATCGTTCTTGTCGGGGTGGTCGCCATTCTGACCACCTTGCTGATCGCCAACATCCTGCGTACCAACAGACGTCTGAAGGCCGAGCTGACATTGCGCGAGCAGGTTGAACTGGCCGAACGCAAACTGGCCCGCGCGGTGGAGCAAAGCCCGGCTTCGATCCTGATCACCGATACCGATCTGAATATCGAATACGCCAATCGCAAGTTCTTTGATCTCAGCGGGTACACGGCGGACGAGGTCTATGGCCACACGCCCAAGATGCTGCAATCGGGCTATTCCGGGCAGGGGGTCTACAAGGACTTGATGGGGCGGCTGAAACAGGGCCAAAGCTGGTATGGCGTGTTCCGGAACCTGCGCAAGGATGGCACGCATTACTGGGTTTCCACGGCCATTTTCCCGCTGGTGGATCAGAACGGCTCGGTCACGCATTACATCGGTATCGGAGAAGACATTACCGAAACCCGTCGCACCCGCGAACAATTCGCCCAGGTGCAGAAGATGGAGGCCGTCAGCATTCTGGCCGGCTCGGTCGCGCATGATTTCAACAACGTGCTGATGAGCGTGATCGGCAACGCCGATCTGATCGAACTGGATGCTGACGGGAACGAGGATGTCCAAACCTCGGTCAGCCACATCCGGATTGCGGCGCGACGGGCGCAGGCGCTGGTGCGCAAGATGCTGACCTTTGCTCGCCAGCGCCCACGCAACCCGCAGCGCGGTGATCTGGTGAAAGCCACGCAAGAGGCGCTGGAGCTGATCAAGGTCTCGGCCCCGCCCAGCATTGAGACCCGCTTTGACATTGAGATCGACGCGGCCTTTTCCGATTTCGACACCACCCTGTTTTTCCAGACCCTGCTGAACCTGTGCCACAACGCGTTCGAGGCGATGGGCGATCAGCACGGCGAGGTGGTGCTGAAGATCAGCCGGGTGGATGACAATGCGCTCGATGACTTGCCGGACGAGGCGATCGGTGTGATCCGTCTGGATGTCACAGACACCGGGCCGGGAATGAGCGACGAGGTACAGCAAAAGGTGTTCGAGCCGTTCTTCTCGACCAAACCGGTGGGCAAGGGCACCGGCCTGGGGCTGACCATCGTGCATAACAGTGTCGAGGAATCCCATGGCCGGGTTGAGCTGCACTCGGAACCCGGCAAGGGCACCCGGTTCAGCCTGTTCTACCCGATGATGCCCGCACTCAGCCGCGAACAGCAGGCCGAGCTTCGCGCGGTGGCCGGGGATGAACATGTGCTGCTGGTCGATGATGATGAAAACGTCCTGTATGTCACGCGCCGATTGCTGACCCGTTATGGCTATCGAGTCGAGGCATATTCTGATCCGCAGCGGGCGTTGGAGGCATTCCGCGCGGCACCGGACAGCTACGATGTCATCGTCACGGACCTGATGATGTCGGGTCTGAAGGGTACTGACCTGATCAGCGCGACCCGATCCCTGCGTCCCGGAGTGCCTACGATCCTGGTCAGCAGCTATTTCGACGACGCTGATACTCCGGATGCGAACGACTCCACGATCCGTGTTCAGAAACCCGTTGAGGTTCAGGACCTTGCGCGGATCATCCGTGCGTCGGCTCTGGGCGTTTCGTTACAAAATTTAACATCATTTCACAGACCTTAACCTGTATCAAATCACTACGAAACAACTGCCCCTTATGGTTCGTGTAGCTGGTCCGCGGCCAACCGTGAGATCGGAATAGCGAAAAAGGGGCTTTCAGATGATGACCAAAGCCAGAACATGGTTCTCGGCGCTATCGACAGTTTCGCTGCTGACGATGGGCGTTGCGGTTCCGGTTCACCAGGCCCAGGCGGATGAGCCGGGCCCGGTAGAAGCCATAGAGTTCGACCCAGCCAAGGCGGCCCTTGGCAAACGTTTGTTTTTTGATCCAAGACTATCTGGCGATACCGAGCTGTCCTGCGCCAGCTGTCACCAGCCGGAATACGGTTTCACCGACGGGCAGGCCCTGTCGGACGCTTACGCGGGCAGCCTGCATTTCCGCAATGTGCCAACGCTGATCAACAGCGCCAAGCGAGCTGCGTGGTTCCATGACGGGCGCATCGGTACCAACCTCAACGACGTGACCCGCGAAAGCATCACCGAAACCTATTCGATGAACATGGACATGCGTCTGATGCAGGAACGCATCAAGCAGGACCCTGTCTATGTCGAGATGTTCGAAGCCGCCGGATTTGGCGAGCCTTCGAACGGTGGTGTCCGCAACGCGATTCCGGAATACCTGAAAACATTGATCTCGCGGGGCGCGCCGTTCGACGCCGGTGAGATGTCTGAAGAGGCCAAAGCGGGCTATGAGCTGTTCAATGCCAGTGGCTGTAACTCCTGCCACTCGGGCGAGCGGTTCACCGATGACCAGCCGCACAATATCGGTGTTGGCGACAATCCCGATATCTGGGCAACTCCGGAACGGCACATCACCTTTGTGACCATGATGAAATTTCTTGGCGTTGCGAACTACATGAACCTGCGCGCCGACCCCGGCGCGTATATCCGCACCCACACCGCCGACACTTTCGGAACCTTCATGACCCCCACGCTGCGTGAGCTGTTCTATACCGCGCCGTATATGCACAACGGTACGCTGGCGACGCTTGAGGACGTCGTGGCCTTCTATAACGCTGGTGGTGGTGACGATGAAAACAAGGATCCGCGCATCAAGCCGCTTGGCCTCACCGAGACTGAGCAAGCGCAGCTGGTGGCCTTCCTCAAGGCCCTGTCCGGCGAGCCGCTGACCGGCCCGGAATTCGTCGCCGAGAGTATCGATACGGACTATGCGCCGATCGAGAACTGGCAAGACGCGACAAACTGAGGAGTGGACCCATGAAAGACCTTTCGTCTTACTTCAAAGGCACGATCGCCACCGCTGCCCTGTTTGCCGTCCTTGGTTCGCAGGCCATTGCGGAAACCAGCATGGAGATTGAGGCCGGTATCGGCGGGGCAGACCCTGACCCGGATGCGCCTCTGGTGGCGCTGGGCGAGCCGCCCGTCCCACTGGACAACCCGCAGACCGACGCCAAGATCGAACTTGGCAAGATGCTCTTCTTCGATCCGCGTCTGGGGGGCAACCCGTCGACGCCCTGCTCGGCCTGTCACAATCCCTATATCGGGTGGGATGTCGAGGCGCCGATTTCATTTGGCTATCCGGGCACGACCCACTGGCGCAATAGTCAGACCATCGTGAATTCGGCCTATTACGGCAAGCTGTTCTGGGCGGGCTCAAGCAAAAGCCTTGAAAGCCAGGCCAAATCCGCCGCAGGCGGCGCGGTCGCAGGGAACGGCGAGGCTGACATGATGGAGGCCCGTCTGGCCTTCGTCCCCGAATATGTCGAACGCTTCAACGATGTCTTCGGCGATCAGTGGCCGCGCGTCGGTAACGCATGGCGGGCCATCGCTGCGTTTGAACGCACCATCGTTCAGACCGACACGCCCTTCGACAACTATCTGCGCGGAGATGATGCGGCGCTGACCGAAGAACAAAAACGCGGGCTGGAGCTGTTCACTGGCAAGGCGCAATGCTCCGAATGCCACAACGGCGCGCTGCTGTCGGATGAGAAATACTACAACACCGGCGTTCCGCCCTATAGCGGCTGGGAAGATGATGGTCTGGCGCAGATTACTTTCCGGTACGAGCTTTATGCCAAAGGCTCGACCGAAGAGATGTATCGCCACACCAAGGACGACCCTGGCTTCTATTTCCGCACCAAGGAAAAGGCCGACAAGGGCAAGTTCCGCACACCGTCCCTGCGTTACACCCTCTATACCGAACCCTACATGCACAACGGCATGTTGGCGACGCTCGAGGATGTGGTTGAATTCTACAACCAGGGCGGCGGCGAGAATGAGTTCTCGGATAACAAATCCCCGCTGATCCAACCCCTTGGTCTGAATGACCAGGAGAAATCGGATCTGGTGGCCTTCCTGAAATCCCTGTCCGGCGAGGAGATCCTGATCGAGGAACCCGACCTGCCGGATTACCAGCCGCTTCCAGCGGCTGCCACAGAGGAGTAAGCGTCATGACAGATCATAACGCAACCGGATGCAGCTGTTCGGGTGAGGCCAAAAAGGCCTGCACCGTGAACCGCCGCCAGTTCCTGTTCGCCTCGGGTGCCACGACCTTTGCCGTGATGGTGGCCATGCCCACCCGCCACGGTCAGGCCGAACAGGTTCCCGCCTTGGTCTCCACCTATCCGCGCAAGCTGATCGGCAAGCTCTCTGAGTTAGAGCAGGATGTCCCGGTCGAGTTCTATTATCCGGATGAGGGCGACTATTCGGACTCGATCCTGGTCAAGACCGGCGTGGAAAGCGGCGGCGGCATCGGTCCGCAGCGGGACGTTGTGGCCTTCAACCTCACCTGCACCCACCAGGGCGGGTCGATGTTTGACAGCTACAAGCCGGATCACAAGGTGCTGGGTCCGTGCCCACTGCACCTGTCCACCTATGACGTGACACGGCACGGCATCCTCGTTTCGGGGCAGGCCTACCAGTCGCTGCCGCAGGTCCTTTTGGAACTGGATGGCGATGACATCTACGCCGTTGGCATGTTCGGCCTGATCTACGGCCGTTACGACAACCTGATTGCATAAGGGGAGACGGTATCATGGCAACCCCGTACTACGTACCCGAAACCAACGTCCCGCTGCCGCCCAAAGGCGCCGAGGTCATCTCGACCGCCTGCGATTACTGCATCGTGGCCTGTGGTTACAAAGTCTATCGCTGGCCCGTGACGGCCAAACCGGGCGGCCCTTCCGCGGACGAAAACGCATTTGGCGAGGATTTTCCCGTTGCACCGCTGGGTGCCTGGGTCGCGCCGAACCAGCACAATATCGTTCTGCACAAGGGCCAGCCGCACCACGTGGTGATCATCCCTGACAAAGACACGCAATACGTCAACACCGATGGCGACAGTTCCTTACGGGGCGGGTGTATCGCGCAGAAATGCTATAACCCGCAAACCCCAACGCGTGACCGTCTGAAGACGCCGCTGATGCGGATCTATGGCACGTTGATGCCGGTTCCGTGGGATCTGGCGCTGGATGTGGCAGCTGAGGTGGGCAGTCACGTCATCGCCAAACACGGCACCAATGCCTATGGCGTGAAAACCTTCAGCTACCAGTATATCGAGAATACCTACGCGATCTCGAAATACGCGCTACGCCATATCAACACCGCGAACTTCACCTTCCACGACACGCCGTCCGACGTGACCTCGACCCCCGGTTTCCGGGACGCTGGGTTCGACAACTTCGGCCCGTCCTACGAGGACTGGCGGGATGCGGAAACCCTTCTGGTCTGCGGCACCGACCCGTATGAGACCAAGACCATCCTCTATACCCAGTGGATGATGAAGGGCATGCAGAACGGTCAGAAAGAGATCTATCTGATCCCGCGACGGTCCGCCGGTGTGGCCCATGCGGAAAAGATGGGCGGTCTGCATATCGACGTACTGCCCGGTACCGACCTGCTGGTCGTCAACGCCATTGCCCGCGTCATCGTGGAAAACGGCTGGGAAGACAGCGACTGGATTCAGAAATGGGTCAACAACAAGTGGGAAAGCTCGTCCGGCTTCGGTCAGGGCACCCGGAACACGCCCTGGCAGTGGCGCACGACCTGGGGCAAGTTCCAGACCAAAGGCTTCGAGGACTGGAAAGAGTGGCTGCTGTCGCAGGACGAATTCGCGCCCGAGACCGCCGCGGCCATGGCCGAGATCGATGTGCAGAAGATCTACACCGCTGCCGAATGGCTTGCCAAACCCAAGGATGACGGCTCGCGCCCGAAAACCTCGATCATGATCGAGAAAGGGTTCTACTGGTCCAACAACACTGGCAACACACAGGCGATTTCCGCGCTGGGCATCATCTGTGGATGTGGTGGACGTCCGGGTCAGGTCATTGGCCGGGCCGGTGGTCACCAGCGGGGCGGCGTGAAGGGCGGGAAATACCCGCGCAACAAATCGCCCGAGAAACTGCCGGGTCGCCGTCGTCGCGCGATGGATACCGACCGGTATCTGATCGCAGGTCATACCCGTATGGCCCACGTGATTGGCACCACATGGATCCAGTCCATGTGCGGATCGCAGCAACTGGCCGACAAGTTCGAGGAGCTCACCGTCCGCAACCCGCATCAGATCGCCTCTTTCGACAAGCAAGAGATGATCGATACGCTGAAGGCGCGCGCCGACAGTGGCGGCATGGTGGTGATCAATCAGGACATCTATCTGCAGGACCCGATCGGCAACCGATACGCCGACATCGTATTCCCGGCAGCAACCTGGGGCGAAGAGGACTTCCTGCGCGCCAATGGCGAACGCCGCCTGCGCCTGTATCAAAAGTTCTATGATGCCCCCGGTGCGGCCAAGCCCGACTGGTGGATCATTGCGCAACTGGCACAGCGGATGGGCTTTGACGGGTTCGACTGGCAGAACTCGAACGAGGTCGCCGAAGAGGCCGTGCGCTTTACCCGCGGGTCGCGCAAGGATTTCCACGCGGTCTATCATCTTGCCAAGAAGGAAGGCAAAGGCCTGCACCAGAAGGTCCGTGAATTCGGCACCGATGGGGTGCAATGCCCGGTCATGCTGGATGCCGACGGTGTTACACTGATTGAGACCAAGCGCCTGCACGACACGACACGCACGCTGCCGGAGACCGGTGCAGCTGGGAAAGATGTGTTCAACAAGAAACTGACGCACTTCAACAGCCAAACCGGTAAGTGCAACATCCAGAAATCGCCTTGGGGTCTGTTCTCGGACTATTGGGAATGGCTGAAACCAAACAAGGACGAAGGCGAGTTGTGGGCGACCTCCGGTCGGATCAACGAACGCTGGCAATCCGGTTTCGACGACCGCCGTCGCCCGTACATCGTGCAGCGCTGGCCGGAAAACTGGGTCGAGATTCACCCTGACGATGCGGCCGAACGCGGTATCGAAAGCGGCGACTATGTGATGGTGTACTCGGAACGCGTTCCGGGCAACAAGCACACGTTGCTGGGTGTGGAAGGCGATGACTTCCAGTTCTCGAAACTGATGGAGAACGGGCATATCGAACTGACCAAAGCGGCGATCACCGCCGTGGCCATGGTCACGCCCGCCATCAAGAAAAGCGTTGTCTACATGGACTTCCTGCACATGCAGCAGCCCGCCAACGCGCTTGAGGGCCGGATCGTCGACTGGATCAGCGGCAACTACAACTACAAGATGGGCGTTGCCAAGCTACGCAAGCTGGGGCCGAGCCCCTACAAGACCTCGTTTCGAACGATGTCCTTTGCACCGCGCGACATCGCCTGATGACAGCTTTCCGGGGGGCGGACGCCATGCCGCCCTCCGGGTTCGGTCCCACTGCAGAAGGGACCTTGGGTCGGGCACCCCCGGCTCATTGGAAGGCAGGTATCGGTTGGGAAACCTGCCTTCCACTTCACCCAACCCGTCCAACCGCAAACATGGCAGCTTGATATGAACATGCATTCCGATACCGCATTGCGCAATGAGGCCACCGGCCTGTTTTCCGAATACGCAAAATCCGAATATGACGTGATCCGCCTGCGCGCCATTCAGGCGCTGACCGCAATCGGCGCAAAGAACAGCCCGGCCCTGGTCGAGGCGCTGCTGGACGACGACGAAGACGTCCGGCAAGACGCCGCCCGGGCATTGGGCGCGCTGGGCGTGCAAGACGCCGCGCCGCAACTGCTGGAAAACCTGATCCACGATCCCTGTGGCGAGGTGAAGCTCGCCTGCGTTACCGCCTTGGCTGAGTTAAAGGCCGAAGACGCCGCGCCCTACCTGCGCACTCTGGTCACCGGGCGCGGGGACGAGATCACGTGGGACGAGGACGAACTGCATCAAGACGAATGGGACGACTGGCTCGACACTCAGATCGCCGCGATCAAGGCTTTGGGCCAGATGGGCGACTCGGCGGCGATTGAACCCATCGTTATGGCCCTGATGGACGAAGACGGGCAGGAACTGGGTGATGTGGCCTGTGAAGCGCTGGGCCGGATCGGTGAGGCCTCGGTGCCGACCTTGGGCGTTTTCACGCAATCTTCGAACCGCCGCCTGCGCCATCGCGCCCTAGGGACGCTGGCGACGATTGGTGGCGTCGAAGCCGAAGCCATTCTTCGCAAGTCCGTCACCGACAAGGACGGCGCCGTGCGCCTGATCGCCTATGAGGCACTTATGCCGAACGATCCGGCATTGGTCGAACAGGCGCTTACCGACGCGGTGGAAGAGATTCGCATCGCGGCGCTGAACCAGTCTGGTTTCTCGGAGCCCGAACTGTTGGATCGCATGATGCGCGACCCCGGAGCCAAGGTGCAACTGGCGCTGATTGAACGTCTGGACCGAACCACGCCGATTGCGGATCAGGAGGACTTGCGCTGGCAGGTGCTGGATTTCCTTGCCACCGGCCACCGGCCCGAGGTTTCGGCACAGGCATTGGGCTTGCTGGCGGCACTGGCCCCCGAGCTTGTGGCGGATCGCCTGAATGCGCTGTTCTCGGTTGACGTCGACGACCTCAAGGCCGAGCGCACCCAATGGGCCATTGTCGATGCGCTGGCGACCTCGCCATTGCGCGAAGCAGCAGAGTGGTTGCAGCGCGCCTGCCGTTCGCCTTTCCGGTCGGTGCGGCTGAAGGCCGTGGCCTCTCTGGCAATGATCGTCACCGATGCGGACCGCCCGCATCTGAACCTGCAGCAAGGTCGCGAATTGCTGCTGTCCATTGCTTTAGCCCCGATTTCGGATTCGGAAGAACAGCTCGCAAAGTCGCCGCGAACCGACATCGCCGCGCTGGAAGGGGCGGGGCTGGACGTGTCCGAGGGGGGCGAAAACGGCCCGACCTCCAGCCTTGGCGCGATCCTTGGCCATGATGCCATTGCCGCCGAGATGACACAGGAGGCCGAGGAGGACGAAGTCCAGCCCCTGAGCCCACGCGAACAGGCATTGTTGGCAAAGGCGACCCGCCACCCCAAACGTCGCCGCGTTGCGCTGGATGACGATGCTGAGGCGCTGGAACGTGAAGCCCGCATGTCCGCCATACGCCTGCTGGGTGAGGTGAAGGGCATGCAGATCATGTTGGCACAGATCGCCGATGACCCCGAGACCGAGGTCGCCCAGCAAGCCTTTGCGGCGTTGGGCGTCGCCGTGGCGCATCACGGCTCGGAACTGGATGAACGCCAGCTTGTCGATCTGATCACCCAGGGCCTGTCGCACACGGATTCTGCCCTTTCGCTGCAAGCCCTGAAACTGCTGCAACAGGCGAAGCTACCGCCGCAAGACGCGTTGCGCGGCAAGCTGCGGGCGATGTTGAAAACCGGGGATACCCCGTTCCGTATCGACGCCATGCACATCCTGACCAGATGGGATGGCACCCCGGACGTCGCGCGCAGCCAGCTCGATGATGAATCGGCCCCGGTGCGTCAGGCGGCAATGCGGCTGCTGTCCGAGATGGCGCCGCATCAGGCGGGAGAGTCCATCGTGCCCTTCCTGCTGGCCAACCCCGAGCAGCGAATCGTGACCTATGTCAATGACAGCTCCCCGGCGGTGGTGTCCATTGGGCGCGAATTGCTGACCGGGCTGCGCGACGATGACCGTCGCGCCCAGTGGCCGGTGATGATCAGCGCGCTGGCCGATCTGCTGGGGAATCCCTCGCAAGAGGCCTGAACCCGGAGAGACAAATGAAGATTTCGCTGAAATTGAGTGCAGCGATTATTGCGGGGGCGATGGTCTTTGCCCCCGCCGCACAGGCCGAGGACCTCCCTGAGGTCGCCGTAGTGCACCAGATCATAGACCTCAACGCAGATACTCCGGCCCATGCCTTTCGGTTTGAGCCGAAGCTGCTGCAGGTACCGGCCGGATCGACCGTCCGTTTCAAAGGCTCGACGGGGCGGCATACGGTGACCTCGATCATTCGTATGATCCCTGTGGGTGCGCGCGCGTTCGAGATTCGCGGCAAGCCCGAGATGGACCTGACCTTTGAAAAAGAGGGCGTCTATGGCATCCGTTGCCGTGTGCATGGGCGGCATGGCATGGTGATGCTGCTGATTGTGGGTGACCCCAGCCCGAACCTGGAAGAGGCGCGCGCCTACCTGCCGAAATTGGGTGAGGCCGAACGGGCCGGGTTTGAAGAGCTGTTCGAACAATTGGAGGATCAAAATGGCTGATGGATGCGCCTGCGACCGGCACGCTCAAATGTATTTGACGGTGTCCGAAGCTCTGACCCGGGGTCTGGCCGTGTCCGATCCGGTTGCCGGTACCGAGACGCTGCCGCTGATCGACGCCATCGGCCGGGTGCTGGCCGAGGACTGCACCAGCAAAGTGGACATGCCCGCCTTTGATAACTCGGCCATGGATGGCTATGCGGTGCGAACGACGGAACTGGGCGATGGTCCGACGTTTGACTTGCCGGTCGCCGGGCGTGTGGCCGCAGGTGACAGTGGTGCCCATGATGCGCCCGCAGGTGCCGCGCTGCGGATTTTCACCGGCGCTCTGGTGCCAGCGGATTTTGATGCCGTTCTGATGCAGGAAGATTGCGAGACCACCGCTGACGGTATCCGTTTTACGCGCCGTCCTGAGCCTGGTCAGCATATCCGCCGTGCGGGCGAGGACCTGAAAGCCGGTGCACCGATCTTGCGGCGCGGATGTGAGATCACCGCGCGCGAGGCTGCCGCGCTGGCCTCGGCCGGGTATGGCGAGGTCAGAGTATGTCGCAAGCTCAAGGTCACGATCTTCTCGACCGGCAGCGAGTTGCGCCAGCCGGGCGAGGCTTTGGGCCCCGGTCAAATTTACAACTCAAATCGCTACATGCTGCGCGCGCTGCTGGACAAACCGTGGATCGACCTGACCGACAAGGGCCCGGTTGAAGATGATCCCGAGCGGTTGGAGCAGGTGTTGCGCGCGACCTGTGATTCCTCTGATCTGATCGTTACGACGGGCGGCGTATCGGTTGGTGAAGAAGACCACATGCCGCGCCTGTTTGTCGAAATCGGTGGCCAGACCGAAGTGATGAAGGTTGCGATGAAGCCGGGCAAACCAATCATGTTCGGCCGCCGGGGCGATGCGCTCTATGTCGGGCTGCCGGGCAATCCGGTCTCGGCCTACGTGACATGGCAGATTATCGGATCGCATATGATGGCGCGCCGGGCCGGTCTGCACCACGCTCCGCGCACGCCGGAACAGGCGGTTCTGGCCGAGCCGCTGGAACGTCGCGCCGGCCGTCAGGAATATCGCCCCGTCATGATCGAGGGCACGTCACCCGATGGCGCCCCTCGATTGCGCCTGATGGCGCCGTCCTATAGCGGTCGGGTCGCGTTGCTGGCGCAAGCGGATGGCCTGGCCGTCATTCCGGCCGAAACCGAGGCATTACCGCAGGGCCACGGGTTGCAGTTCCTGCGATTCTGACACCGTTGGACAGGTCAGCCAGGTTCTTGCAAGAGCCGGGCGGCGGCAGCTACAACTGTTATGTGCCAGCTCTACGCGCCCGCTTGGACTCGATTATGGTTAAAGAACATATCCTTGTCGTCGATGATGACCCGCAGATCACGTCCTTTCTGCAGCGCTACCTTGAAAAGCAGGGTTGCCGGGTCAGCTGTGCCGCAGACGGCAATGCGATGGACGCTGTTCTGGGCACCTCCGAGATCGATCTGATCCTGCTGGATATCGGTCTGCCCGGTCGCAACGGGTTCGACATCACGCGCGAGCTGCGGGTGAGTTCCAACATTCCGATCATCGTTCTTTCGGGCCGAGATGAGATTTTCGATCGGGTCGTCGGGTTGGAGTTCGGGGCCGATGACTACATCACCAAACCTTTTGAGGCGCGCGAGGTTCTGGCTCGCATACGCACCGTTCTGCGTCGGGCCCGGCCCGAAGAGAAAGGGGCCAACGGTGCCGAGACGCCTCAGGTCAAATTCGGCGACTGGGTGCTGAACGTGAATGAGCGCACACTGACGGCAACCGGTGCATCCGAAGCCACGCCGTTGACGACCACGGAATTCGATGTGCTGCTGGCTTTTGTGACGAACCCGCATATGGTCTTTTCCCGGGACCAACTGCTGGACAAGGCGCGCGGGCGCGAGACCATTGTGGGCGATCGAACCATCGACGTGCATGTGGCACGGTTGCGCAAAAAGATCGAACCCGAACCCACCGCGCCGACATTCATCAAGACTGTGCATGGTATCGGTTATTGCTTTGCCGCTAACGTGCGCAAAAGCTCGGCCTAACTCAGATCCTTGAACATATAAGTCGTTGGCTCCAGCCGGTCTTCGAACGGGTTACGGCAGTAGTTCGGAATCTCTCCGGCGATCTGAAATCCCATGCTTTGATACAGGATGCGCGAGGGGTCAGAGCTGCGCGTATCCAACACCAGTAGAGTCCTGCCCAATTGGGTCGCCCGATCCTGTAGCGCGTCCATCAAAGCGCGCCCAAGCCCTCGGCGCCGGGCCTTTGGGTGGACCAGCAGCTTGGCCACATCGGCGCGATGCGGTTGGTTGGGCATTGCTGCCGGGATCAATTGCACCGTGCCCACAACCCGACCACTGTCGCGGGCCACGAACAGGTCCAGTGCACCGGTTTGAATGTCTTGCTGCACATGGTTCTGCCAATAGGCGCGTGCTTGATCCAATGTGAAGGGCAGGACGAACCCGATGCTGGCGCCGTCCTGTACACAGGCGTGCAGGATATCCGTCAGATCCTGCAGGGCGTCGTCAAAGCCGCTGTTGTCCAGACGCAAAATCATATCAGAACCAGCAGGTATCGCGCGCCCCGAGCGGGCGTTGTTTCAAACCGGGTCGGGCCGGACAGATGATAGCGCAGGCAATCGCCGCCATTCAGATCATGTGCGACCCCGTCCACCGTCAGCGTCAGGGCACCGTCCAGTATGATCAGGTGATGCTCCTGCCCGGGCTTTGGCGGGGTGTCATAGGTGATCACCGTACCGGGCGGCAGATGGCCTTCCAGAACCTCGGCGCTGAGACCGGTGGCAGGTGGAGACACCGACCGGCGGGTGAACCCGGTTTCGGGATCGCGCCATTCCGGTTGCCGTTCAAAGGGCACGCGTGGGTCGAAACTATCCTCGACCATCATCAGCAGGCGGGACATCGGCAGACCATATGCGGAACATAACCTCCCGAGCGTTTCCGCGGTGGGGCTGACATCCCCTTTCTCCATCCGCGAGAGGGTGGCGCGGCTGACGCCGCTGCGCTCGGCCAGTTGGTCCAGTGACCATCTATGGCCCCGGCGCAGTTCGTTCAGGCGGTTGGCAAGGCGGTTTGAGAGTTCATCCAGCATTGTTCAGATATGAGAATCGCGTTCGTATCTGAGATTATCGTCCAAAAAAATTTGTAACGCAACAAGAAGGGGCGCAGAAATTTCTGCGCCCTGTCGTTTGATCTGTGTGTTTGACCGGATCAGTTCCAGCCGACCTCGTTGAAGATTTTCTGCGCCTCGGGCAGATTCTCTGCGACTTCGGACAGGTTCACCTCATCGGCCTTGAACTCACCCAATGCCTTGACCGAGTCCACAAGTTCGACCCCTTCGACCGCCGGGAATTCGTCATTGCCTGCCGAGAAGTATTTCTGGGCCGAGTCGCTGGCCAGGTATTCCAGGAACAGGATCGCGTTTTCCTTGTTCGGTGCGTTCGCCGCCACACCGGCGCCGGACAGGTTCATATGCGCGCCGGTGCTGTCCTGGTTGGGGAAGACCCAGCCGATCGAGTCGATGTCAGCGGACACACCTTTGACGTCCTTGCGGATGGCGCGGGCAAAGTAATAAGTGTTCGAAACTGCGATGCCGCATTCACCCGAAACGATGCCGCGCAGCTGGTCGGTGTCGCCGCCCTGCGGGTCACGCGCCATGTTGGCGACGATGCCTTCGGCCCAGGCTTTGGCAGCCTCGGGGCCCTCATGGGTGATGATCGAGGCCAGCAGGGTCTGGTTGTAGGTGTTGCTGGACGACCGGATGCAGATCAGGCCCTTGTATTCCGGCTTGGCCAGATCGGCATAGGTGGCCGGCGGGTTGGCCACGTTTTCCTTGTCGAAAAAGATGATGCGGCCCCGCTGGGAAAAGCCGAACCACTCGTTATCGGTGTCCTGCAGGTTGGCAGGGATACGCTCTTCCAGAACGGTGCTATCGATCGATTGCAGGATGCCCGCGTTTTTGGCCCGCGCCAGACGAGATGTATCGACGGTCAGCAGGATATCGGCAGGCGAATTCGCCCCTTCGGCTTCCATACGGGCGATCAACTCATCAGCCTTGCCCTCGATACGGTTGATGGTGATGCCGGTCGCCTCTTCGAAGTCACCGTACAGGTTTTCGTCGGTGTCGTAGTGGCGCGAGGAATAGAGGTTCAGTTCCCCCTCGGCAGCGGCGGAGGTTGCAATCAGGGCCGTCAGAGCGGCGGCAATGCAGGTAGAGGATTTCAGCATCATGTGTCCCAACATTTTAAACTTCGGTGGATCGATATCCGACTGAATTGGTCAATTAAACGATTCTCGAGGGGATGCAAGCAATTCCGACAAAATTAGTTGGTCAAAAGGTCGCCGTTGGCGGGCGCGTATAGGCATGAGGCTACGAGTACCTGAAAAAATGCGGGTGGAAATGACCGAAATAGAGCCCAGTGCAGACATTTGAAACTGACGGTATTCTACCCATGGCAACACGATTTTGACTTGGCAGGAAGTTTGGGTGCCGCACTGAATCGTGACTTAACGCTGATTTCAGGTAAGATGATCGAAAGAGGAAGCGGACAAAATGAAAGCTATCCCTGCCATCTTAGTTGCTCTTCTAGGTTCGCAGTCATTTGCACAAGAAGACCCAATTGGGGGTCGTATGATCTGCGAAATCCTTGCAAGCAAATTTGTTCCAACCAGCGACGATCACCACATCTCAAACGACAACGACGGTGAAAGGTATTCGTCTGGCACAGCATTCAACTTTGACTACACGCACGATTTAGAGAATGGCCTAGAAATATTTCTTGGCGAGCCGAATAGGGCAAATATGCTGATTGAAGAGTCGTTTCCTGCTGGCAGCTTCAAAGGGATATCCCGAATAACTAACAGAGCTGAGTTTAGGAAAGCCTACAGTGAATTATCACTCGACAAGTTTTCGATGAACTACAAAGGCGATTATCAACTCTATCTTAGAAAGTGCGATACTGAGGAGTGGGAAGGTTTCTACACTGAGACCTATGTCAGCGGCCATTTTACTCAGGTAGTTTCGTTAAAATGTAGCACGTTTGTGGATTCCGTTGATGAAGTCTTGGCGCGCTTAAGGTTAACCGACTAGCCTGCTGTTTATCTCAACGCCAAACTAGGAGAAGTGCTTTAGAGCGGCCAGTATCACCCCTATCAGCTTGTGGAACAAACGGCAGGTTTGTCCGCGTAGCAGACATAGAAGTGCCCAACAAAAAAACCGCACCCAGGGGCGCGGTTCTTTCAAACAGTTATGTGCAATTCTCAGCCCTGACGAGCTTTGAACTTGCGCTGCGTCTTGTTGATCACGTAGACGCGGCCTTTGCGACGCACAACCCGGCAATCACGGTGCCGGTTCTTGAGCGAGCGGAGCGAGTTCTTGACCTTCATGGGTCTGTCTCCAATCTGCGGCGCCTTCATCAAGGACGTGGCCAGCGCCTGGGTTAGCGGGTGCCCCGGAACTCCGGAACAGTGAAACGATGGTGGGCGGTACAAGGATCGAACTTGTGACCCCTTCGATGTCAACGAAGTGCTCTACCGCTGAGCTAACCGCCCACTGAAACCTTTGCGTGCCCTGCCCCATAACGAAATGGGGCGCGGATCCCCGCGCCGGTAGCGGGGTCTATAAAAGGAGTCGCAGAGGGGTTCAAGGGGTTTGGTAGAACTATTTTCCGGTCTATGTTGAAACCGAACAAGGAGTCACCATGCAGAACACGCCCTATGTATTGGATATGCCCACCAGCCGCACGTCCTGCGTGGTGTTTTCCTCTCCGCATAGTGGCCGGAATTACCCTGAAACCATGCTCAGCCGCTCGGTTCTGAGCGAAAACGTGATTCGATCCTCGGAAGATGCCTTTGTGGATCAGTTGTTTTCTGCGGCGGCTGATTTTGGCGCGCCGTTGATCTCGGCTGTGATGCCGCGTGCCTATCTGGACCTGAACCGCAGCGCCGAGGAGCTGGACCCGGCGCTGATTCAGGGCGCGCGCCGTCATGGGCACAACCCGCGTGTGGCTTCGGGGTTGGGGGTGATTCCCCGCGTGGTGGCGAATGGGCGTGCGATTTATCGCGGCAAGCTGACGATGGATGAGGCCCGCCTGCGTATCGACACCATCTGGCGCCCGTATCACGCCCGCATCAAATCCCTGCTCACCGAATCGCACAAGGCGTTCGGGCAGGCGATTCTGGTCGATTGCCATTCGATGCCGCATGAGGCCGTTGCCATGGTCAGCAATCCAAGAACCAGACGCCCGGACGTTGTGCTGGGCGACAGGTTCGGGGCGTCGGCGTCGGTCGATGTGGTAGACCGGATCGAAGCGGCCTTTGTCGCCGCCGGGCTGAACGTTGCGCGCAACACGCCGTTTGCCGGGGCTTACGTCACCCAGACCTATGGCCGCCCGACCCGTGATCAGCACGCCGTACAGATCGAGATCGACCGGGCGCTGTATATGGACGAAGTCCGAATCGAGCCGAATGAGAACTTCGCCGCGTTTCAGGAGATTCTGCGTGAGATCATTCGGGACATTGCCGGTATCGGCGAGGAATCCCTGCGTTTGGCCGCCGAGTGACCTCAGCGCAGGGCGCGGCCTTTGACAATCGCATCGCTGCCAAAGCGACGCCGGATCTCATCGGTGGCCCGCTCAGCTTGTGACCTTTGGGTGGCGCCGGGGTCCAGCAGGTCACCCGATATGTCCGCCTGCGATTCAGCGCACAGATCGGACAGGCCAACGCCCAGCAAGCGATAGGGCCCCTGATCCCCGACCTGATCGAACAACCCCCGTGCGGTGCGATAAATCCGGTCAGCGATCTGCGTCGCGTCCCGCAGGGACAGGCGGCGGGTGATGATCTTGTGATTGGCGCGTTTCAGTTTCAGCGTGATGACCCGTCCGGCCAGCGCCTTGGCCTTGGCGCGGTCGGCTACCTTTTCTGACATGCGCCACAAGTGGCCATCCAGAATGTCCAGACTGGCGGTGTCTTCGAAGAACGTGGTCTCGTTGCTGATCGATTTCATCGGCTCGTGCGCCGAGACGCGTCGCTTGTCCTGCCCGCGGGCCAGATGCCACAGCCGATAACCCATGGATCCAAACCGCGCAGTCAGCGCCTCTTGGTCCCATCGCAGCAGGTCGGAAAAGCTGCGGATACCTGCGCGGTCCAGAGATTCCTGTGCGGCCGGACCGATGCCCCAGATCAGCCGCACCGGTTTGTCATACAGGAAGCCCGCCGTCTCAGCCTGACCGATCACCGAAAACCCGCGTGGCTTGTCGAGATCGGACGCGACCTTGGCCAGAAACTTGTTGTGCGACAGGCCGATCGAGCCGGTCACGCCCAACTCATCCTTCATCCGCTTCACCAGCCGCGCCAGCATCACGGCAGGCGGCGCACCGTGCAGGCGTTCGGTGCCGGACAGGTCCATGAACGCCTCATCCAATGACAGCGGCTCAACCACCGGAGTCAGCTCATCCATCATCTTGCGAATCTCGCGCGAGACTTCGGCATAGACCGACATGCGCGGCTTAATCACCACCGCCTCGGGGCAGAGTTGCAGCGCCTTGAACATCGGCATCGCCGAGCGGACGCCGCGAATGCGGGCCACATAGCAGGCGGTGGACACAACGCCCCGCTTGCCGCCGCCGATGATCACCGGCTTGTCGGCCAGTTCCGGATCGTCGCGCTTCTCGACCGAGGCGTAAAAGGCGTCACAATCCATATGCGCGATGGACAGATCGAACAGTTCCGGATGTGTCTTTACCCGCGGGCTGCCGCAGGCAGGACAGCGCCGTTCGTTGGTCAAGGTGGTCAGGCAATCTCGGCAGAGACCGGGCATGTAGTTTTCCCGCCTTCCGTGCGATCCAGTCAGCGGCTTACTTATACCAGCCTTGGCTGCTGCGCAAAGTACCAGCGGATGCAAAGGTAACGGCGATGTTCGGAAGAAGACCCCCCGCGAAGTGGCGGGGGGAGGTGACGGACCTCAGGAAGAGACGGTCCGCGGGGAGTATCACGACCCTAGAATCGCTTAAAACCGCCGGTTTCGATAGGACCCAGATCGCGCTAGAAAAACTCGGGTTTTTCATGTGTGTTTTGGGGCACAGGGTCGATTTGGCGCGGACCAGCTGAAAAGTGACGCAAGGTCAACCGGTTGACTGCGGTTTTCGGCGTGAAAATCCGCCGATCTGCAAGGGTGTCTCAGTGCTGTGTCAAGGAATTTAACTCGGCAAGAACCGCCTCTGCGGCCGCTTTCGGATCCGCGGCCTGATAGATCGGGCGTCCGACAACGATGTGATCGGCACCGTTGCCGATGGCGCTGGCCGGGGTGGCCACACGTTTCTGGTCGCCGAAGGCTGAGCCGGTCGGGCGGACGCCAGGTGTGACGATCAGGCGGCCCTCGGCCTGCGGCAGGGCGCGGATCAAGGCGGCTTCCTGCGGGCTGGCGATCACACCATCGGCGCCGGCCTCTAGTGCGTTGGCCGCACGTTCAACCACCAGATCCTGCACGTCGCCCTGTTTCAGCAGGCTGGCATCCAGATCGTCCCGGTTCAGCGAAGTCAGGATGGTTACCGCCAGAATCTTGAGGTCTTTACCTGAGGCCCCCTCTTTCGCGGCACGCACCACATGCGGGTCGCCATGCACGGTCAGGAAATCCAGATCGAACTGCGCCAGTCCCCGCACAGCGTTTTCCACCGTGTTGCTGATATCGAACAGCTTCATGTCAAGAAATATGCGCTTGCCGTGATCCTGTTTCAGCTCATTGGCCAGAGCCAAACCGCCTCCGGTCAGCATTCCCAGCCCGATCTTGTAGAAGGACACCGCGTCGCCCAGCCGCTCGGCCATGGCTAAACCCTGCAGGGCGTTCGGGACATCAAGGGCAACGATCAGGCGGTCATCGGACATGGGGCAAGCTCCTTTTTGGCAAACGTCTGCGTCCTAGCGGGTTCGGGCGCCTCTGTCCATGCGGGACCGAAGGGTGACGAAAACCAACCCGCAAATACCGGACTGTGATATGGTGCAGGACATTCAATGGCGCATTTCAGATGGGGGAGAATATGAAAGCACGGATTGGAGTTGGACTTGTTCTGGTATTGGCGGCGTGTCAGGACATGCCGCTGGAGAGAGAAGCTGCGGACACTTTCATCGTGTCACCAACAAATGATGATCTGCGTCTTGTGCGCGGATATCGGTCCACCGATGACGATTGTCGGCTGACCGGGGAAACAGCCTTTACAATCGATTTTCTGGATGATGCGGCGGATCTTGTATCCTGTCCGACAGGAAGCGATGCGGCGCAATCCTTGGTCGAGATGTATGGTGCGCGGCAGGTAGCGGCAACCGGAGGCTATTCAGTCTTTACGGTTCCTCGCCGATAGACCGCCCCAGGCGTGGCCGACCCTAGGAAAAAGCGATGTCAGCCTGTCGTCCATTTCTGCCAGGATATTGATTTTCCTCAGCCCGCGCGGCGCTACAGGATATTCTTTGCCCTCGGCGATCTTCATCGAGCTGATCAGGTGTGGCACGGCTTGCAGCATGGCATTACGTAAGGGGATGGTTGTGTCACCGTCTCGCTATTGCGCAGACGAGTTGGCTTTGCGGCGTTGCGTGTCTCCCCACTTGATCAAAGCGCTGTGACGGTAACTGCGGTCCTGCACCGGTGCATCGCGCAGCATCCCGAAATCGGCCTCCGGAGCGTCAAACCGGTGTTGCATGGATGTCCTGTTGGCCAGTGGAAAGTGAATCAGCGCAAATTCGGGGCGTGGGCTCATGGATGGAAGGCCCCGTGTGCGCCCAGGAAAAACTTGATCGGTTCGCTCAAGTCAAAGCGTTTGGAATAGCGTGTCGAAGACCTGAGTTGCATCCGGTCCTCTGGCAGCGGCTCGACCTCGAACCCCACCGCCCCACGACACTTTGCGGCAGTTGGCTTTCCAAAATCTGAAGCAAGGTCTGCTCGCGCTGTGTCGGCAGGACGAATTCATCCACGTCTCCGCACAGCACCCAGGTACGCGAGTTGAGAAGAACAGCGCAGATATCGGTGAGTATCCGCCAACGTTGTTCATCAAAATCCTCTGGCAACTGATTGCGTGGGATTCTGATCAGGTTACAGTCTTTCGCCATTTCAGAATGAACTTCGTCGTTGCCACGACCAACGATTTACTGGTTTTTCTTACCGAGCATCTGGCCACAATACTCAATCCATTTCGAAAAATACCAATGGTCTTACAGGCCATCGTGACGGCGCAAACATTCAACTCAAACTCTCTTGTCGGAGACGCGAAAAAAATTGAGCGTGATTTTCCGGGCAAGGCCAAAGGTTTTGATGAGTTTGTGTCATTTCGGCCTTGTGGACCTTCCCGGCATTGCGATGTGTTAACTACGGCAACCGGCGCGTTGTGCGTGGAGATAGAAGAAAACACTGCGGCATTTGCGTATGCTATGTCTTGAAAGCGTTCAGAAATTCACCAGATTGAATGCGAGGCCCAGACCGACGCGTGCCGCCAAGCGGGCGCATCACATTCAGGGCGCTTGAGGAAAAGGAGAATAATATGGACTTGAACAAGTTCACCGAGCGGGCACGGGGATTCGTGCAGGCGGCGCAGACGATTGCGTTGCGCGAGGGGCACCAAAGGCTGGAGCCCACACACATACTTAAGGCATTGATGGATGACGATCAGGGGCTGGCCAGCAACCTGATCACCCGCGCGGGCGGTGCACCGAACCGCGTGGTTGAGGCGCTGGACGCGGCGCTGTCTAAGATTCCGAAGGTTAGCGGGGACGCGAGCCAGATCTATATGGACGGCCAGACCGCCAAGGTTTTTGCCGAAGCTGAGAAAATCGCGACCAAGGCAGGCGACAGCTTTGTGCCGGTCGAACGCGTCCTGATGGCGCTGTGCATGGTGAAGTCCAAAGCCAAGGAAGCGTTGGAAGCCGGTGCTGTATCCGCCCAGAAGCTGAACGAGGCGATCAATGACATCCGTAAAGGGCGTACCGCTGATACCGCATCGGCGGAAGAAGGCTATGACGCGCTCAAGAAATATGCGCGTGACCTGACCGAGGCAGCGGCCGAAGGCAAGATCGATCCGATCATTGGGCGGGACGAGGAAATCCGCCGCTCGATGCAGGTTCTGTCACGTCGAACCAAGAACAACCCGGTTCTGATCGGTGAACCCGGCGTCGGTAAAACCGCGATTGCCGAGGGCATGGCCCTGCGCATCGTCAACGGCGACGTACCGGAATCGCTGAAGGACAAGAAGCTGCTCGCGCTCGATATGGGTGCGTTGATTGCCGGTGCGAAGTATCGCGGTGAATTCGAGGAGCGTCTGAAGGCCGTTCTGACCGAGGTGACTGAAGCCGCTGGTGAGATCATCCTGTTCATCGATGAGATGCACACTCTGGTCGGCGCCGGTAAATCCGATGGCGCGATGGATGCCGCAAACCTGATCAAGCCTGCGCTTGCCCGGGGTGAGTTGCATTGTATTGGTGCGACCACGCTGGACGAGTACCGTAAGTACGTCGAAAAAGACGCGGCCCTTGCGCGCCGGTTCCAGCCTGTGATGGTCACCGAGCCGACGGTCGAGGACACCATCAGCATCCTGCGCGGCATCAAGGAAAAGTACGAACTGCACCATGGCGTGCGTATCTCGGATTCGGCGCTGGTATCGGCGGCGACTTTGTCGCATCGCTATATCACCGACCGGTTCCTGCCCGACAAAGCCATCGACTTGGTCGATGAGGCCGCGTCGCGCCTGCGGATGGAAGTGGACTCCAAGCCCGAGGAGCTCGATCAGCTGGATCGTCAGATCCTGCAGATGCAGATCGAGGAAGAGGCGCTGAAGCTGGAAGATGACGCGGCCTCGAAGGATCGTCTGGAAACCTTGCAAAAGGATCTGGCCGATCTGCAGGAGCAATCCGCCGAGATGACCGCCCAATGGCAAGCCGAACGTGACAAGCTCGCGGGCGCACGGGATCTGAAAGAACAGCTCGACAAAGCACGTGCTGATCTGGAGATCGCCAAGCGCGAAGGCAATCTCGCCAAGGCGGGTGAGCTGTCCTATGGCGTCATCCCCGAGCTTGAGAAAAAGCTGACCGAGGCCGAAAACGCCGAAAGTAGCCAGATGATGGCCGAGGAAACGGTGCGTCCGGAACAGATCGCCTCGGTGGTCGAACGCTGGACGGGTATCCCGACGTCGAAAATGCTGGAAGGTGAGCGCGAGAAACTGCTGCGGATGGAAGACGATCTGCATTCCCGCGTGATAGGTCAGGATGCGGCTGTGACCGCCGTGGCCAACGCCGTGCGCCGTGCACGAGCAGGCCTGAATGACGAAGGCCGCCCGTTGGGCTCGTTCCTGTTCCTCGGCCCGACCGGCGTGGGTAAGACCGAGCTGACCAAAGCCGTGGCAAATTTCCTGTTCGACGACGACAACGCGATGGTGCGCATCGACATGTCCGAGTTCATGGAGAAACACGCGGTCGCCCGTCTGATAGGTGCCCCTCCGGGCTATGTCGGCTATGACGAAGGTGGCGTGCTGACCGAAGCGGTACGGCGCCGGCCCTATCAGGTCGTGCTGTTTGATGAGGTCGAAAAGGCGCATCCGGATGTGTTCAACGTGCTGTTGCAGGTTCTGGACGATGGTGTTCTGACCGATGGTCAGGGTCGCACCGTGGACTTCAAGCAGACGCTGATCATCCTGACGTCGAACCTCGGGTCTCAGGCGCTCAGCCAGTTGCCCGAAGGAGCTGACAGCGCGCAGGCACGGCGAGATGTGATGGATGCGGTCCGAGCGCATTTCCGGCCCGAGTTCCTGAACCGTCTGGACGAGACCATCATCTTTGATCGGCTCAAGCGGGCCGATATGGATGGCATTGTCGATATCCAGATGGCACGCCTGCAGAAACGTCTGGCCGCCCGCAAGATCGAGCTGGTGTTGGACAATGGCGCGAAGGAATGGCTGGCGAACGAAGGCTATGATCCGGTCTTCGGGGCGCGTCCGCTGAAGCGGGTGATTCAGCGCGCCCTGCAGAACCCGCTGGCTGAGGCCCTGCTGGCCGGTGAGATCAAGGATGGTGAGACCGTTCCGGTTACGGCCGGGACAGATGGCCTGATCATCGGTGACAGGTTGGGCACATCAGAGCGGCCCCGCCCGGATGATGCCGTGGTGCACTAACGAACGCCCGACAAAAGAAAGACCCGCCACCCCGGCGGGTCTTTATTCTTATGTCCCGGCAAATTGCCGGTTCAGAAAACCGGCGATTTCCGTCAGCGACGCGTCCGCCTCGGGGATATCCGGGTAGAATTCGAACACGTGCCACATGCCCTCCCAGATGCGCAAAGTGCTGTCCGCACCCGCCCTACGCAGGAGGTGATCCAGACGCACGCAGCCGCTCAGCAGGTGATCGCGGGTTCCGCTGGTCAGGAAGACGGGCGGAAAATCGGCGTCGAACGGACCGTAGATCGGTGAGATGTCAGGGTGCGTCGGGTCGGCGTTCTGGGGCACGTAACAGGACCGGAAAAACTCGATTTCCGACTGGTTGAGAAACGGGTCTTGGTCAGCCTGTCCGCTGTCACCGGGATTGAGCAGATCGACAAACGGCGACAGCAGGGCCAGCGCTTTTGGTTGCAGTTCATGAGTCGCCCGCAGCCGGTGAAGCGCTGCCAGCGCCAGGTTGCCGCCAGCAGATTCTCCGCACAGGCAAGCGCCGGGCGTTTCCGCCAGAACGGAAGATATCACCGCAGTACAGGCGTCAAGGGCCGCCGGGTAGGGGAGTTCTGGGGCCAGCGGGTAATGGGGCGCAATCACAACAGCACCGGTTTTTTCCGCGAGCGAGGCGGAAATCGGCAGATCCTCGAACGGGCTGCCCAAGGCAAAACCGCCCCCGAACAGATAGACAAGCTTGCGGCCTGCACGCGGTTCAGGTGGCGTGATGATCATGCATTGAACGCCTGCGATTGCCTGCTTGGACAGGGTGACGCCGGTTTTTTCAAGCACCAACGCACACCCCTGTTCGCTTTGCTCGCGCAACATGACTCGAAACTCGTCCAGGGGAAGGCTCAGATCGCGGCTCTGGGCCTGGGCTGCAAACGCCTGGGCCTCGGGGCTGATCAGGGCAAGGTTCGGCAAAGGATGGTCTTTGGTCTTGGTCATATTAGAGGCTTGGAAAGCGGGCCCTGAAACCGCTTTATATCAGTGCAAATATTCGTGCCGGACCGCCCGTGCCGCCGACATGTTTGGGGGCGCCTATGACCAACGTGGCACCGACCGCAGGTACCCGATCCAGACCGGCCATGTTTTCGATCCCAAAGCGGCCTGTTGGCAACCATGCATAGTGTGTGGCGAAATCTGTAGATATGCCGTGGTCCAGAGACAGGGTGTCCGATGCAATCGAGCGCGCGCCGGTTTCTTCCATCAACATCTGCGCAGCCTCAACGTGGAAACCGGGATAATGCTGTGCTTGACCGTCAAACCCGCGATAAGCGTCACTATCGGCCTTGGCAGCCCAGCCGGAATACAGCGCGACACAAGCGCCGTCCGGAATGTCGCCATTGGCCGACATCCACGCCCTCAGATCATCCGGGGTGAGCAGCGTATCCACGTCTTCGGCTGCGCGGGCCGCGATGTCCACGACACAGAGTGGAGCAACAAGATCCGAGACCGGGATTTCCTCTACCGAGGCCCCATCGGCGGAAAAATGCAAAGGTGCATCAATATGCGTGCCGGTATGTTCATTCACCATCATCCGTTGCACGTTGAAGCCATGGTCCGCGAAATTGAATACCTGTTCGGACGCATATCCCGGTTCTCCGAAATACGTCGGGAAATCGGCGCTGAGCGGATGGGTCATGTCCTCGATCCCGCCGTGACCTGCAGCCAGTGCCGCGGGCGCGGCAGCTCCGGTTGCAGCGGCGGCCACGCCGGTGGCAGCTGCGGCTTTGAAAAACCCGCGCCGCGACAGCATACGGTTCTTGACGGCGTTCATTACGCAAATGTCACACATTCGTCTTCTCCCTCTGAGGTTCTTCAACTGATCGGATGGGCAGGCCACCCGCTTTTCGTTTTCAGTTCCTGAGGATCAGCCTGCATTTTTGCCGCAAGCGTTGTAAAGTCCGGGTTGGCCGAAGGTACCGCCACCGTCACTCCCCCGAGCGCGCAGACCGGCTTCAGTAGTTGCCTGTCTGGCGGCTTTTGCGCAGGGCGCGCAGGTCTTCCGCGCTCATCCGTGGGGCGTCCTCAGCGCTTTGCACGGGCTTTAGATTGGCCTCGATCACCTCGGCCAGTTTTGGCGCCGTGTCGCGCAAACGCAGATACCCCAGAACGCCGCCTGCGCATTGCAGGCTGAAAACCCAGGTTCCAATCAGCATGTAGACGACGAACAGACCGATCAGCGACCAGATTGGGCGGATGGATGCCATGCCCTTTGTCATGTCTTCAAGCTCTTGCAGGTCAGCCTGCAACGACCCGAAATAGTCCGTGGCAATCAACAACGCGATAAGAAGCGCATGCAGGACGAACATCCCCACGTAGCTGAAGATGGTCAGCGCAAACAACGGGCCGAACGACGCCCGAAAATGCCGGAAAGGCGTATAGTGCATACCGTCCGGGTCCCGCCCGACCGAGGCGGATGTGATCGGTACAAGCAGGCTGGCCCGGATCGAGCATATGGACAAAAAGACCGCAAGCAGCCCCAGCAACCCCGGAAGCGCCCAGGACGGGTCGACATATTCAAGCGCCAGGTCGGCGACTTCACTCTGCTGCAGAATGTCGGGTGAAATCACGAAAATCGAGGCCGCAATAACCACGCCCAGGATAAGGGTCACGCTCACGCCTTCGACAGCGCCGTAGATCACCGCCGGGGTGAACAGCCCTTTGATTCCTGTGCTGGGTTTCACGCCTTTGACCTGCAGACCCATCCTTGTTCCAAGCAGGGTCGGGACGACGCTGGAAGAGGCCATGATCAGGAACGTCACAATAAATGCAAATGGCGGGAAAATAAGGCCCAGCAAAAACCCGACCAGGGCTCCGATCAGATTGTAGAGGGTCAATCCAATAAACATGACCGGCAAAACTACCGCCAAGCGCCAGAAAATGGACAAGGACAAAGGGAAGGCTTTGGCAAACAGCACTGCTATAATCTCTGATCGGTATCCGTCTATATGTCGGCGTATCGAAGCCGCTCAGACTGCGCCAGTTCTTTTCCGGAGCGTTGTCAAATGCTGTGTCGCTATGTGTCATTTTGGAATCGCAATGACGGGGCTGCGGAGGTGAGGGCGCGCCCGATACGTTACAATCTCGTCTCTCAATCGTGAGGCCTGTTTCCTTGGCTCTGTGCTATCAGCGGATTACCTCATACCCGAGTAAGTTTGACGACTGGAGACATACATGGCGTTTCGCTGGACCAATTCACTGACACAAGCCGACGTCACCCCGCGGTCGGCGTTTCTGAACCGGCGGCAAGTCATGGCCGGGCTGGCGGGTGTCGGACTGGCGGGGATGACGCGTGGCGCCTTGGCGCAGGAGGCGCTGGAACCGAACACGTGGGAAGAGATCACCTCGTACAACAATTATTACGAGTTCGGGACCGGCAAGGACGATCCGGTCAAATATGCGGGCGCGCTGACGACCGAACCTTGGAGCATCAAGATCGACGGTCTGGTCGACAATCCGGGCGAGTACGACTTCAAAGACATTATGTCCGAGATGACGGTTGAGGAACGCATATACCGCTTCCGCTGTGTCGAGGCCTGGTCGATGGTGATTCCCTGGAACGGGTTCGAACTGGCCGATCTGCTGAATTTGGCCGGCGTGCAGGATGGCGCCAGATACGTGGCTTTTGAAACCGCCGTGATCCCTGATGAGATGCCGGGCGTGCGATATCCGATTCTGGACTGGCCCTATCGCGAAGGTCTGCGCCTGGATGAGGCGATGCACCCGCTGACCATCATGGCCACCGGCATCTATGGTCGTCCGATCCCGAACCAGAACGGTGCGCCGCTGCGTCTGGTGGTGCCGTGGAAATACGGCTTCAAGTCAATTAAGTCGATCGTGCGGATCACCCTGACGGATGTCGAGCCGCCCACCAGTTGGAACATGTCCAACCCGCGCGAGTATGGTTTCTATAGTAATGTGAACCCGAATGTGAATCACCCGCGCTGGTCTCAGGCCTCGGAACGTCAGGTCGGCGGCGGCCTCTTTGCCAAACGGATTCCGACACTGATGTTCAATGGCTACGAGAAAGAAGTTGCGGGCCTGTACGAGGGCATGGATCTGTCGGAATACTATTAAGCTTATGCAATGGGTGAATCAGACATTGCGCCGTATTCCAGTCTGGGCGGTGTATCTGTTGGGAGTGCTCCCAGCACCTTGGCTGTTCTATCAGGCGCTGACCGGTGGTTTGGGCGTGGAACCGATCGAGGCGCTGGAACACCGGTACGGAGAGCTGGCGCTGCAACTGTTGATTGCGGTGCTGGCGATTTCCCCGCTGCGACGGTTCCTCGGGCTGAACCTGTTGAAGTTCCGCCGTGCCCTTGGCGTACTGACATTTACCTATGTCGGCCTGCACCTGCTGGTGTGGTTGGTCCTGGATGTTCAAGTGCCCAGCCAGATCTGGGCTGATATTGTCAAACGCCCTTATATTACGGTCGGCATGGCCGCGTTCACCCTAATGCTGCCGCTGGCGGTGACATCGAACAATCTGTCCGTGCGCAAACTGGGGCCTCGTTGGCGCAGCCTGCAACGTCTTGTCTTCCCGGCAGCGGTTCTGGGGGGGCTGCACTACGTCATACTGGCCAAGGGATTTCAGATCGAACCGCTGGTCTATTTGACCCTGATCGTTGGCTTGCTGCTGCTGCGCCTTCCGGGTGCGGGTCTGCAGACTCGACCGCGTGAGGCCGATTCCGCCTGACTCGCTGCCGAGTCTGTGGGTAATTCTGTGTAGAAGCCGGGATTCGTGGCGTAGCTCTTACGGAAATACTCGGCGGGTTCAACTTGGCTCACTTCAACATATTGATTTAATACAAAATTATTTGATTGCGCGGTTTTTTGCAGATTTCGTGTTTTTTCTGCTTGCGGCTAGTGCTGGTTATACTTAGAACCCCCTTCACCGGCGCTGCTGAGGCGCTTGGGACGCACCGGTGAGACGGTGGGACGGGCCGGAGAGACGGTTGAGACGCTCAGGAGAGACTG